>CAYMCD010000001.1:0-20448 GCA_964388845.1 uncultured Verrucomicrobiota bacterium
GATGAATTACCTTGGATTTGTTCGGCGCTCGGCGCACGCAATCTATCTGCGCCAGATGGCGGGCGGCCAGCTCCAGGCGCCGAGGGCCGGCGCGGTCGGCGTGCTCAAGAAGACCCGATTTCCAGATTACCTCGACGCGCTGCGCGACTACACGCTCGTTGACCTCGCGCCGGCCTGGATGAACTGTTTCCGGCATGAGGATTTCCATTCGATCCATGACCTCGGGTACCTGGACGCCTTCTGGAGGAAATGAAATGAACGTCCGGAACCGCCTCGGAATCGTCCGCCTGTCCGCCGCCGCCTGTGCCCTCGCGCTGGCCGGCGGCTGCGCCGCGGTCAAGGAAGGTATGCAGAGCATCCCCGGCGGCGGGTGGGCGGCGGCCCAGGTCGCCGGACTGGATGTCGAGGTGGGTCCCCCGATGATCATCTCCATGAGCGATCGCCCGATGCCGCACGGCGCCTATGGATTTCCCGAGGTCCGCCGCCTGCCGGACGGGACGCTGGCCATCTTCTTCTCCACCGAGGGGGACACGGGCAATATCAATATCCAGCCCAACCGTCCGCCCACGACCCAGGATGAATACGGCAACGTTTTCTGTTCCGGTTCCCCCGCGGTGTCCACGGACGGGGGAAAAACGTGGGAGAGCCGTTTGCCGGAGTATTTCAGCGACCGCGTCCCGGAGGAGCTGTCGCTGTACCGGCGATTCAACAGCAACCAATTCGCGCCCGTCCTGTTCGATGGGTGGACCACGACCCGGGTGGGCAGCGTCTACGCCTTCGATCGAAAGGTGCTGATGCTGACGCACGAATTCCGCAAGCATCACAAGGTGGAAGGCGTCGGCATCGGAAAGCGCATCGCGCCGGACGGCACGGTCGAGTACTTCGAGTCTCGATTCCGCATCCCGGATTTTGACAAGACCCTGGGCGGCGGGGAGGCCCTGCGCATCATGTGGCGCGGCTTTGAAATGGAGGACGGAAGCCTGCTGCTGGTCGCCAATCCCAAGGGCACGATCGTCCCCTATAAATACGAATGCAATTGCGACGGGGATGTCAGCCAGTTGTACCGGTCGGTGGACGCGGGCCGCAATTTCGAGCACTACGCGACGATCGCCACGCCCCGCAACGCGCCGCCGGGCTCCGTGGACGGCGCGACGGAGCCGTGCGTGGTCGGCCTGCCCGATGGAAGCTACCTGGCCGCCATGCGGACCGGCGGGCTCGGCGCGGGGACGAACATCAAGGACTCGATGCCGCTGATGTTCGCGCGGAGCGATGCGGAACGGAAGGTGTGGAAAACCTCACTGGGACGCCTCCGCGGCGTCCAGCCGCGCATGCTGGTGCTGCAGAACGGGGTGTTGGTCCTGAGCTCCGGCCGCCCCGGCACCTACGTGTCCTTCAGCCTGGACAACGGCGAGAGTTGGGTTCGCACCACCTACGTCGTGCCCCAGCAGCAGGCGACCTCGAGCTACACGGATATGATTGAAATCGAACCCAATACGTTCCTGCTCGTATACGATATCCGGGAGTTTTCGCCGCCGGGCGCCAAACTCCTCCATTCCTCGCAGGGCTACAACGCCGTGTTGGCGCGCATCATCACCGTCAAGCGAAACTAACAGAGGTCCACATGGTCATCGCCGTCATTCCCGCTAAGAAGGATTCCGGGCGTCTGGCCGGAAAGAACATGCTGGAAATCGGGGGGAAAACCCTGGTCGCCCATGCCGTCGCGTTTGCGCGGCGCTCCGCCAGGGTGGAAAAGATCGTGGTTTCCACGGACGATCCGGCCATCGCCCGCCATGCCGAATCGCTCGGCGTCTCCGCCGTCATGCGCGGACCGGATCTGGGGGGAGAGGTTCCGTTGATGGAGGTCTATCGCCATGCCTGGCGGCAGGTCGGCGGTTCGGGAATCGAATGGATTGTGGGAATCCAGCCGGACAATCCCGATCGATCTGTCGTACTCGACGATGCCATTGCCCACGCGGAAAAAAAGAAAATTGACTACCTCTTCACCATGGATGCCGGGGGCGCCCGAAACGGCAGCCTTGTGCTGCTCAATGAGGCTGCGCTGCGCGGCGACCCGACGATCTACACGTCGGTCCTCGTCGATCCCTGCACGAACATCCACTCGCGTCTCGATTTCCTGAAGGCGAAACAGGCGATGGCGGGCCACACCGATACCATTCACATCGGGTCGCGCCCGGTCGGCCGCAAACACCCTGTCTTTATCATCGCCGAGGGCGCATGCAACCATATGTGCGATCTTGACCTCGCACGGCGGATGATTGACAAGGCCGTTGCGGCGGGCGCCGATTCCATCAAGTTCCAGACCTACAAGGCGGAGAAGCTGGTCACCGACCGGGCCGTCGCGTTCTGGGGCGGCGAGACGATCCGGCAGATTGATTACTACCGCCGCCTGGATCGCTTCAACCGCGACGCCTATCGGGAGCTTTTCGACTATGCGCGCGAAAAGGGCATCATCCCGTTCTCGTCGCCCTTTGACGAGGAAAGCGCGGACATGCTGAACGAGCTGGGCATGGAGGTCTTCAAGATCGCCTCGTGCGAAGTGCCCAACCACCGCTTGATCCGGCGGATCGCCGGCTACGGCAAGCCGGTCATCCTGTCCACCGGCGCGTCGCAACCGGATGAGATTGACCGCGCCGTGGAATTGGTGCTGGAAACCGGCAATACGCAGTTGATCCTGATGGCGTGCACGTTGAGCTATCCCACCGCGCTGCCGGACGCGAATCTGCGCCGCATCACCACGCTGGCCGGGCGGTATCCCGGCATGATCCTCGGGCTGTCCGACCACTCGGAGCCGGAGGACACGATGGCGGTTCCCTCCGTGGCGATCACGCTGGGCGCGCGGGTGATCGAGAAGCATTACACCCTTGATCGGACGATGACCGGATCGGGCCATTTTTTCTCCATGAACCCGGATGATCTGAAGCGCCTGGTCGCCGTGGCGCGGACGGTGGATGCCGTGATGGGCGACGGCGCGCTCGGGGTCGCGGCCTCCGAGCAGAAGGCGTACAACAGCGCCCGGCGCAGCCTGGTCGCGGCGCGCGCGATCAAGCGCGGGGAAAAGCTGACAGCCGACGACATTGCCGGCAAGCGGCCCGGCGGAGGCTGGCCGTTTGAACAGGCGGACCGCATCGTGGGCTGGGTGGCCCTGCGCGACATCGCGCCGGACGAGCGCTTCAGCGAGGAGCTCATCGCCCCATGCGGGTAATCCTCGACAAACCGGACTATGGCGAACTCGATCTGCCCGATGGGGCGTTGATCGGGAGCTACGGGCCCCGCCCCGCGACGGGGGCGGGCCTGACGGACGCGGAATTGTCCGCCCGAATCCGCGCGCCGATCGGCTGCGCGCCGCTGGACGAATGCGCGCGTGGCTGCGGCCGCGTGCTGATCGTCACGGATGACAATACGCGCGGCACCCCGCTGGATCGCCTGGTGCCGCTGGTGGCCGATGAGTTGACCGCGGCCGGTGTCCCGGACTCCGCCATCACGATCCTGATCGGCCTCGGTACGCACCGCGACATGACGGAGACCGAAATCCTTGAAAAATTCGGGCCGGACGTCGTGCGCCGCTTTCGCATCGTCAACCATGCCTGGAACGACCCGTCCTCGTTGGTGACGCTGGAGCAGAATGAGTTGCCGTTCCCGGTGGTGGTCAACCGGCTTGTCCCGGAGGCGGATCTCGTCATCGCGCTCGGCAGCATTGTGCCGCATGCCACGGTCGGTTTCTCATCCGGCGGCAAGACGATCATGCCGGGCGTTTGCGGCGAGGCGACGATCGAGAACACGCACTGGATGGCGCTGCAATTCCCAATGCGGGACATCATCGGCGTGTTCGACAACCCGATGCGCCGCGCCGTGTGCGCGGTCGCGCGGCGTGCCGGGCTGCGGTTCATCGTCAATGTGGTCATGCTCGACGACGGCCGTGTGCTCGAGCTGGTCGCGGGCGACCCGGAGGCCGCGCACAAGGCCGGCGTGGATGCCTGCCGCGCCGTCTACGGCGTGTCCATACCCCATCCGGCCGACATTGTGATCGCCGAAGCCTACCCGTGCGATATTGACCTGCGCCAGGCCATCAAGGCGGTTTGCGCGGCGGACATCGTGTGCCGCGATGGAGGGGTCGTCATCCTGCCCGCCGCGTGTCCCGAGGGGGTGGCGCCCCAGTTCCCCGAGTTTGCGAGACTCGGCTTCCGCAACCCCGAGGCGCTCCACCGCGCGGTGGAGGAGGGGACCTATCGCAACAAGCTCCTTGCCTATACTTTGGTCGCCATTGGCCGCATCATCGACCAGCGCGTCAAGGCGATCCTCATCGCGCCGGGCATCTCCCGCGTGGAGACCGAGCGCATGGGCTTCCTCTGGGCGCCCGACCTGCCGTCCGCCGCGCAGGCCGCGCGCGCGATCGCCCGCGTCGCGGCCCCCCGCTGGATGGTTCTGCGCCAGGCCTCCATCCTGTGGCCGATTCTGGACGGGGACGCCGGGAGGGCCGCATGAAGGCGCCCCTCGTCACCGTCTACATCACCAATCACAACTATGGCCGGTTCATCCGCCAGGCGATTGACAGCGTGCTGGCGCAGACGCTGCGGGATTTCGAGCTCATCATCATTGATGACGGCTCGACCGATGACTCGCGGGCAATCATCGAATCCTACGAATCCGAACCGCGCGCGCGCATCATCTACCAGCAGAAGCGCGGACTGAACCGCACCAACAACATCGCGCTGCGCGCGGCGCGGGGGCGATACCTCATGCGCCTCGACGCGGACGATTATCTCGACCCGCACGCCCTCGAGCTCCTCTCGACGGCGTTGGAAAAGGATCCCGCCCTCGGGCTCGTGTTTCCGGACTATTATCTCGTGGACCGTGACGGCCGCGTCATCGGCCTGGAGCGCCGCCACGACTTCACGCGCGACGTGTCGGTTTTCGACCAGCCCGCCCACGGCGCCTGCACGATGATCCGCCGCGCCTTCTTGCGGGAGGCGGGGGGATATGACGAACAGTTCACCTGCCAGGACGGCTATGACCTGTGGATCAAATTCATCCATCGCCACAAGGTCTCGAATATCAACCTGCCCCTGTTCTATTACCGGCAGCACGGCTCCAGCCTTTCCCGGAACGAGGACCGCATTCTCTCGACCCGGGCGGCCATCAAGCGGGCACACGTGCGGCGCCGCCGCATCCGCCTGGCCGCCGCAGCCCTGATCGCCGTGCGCGGCCCTTCCGATGACGCGCATGGGATGGCGCTCGAATTCCTGGGGGACAAGCGCCGGGTGGTGGACTGGTCCGTCGAGGCGGCGTTGTCGGCCACGCAGATTCGCCGGGTGGTGCTGACCAGCTCCGACCCCACCGTGCTGGCGTACCTGCGTCGGCGGCACAGCCGCCGGCGCAGGGTCGTGGTGATCCCGCGACCCCCGGAATTGGCGCGCTTGAATGTCGGGCTTGATGCGACGGTCCGTCACCTCGTGCGGACCCGCCCCAATCCCTTCCGTGGCATTGATGTCTGCGTGATGATGTCGTGCGAGTATCCCTTTGTGTCCGGCCGTCAGGTCGGGGAAGCGGTTGATTCCATGTGTCTGTTCGATGTGGACGCCGTGGTCAGCGTGCGCCCGGAAACCGGCATGTTCTACACGCATGACGGCTCCGGCCTGCAGCCGCTGGCCCATCGCGATCGCCTCACGCGCCTCGAGCGGGAAACGTGGTACCGCTACGCCGGCGGTCTCACGGCGTACCGCCTTTCGGTGCTGCGCCGAACGCTGCGCGGGAAAGCGCTGCGCCGGGGCCACGTCGTGGTGGATCCGCAGGGCGCCATCGGCCTGCATACCCCGTTTGATCTGGCGCTGGCCCGCGCATGGCTGAGCCGGGCCGACGCGCCCGCGGCCCAACGCTGATTCCGGATGCCAAACGATCGCTACATCCTGCTCTGGAGTTTTCCCCGCGAGCCCGATTTCATCCGGGTCCAGCGGGAGTCCGGCCTGCCCGTCCGCTATGTGCCGCTGCGCTACCGCGTACTGCATGACCTGCGGGGGCTTGTGCAACCGGATCAGATTGTCCGCCCGAGCGCCGTGGTCTCGCCGGATGCGCGCGCGGACCTGTACCGGTCGGCGGTCGTCCGCCTGAACGCGTTTCATGCCGTGGCGGTCGCCGCCCGATCAAAGCCCTGGCTCGGGGCCGTCCAGCAGTACATGGTGCTGCAATTGATCTACGGCTTCACCTACTGGCGCCACTTTCTTCGGTCGCTCCCGCCCGCCGATATACAGCTCTATCCGCCGTTCGCCCGCAGCATGCTCAGCGGGAGGCAGCTCGTGGATGTTGATATGCTGGCCCAGGCCCACGCGCCGCCCGACGGGCTGACCGCCATGCAGCGGATACGCAACACCGTTGATCGAGCGCTGGGGTGGTGCGCGGAACAATGCCCCGGTCTGTTCAGCCGCCCGGCGCCGTGTCCGTCCGACCTGCCCCCGGGGGAGATGCTGCTCTGTGGGCTGCAGGTCACCGACTGGGTCGCGCAAGCGGGCCTGGCCCGCGCGCTGGCGGACGATGGGTCGGTTCCATTTACCTGGCTGATCCCGGAACAGGACCGCTTGGCCAAATCGCCGGACGAATTGAGCGGCCTCCAGCATCTCAAGGCCCTTGCGGATCGCACGCGCCGCATCCCGCTGGATGCCTACGGGTACTTCGCGGACCGCGCGTGGCGGCGTCCCCGGCTCGAACGCGCCGCCCGGTTGCGCCTCGCGCACGCGCTCCGTCCGGCGATACGCGCGGCGCTCCCCGAATCTGACTATGCGCCGTGGCACGGCGCGCTGGCCTATCTGGTCGCGGTCCAGAATCCGGATGCCCATCTCAAATATCTTGCGGCGCAGAGGATGCTGGATCGAGCCGCCCCCCGCCTGGTTGTTTTGAGTTCGGGCATTGACCAGTTGACCTATGTGCGGAGTTGGGCGCGCCACCGCCGGGTCCCCGTGGTGCGGCTGCCCCACGGAGTGGAGGCTCATCTCGATGCCCGGTATGCGTGGGATGCCGGATGCATAGGAGTGTTGGGCAGTCGCGTCGCGGCACGGCTGCGGGTTGCCGGATGCCCCGCGGAAACCGTGGCGCCGGCCGGCGGATTGCACCTTGCCCAGCAGGGGCAGGAAACCGCGGCCCGGGTCGCTTGTTTGCGCGCGGAACGCCCGCCGGAGCAGGGGCGCATCCTGCTCATGTTCAGCGGGTACTGGGGATACGATTACCCGGATGCGATGGATGAATTGCGCGCGGATTTTGAGGCGCTGGCCCGCGCGCTCAAGCCGGTCGGCGGTAGGATGGCCCTCCGCTGCCACCCCCGGCATGTGGATGCGGCCACCTTCCAGCTGTTGTGCGACGAAATCAGGGGTTGCGGACTCGAAATGGAATGGAGCGACGCCCGCAAGTCCCTCGCGGAGGATCTGGCGCGAAGCGAGGCCGCGCTGACGCGGACATGGAACGGCTCCGCCCTGATGAGTCTGTATGCGGAGTTGCCCGTGATCGCGTGGCTGCCGCGTCCCACCTACCACGATTTGGAGGAACCGCTGAGGGCCCTGCCTCTCTGCGCGCAAACGGCGGACGAGGCGGCCGCGCTGTTCGCTTCCGTGCGCCAGGACGAACGCCGCCGGTTCGTGCTGGAGCGCCAGCGGGAACAATTGCAGGATTTCATCGCTTCCCCGTGGGATCGCCCGTACGAGAGGGCCGTACGGATCCTGCGGGCGGAATGGAAGAACGTCGAAATGGAAGGCAGAAAGGCAGGTCGGGCATGATTGGAAAACTGGCGAAAAGACTTTTGGGCGGCGCGCAGGAGCAGGATCCCGAGGCCGTTCGCGCGGGCGTGCTGGCCAAGAGCGGGACGGAACGCGTGCGGCCGTCGGCGTATGCCGATTATAAGGAGAAATGCAGGCCGATGTTTCCCGGCCCGACTCCGTTACCGGCGGGCCTGGACCTCAAGGCCCACGCGGATCTGCGCGCGTTCGCGACGAACGAGAGCATGCGGGTGTACTTCCAGGCCGCGGAAGCGGACGGCGGATTCACGATCACGGACGGCCATGCGAAGTCCCACTTCAACAGCCGGCAACACATGCTGTATGCGGTTTATCAAAAGTGTCTCGGCGCGCGGGGTCTTGCCGGTTGCAGCGTGTTGGATATCGGGTGCAGCAGCGGATATTACAGTTTCCACGCCGCGCGCCTCGGTGCCGCCCGCGTGCTGGGCGTGGATGCCCGCCCCGAGCACGAGGAGCAGTTCCGGGTTCTGCACGGCATGTTGAACCTGTCCGAGTCCTGCGCGTACCGACACGTGGACATGGAATATGGCCTTGAACAGTTGCAGGAAACATTCGACGTCGTGCTGGCCCAGGGTGTGATGTACCACGTCTATGACCACCCGCGTTTCCTTAAGAACCTCCACCGGCTGACCAACAAGGTCCTCGTGCTGGAGGGCGGAACGTCCGGTTATGCCAACCGCGCCTGCTGGCCCGATATCGAGAAGACGGGGCACCTGCGCTACAGCATCCACGGCCCCGTCCTGTATCCCTCCGTTTCCTGGACCATTGAGCTCCTGCACTGGGTGGGGTTCCGCGAGGTGCTGTATGTGGATCTGCCGGACGGCATCGCCGATACATGGGGATTCCAGCAGCTCAAACGCGTCATGCTGGCGGCCATAAAATGATCGGCTGATGTCGCTGCGCTTACAATTTGCCGCTTCGCGCATGCTTCGCGCCTGGCGCCGGCGCTCGGGCACGCTCGTGCCCCGGGAGGTCGTCGCTCCGCCGGTTGATTTCGATGCCTTTCGACAACGCGACGTGGCGTCCTGCCCATCCTTTGTGAAGGGCCGGATTGTCTTCGTGTTCGACTGGGTCCATGCGGGTTCCGGCGGCATGTCCGACCTGGTCCACTTGGGAGAGACCCTCCGGCGAAATCATCAATTTGATGTCCAGTACTGCATCGAATCCCGGCAGACACGGGAAACCATCGTGCAGTCACTCCGGTTTGTGGAGCCGGGCCTGCGGGACGATCAGATCCTCTTTCAGATCGATGAGCCGCCGGAAATTTTGATTGCGGGGGTCTGGACCGCGGCCTATCGCTGCCTCGGCGTGCCGGCCGCACGCCGCATCTTTTTCGCCCAGGATTACGACGCGATGTTTCATCCCGCGGGCTTGATCGCGCATTTTGCGAAATCGGCCTGCGATCTTCCCCTGGACATTTTGACGCTGGGGCCATGGTTGGCACAGCATATACGTTCGCTGCACCCGGGCGCGCGCGCCCACGCCCTGCCGTTTCCCATGACCGATGCGCCGGATCGAACCACAACGACGCGACGCCGGTACGTGGCGATCTATCTGCAACCGCAAAAGCTGCATCGCGGCGCGCCTTTGCTGATTGAGGCCGCCCGGCGGTTGCAGCCCGTGCTGGCGGCGGAGCATCCCGACCTGGAGATCGTATTTTTTGGCTCGGCGGACAACGGCTATGCGGATGTTGGTTTTCCCTGCCGCAGTCTCGGCGTGATCCCGGAATCGGCCATCCGCCAGTTGTGCCGGGAGTCCGCCGTCGGCGTGTCGTGCTCGTTTACGAATATTTCGCTGTTGCCGTTCCGCTTTCCCGCGCACGGTGCAAGGGCCATCGAACTGGATCTCCCGCACATCCATGCCAACGTCCCCGCCGGCCTTAAGACCGCGATGGAGTTTTATTCGCCACATCCGGAGGCGCTGCTTCAGGCCATTCTGCGCGCGCTGCGGAAACCCCGCTTTTCGGATGCGGATTGGGAGGGCATCGAAAACGCCTATGCGGAAAATTCCTGGCCGGCATGCGCGGGCCTTCTCGCATCCGAATTGCGTGCGGGTGCGCTGGGCGCGGGGCGGGAGAAACCATAATGCGCGCACTTATTCGCAGGCTCGAACGGTCGCCGATCGTATGGCCGGGCCTTGAGGATGAAATCGGCGACTACCACCGCTATTTCCGCGGCAATGTCCTGAATGCCGGGGCGGGCAACCGCGATCTCTCTCATCTCGTGGACGGGCGGTTGTACAACCAGGACATCCCGCACGGCATTCACAATGAGAATATCCACATCTGGAGTCCGCTGGCCAAGATCCCGGTTGAAGACGGCTTCTTTGACGCCATCATCTGCAATGCGGTCCTGGAGCACGTGGAGGACCCGCGCGCGGTGATGCAGGAATTCGCTCGCGTCGCCAAACCGGGCGCCTACCTGTACCTGTGCATCCCGTTCCTGCAGCCCGAGCACCTCGATCCGACCGATTTCCAGCGGTACACGAAGGACGGGATCCAGAAGTTGGTGCGCGATCATGGATTCGAGGTCGAGCGCGTGGAGGCCATGCACTCGGTCTACCATACGCTGGCCTGGATCGCTGACCGATGGCTCAATGCGTCGTCTTCGTGGCGCTATCGCGCGCTGCGGTGGGTTCTGTTTCCCTGGCTTCGTCATAAAACGAGAACATCGCGCATGCGGGTGGAAAGCATCGCCTCGGCCTATCGCGTGTTGGCCCGCAAGCCGCTGGGAGACGCCTGATGCGGATCGCCCTGGTGGGCAGCTACGAGCGCTCCGGCGGGGCGGGCACGGCCATGCACCGACTGGGGTGCGGATTGGCGCAAAGATCCGGACTCACCGTGCAGCGCTTTGTCGAACACCGGGAATCATCCGCAGCCGCCGTCGTTCAATTCACGGATCCGGGTCGCATGCGCGGCGTGGCGCAGGCGCTGGCCTCGTGCGCGCGCGCCGATCGAAATCCCTGGTGGCTGGCGTGTGAGCGCCGTCGCAATGTAAGGTCCCTGCTCAACTTGTTGCGACGCTTTCGCCCGGATGTCATCAACGTACACGGCTTCAACCGGTGGACCGTGCCGGGCTTGTCGCGCGCGGATATTCCCCTGCTGGCGGAAATCGCGCCCGTTGCGTGGACGCTGCACGATCTTTGGCCGCTGACCGGGGATGCCGACTTTGAGGCGTCGGAAGGGGAAGTGCAACTAGGCCGCGGCGCCGACTCGCCGGAAGGCGCCGGCCTGCGCGCGTTGGGAGCGCGCCTGGTGTGGATCGCGCCTTCCCGGTGGATGGCGGACGCGGCCCGTCGCATCGCGGGATCGGAACAGCGGATTGTGAACATTCCGTACGGAGTTGATACCGATCTGTTCCGTCCGTTGGATCGGCGCGCCGCTCGTGAGCTCTGGGATTTTAATGAGGCGCGAGCCGTGGTGGCGTTTGTATCCTACCGCCTGTGGGATCCGCGAAAGGGCCTGGCCACCCTCCTCGGGGCCATGCCGGCGGCCGAGCCGCCGCACCTGCTGCTGGTGGGGCGCGACGAGGGAGGGGCGCGAACGGAGTTGCGCGGGAGGTCCACGCTTCTGGGACCGGTGTGCGACGATCGGTTGTTGCGCGCCGTCTACGCCGCGGCCGATCTCGTGGCCGTGCCCAGTTTGGCGGACAACCTGCCGAATGTCATGCTGGAGGCGCTGGCGTGTGGCGTTCCGGTGCTGGGTTCCAGGGTGGGCGGGATTCCGGATGCGGTGGTTGAAGGCGAGACGGGCTGGCTGGCGGCTCCCGGTGATGGGACCGCGTGGCGCGACGCGTTGACCCGCGCGTTGACGGATTCTGCGACGGCCATCGACGACCGGCAGGCGCGGTGCCGGGATCGCGCACTTCGCATCTATTCGCTGGCCGCGCAGGCGCAGGCGTACGAGGATGTCTTTGCCTCAAGCCAGGCCGGAGCCGCATGAAGACGGAACAGAAAAGGGGATCATCGGTGGAAAGCGGGGAACTGTTGTTCCGTGCGCTGGATCGGGCGGTGGCCGTGCTGTCGGCGATTCCCCGGGAACGTCCCCTGGAGACCATTCTGGAACTCAAGGACCTCGCCGAGTCCTCCGTCCTCGCGTCTACAACGGAATCGGGTGTGACGGCCAGGGCGCGCCGCGCGCTGCGCGACACCGTGCTGGCGCCGCAGGATGCTTATAATGAAAGCCTGCTGGCGTTATTGCGCCGGCAGGCCTGCGCGCAGGACGCCGCGCGTTTCCGCCGGGCGGCAAAACTCCAACGGCTTCTTTATGTGGCGCCTTTCGACGGTTTGTCCGTCAACGGGGGCACGGCGCGCATCTTCGGCATCGCCCGCGCGTTGAGCTCGGAGTACGATATTGATGTGCTTACGGTCGTCGGCCCGAACCGCGCGCCGGAGGTCATTCCGTACGCGCCCGGCATCAACTTGTATTGCGCGCCGTTGAGCGCCGAGTACGTGCAGCGCACGGCGAAAGATGCGAAGCGATTTGGAAATGCGGCGCCGCCGCTGGGCCTCGCGCGTCACCTCGCGACCCTGACGGTGCTTCGGTACTGGTTCCGCAGCCTCGCGCGGGAGGCGTCCCTCTGCATCCTGAACCAACCTTATCTGGTTGATCTGTGGATGCAGGACCGGGCGTCCACGCGGCTGGTCTATGACGTGCCCGAGGTGAACAGCTTCTTCACGCAGCGACTCGCGGGCGACGCGCCGGACCGGGACGGGGTGCGGTCGCTGCAGGCGCGCCTCGAACGCGACACGTGCGCTCATGCGTTCGTCGTGGGCATGTGCTCGCAATCCGATGCCGCGGCCCTCGAGAAGGAGCAGGGGGCGGCGCTTGCCGGCAAACTCCAGCTGATCCCGAACGGCGTATGGGTTGACGAATCCACCTTCATGCCGCCGAGCGAGGCGCGTGAACTTCAGCAATGCTGCGAATATGACCGGCCTCTCGCGGTGTTCATGGGCATTCCTTCGTATCCGCCCAATGTGAAAGCCGTCCAGTTTATCGCGCAGCAGGTTGCACCGCATCATTCCGGGGCGACCTTTGCGATCATCGGCATGGACGCTGCGGGCGGCGGCCTGGACAGCTACCCGCCGAACGTGGTCTTCTGCGGACGTTTGAGTGAGGCGCGCAAGGATGCACTGCTGGCGATGGCCGATTTCTGCCTTGCGCCGATCGCCGGGTACGACAGCGGTAGCAGTCTGAAAGTGGCAGACTACATAGCCCATGGGAAGCCGGTGCTCGCAACGACGGCAGGCCGTCGCGGATACGAGATGCTAGGGGATTTGCTGCCGGAGCTACCGTTGGAAACGATATCGGAACAGGTCGGCGCGCTGCTGCTGGAGCTGGACGCCGATCGCGTCGCCCTTGATGCCCGCGCCCGGTCGTCCCGCGAGCTCCTGCGTGCGCATTACGATTGGCGCATGATCGCCGCCGGGTACGCGCGGCGATTCGAGAAGGCTCAAGTTTGAACGATCCTGCCATGACCGCGGGTCATCAACGGCCTCATCGCGGTCGGGGATGTCGCTGCGCAAAGCAAAACGCGCTGTAGAAACGAACGGAAGTTGAGGAGCGAACACACATGACACCCGTACCGCTCGACGTGCGCGACATGAAGCGCAACTGGGACAAGATGGGGAAGCTCGACCCGTTCTGGGCCGTGCTCAGCGACCCCGACAAGAAGGGCAACAAGTGGGACGTCGCGGAGTTCTACGCCACGGGTGTCGCGGAGGTCGCGGGGGTGATCAGCGATGTCGAGCGTCTGGGTCTGACGCCGGGGCGCGGCACGGCGCTGGATTTCGGCTGCGGTGTCGGCCGCTTGACGCAGGCCCTTGCCGCCCACTTCTCGAAGGTGACCGGTGTGGACATCTCCCCGTCCATGATTGAGCGGGCGCGCGGGCTTAACCGGCAGGGCGACAAATGCGAATTTGTCCTGAACGACGCGGCGGACCTAAAGCGATTCGCGGAAAGTTCCTTCGATTTTGTCAATTCGTCCATCACATTGCAGCATATCGAGCCGATCTACAGCAAGGTCTACCTGGCGGAATTCATGCGGATTCTGAAGCCTGGAGGCGTGTTGTTCTTTCAATTGACGAGTCACCGGTTCAGCGAGGGGGCGCCGCGCTCCACAAGCGTTCCGGCGCCGAGAAGAGGGACGCGGGCGGCGCTGTCTTCGGCGTATTGGAAGGCGCGCGAGGCCCTCCACGCCCTCAAACTCAAGTGGACCTACCGGCTGAAAATCGCGAGCAACCGCCCCATCATCCCGATGCACGGCGTCGGCCAGGACGAAGTCCGCGCGCTGCTCGCGCAACACGGCGGGCGCATTGTTGAGGCTTCCGACGATCGAAGCGCCGGTCCCTTGTGGCAAAGCTACCGCTATGTCGTCGTCAAAGACTGACCGCGCCTGGATTCCAACGATAGCGGTCCCTCCTTCATGAATCCTGTCCATCTGCTCCGCGCGTGCGCGCTGTGGGTCCTGCTCCTCGCCGCGGCGTTGGCCCTTTCGAAATCCGCCGATGCGTCGGTGCTCGGCCGGTATTCCCCGGAACGGGCCGCGACGATCGCGGTCGCCCTGTTTATCGGGTTCCGGCTGCTGGCGGCCGCCGCGGCGCCCCCGCGCGCGGATCGCGGCCTGCAGCGCCTGCGTCTGCTGGTCTCGCTCCCGGCCGTCGCGGCGTACGCATTGCTGTTGCTCCTCGCCGCCTTCTTCCTGCCGGACTTCCTGTTTTCCCTGCGTTATCACGCGAACCTCATCATGTTGCTGACGGCGTCGGGTGTGGCGGCGGTCCTGATCCTGCCCGACCGATGGGCGCGCCGAAACGTCATGTCGCGGATCGCGCTCATGCTCGTTTCCATCGTGGTCTGTTTGGTCGCTCTGGAGATCGCGCTGCGCCTTCTTCCCAAGCGGGGCTTCCACGAGCTTCGCGCGGGGACCGGCATCAACACGCTGACGAACATCGCCCAGTCGGCCTCGTGGGGGACGGCGCTGCGCCTGTCCCCCAACCGCAAGCGCATCTATGAATTCATGCCGGGCAGCCGGTTTACGTTCATGGACAAGCGCGTTTCGATCAACGCCGACGGATTCCGGGATCAGGACCGGCCCCGGGCCAAACCGCCGGGCACATTCCGTGTTGCAGGCCTCGGCGATTCCGTGATGTTCGGATGGGGGGTCGAGGAGCCGGAATCCTTCCTGCGGCAGGCGGAAGGGATGCTGGCCGATTGCCCGGCGGGGGTCCGGTTCGAGCTCATGAATTTCGGCGTGCCGGGCTACAACACCGTCATGGAGGTGGAGACCTTTCGTGAGAGGGCGCTCCCGTATGACCCCGACCTCGTGGTCGTCAGTTTCGTGTGGAATGACCTCGACCTGCCCAATTTCATCCAGCGGCCGGAGCCCGCGCGAAACACGCTCGCCGTCTCATGGGTCGGCAATCTGCTCTTTCGCCGGAACCACCAATCCATGGATGCGCTGATCAATGCGCCCCGGGGCGGGGACGAATCCCGGTTCGAGAGCGATCCCGCGCGGGTCCCCGACGCGTATCGCGAGTTGGTGGGATGGGATGCCTATCGAGGCGCGATGAGCGAACTGGCTTCCCTCGCGCATGGCGAGGGATTCGATGTCCTGATTATGTCGCATGACGTCGTGCCGGCAGACGTGAAGGCGCTCATCCAGCAGCTGGGGTTCGATTTCGTCGAACTGGGATCCCGGTGGCGCGAGTATTGCGCGGAGCGGGGCATCGCCGATCCGGAGTCGGCCTGGCCGCTCTCCGCCGATGATCCGCACCCCTCCGTGGCGGGCAACCGGGTGCTGGCCGGGGTGCTGGCCGATGCCATTTGCGCATGGGCCCGTGAAAGGGGCGGGAGGCCTTAGTGCGCGCGATGGGCGCGATGCGCGACCGGGTGGAGGGACTCCTGTGCGGAATCGTGTGCCCGACATCCGATGAGGCGCGGCGCTCCCAACTCCGTCGCCGCGGTCTGCGCCCGATCCGGGAGACCTGGTGGACGCCGCTTCAGTACGAGTCCGCCGCGGCGTTGTGGCGGAATGTGAGATTGCTGGAAACGACGCCCGAACCGAGAGCCGTGGCCCCGGACTTCCCCGAGACGGCGCGGATCGTGGTCCAGACGCCCGGCCATCTGGGGGACATCCTCCATGCGGCGCCGCTCCTGGGCGCGCTTCGTTCCGTCCGTCCGAGGGCACACATCACGTGGGTGGTGGGGTCCTGGTCCGCCGCGCTGGCGGGACGTTACAAGGCGGCCGACCGGATCGAGGTGTTCTCGCCGAGCTGGTTCCAATATCGGCGCGGCGCGCGCGGCCCGGGGCTGCGCGAACAAATTCAATGGGGCCGGGACCGGGCCGGGTGCGATGTGTTTGTTTCGACGGCGAATGCCGACCTGACGACGTTGTTTGTCGGGCGCGCGGTCCGGCCGACGTGGTGGCTGGGCCGCCCGCCGGCCGGCGACCTGTATCGTGTTGCCGGGCGGCAGGACCTTGTGCCGGCCCGCCGCGACGTGTACGAGGCGGAGGACCTGCTGGCCCTCGCCGCGCCGCTGGGGATTGGCGGATGCTCGGCGACGCTCGCCTACACTGTGACGGACGGGGAAACCGAGCGCGGCGCGGCGTTGCTGGCCCGCGCGGGCGTGGCGCGGGGCGCGCCGTATGCGGTGATCGCGCCCGGCGCGGGCTGGCCGGGCAAGCAATGGCCCCTCGATCGCTGGGCGAACGTGGCCGACGAACTTCACCTGATGGGCTTGTCGGTTGTCCTCGCAGGCACGGCCGCGGAGACGGATCTGTGCCGGCGCGTCCGCGCCGTGATGCGTTCCCCGTGCGCGGTGTTGGCCGGCCAGACTTCGCTGGATGAACTCGCGGCTGTCATCGCGGGCGCGCGACTCTGGATGGGCAGCGACAGCGGCGGCTTGCACCTGGCGGCGGCGGTGGGCACCCCGACCGTCTCGCTGTTCGGGCCGACAAGTCCGGCGAAATGGGCCCCGCGCGGATCCCGGCACAGATTTCTGCGCGCCGTCGGCGGCTGTCCCGGCTGTGTGCCGTGGCATCCGCGGGCGGTCTGCCTGCAGGACGGCGCATGCATGAAGAAGATCCCGACCGATGCCGTGCGGAGCGCGGTTTCGGACCTGCTTGAAACGATCCAGCAAACGGAAGGCGCGCGCCATGAAGTCTGAAGACACACCGTACAGCAACGATTATTACGCCTCGTTCCAGGACGCCTCGCTGCGCTCGGCGCGGGTCGTCGTTCCCATGGTCCTGGGCCTCTATCGCCCGCGGAGCGTGGTGGATGTGGGGTGCGGGCAGGGCTACTGGCTGTCCGCATTCTGCGACGCCGGCATCCACGACGTCATGGGGCTGGACGGCGACTACGTGGACCGGGCGCGCTTGCGCTTCCCGGCGGATCGCTTCCGCCCCACCGAGCTGGCCTCGCCGCCCGCGGTGGATCGGACCTTCGACCTTGCGGTATCCGTTGAAGTGGCCGAACACCTGCCGCCTTCCGCGTCGGAACGATTCGCAGACTTCATGGCCTCCCTCGCGCCGGTCCTGCTGTTTTCCGCCGCGATTCCCGGCCAGCACGGAACGGCGCACACGAATCCCCGTTGGCATCGCTACTGGAAGGATGCCTACGCCGCGCGCGGGTACGAGGCGCTCGATCCGTTGCGTCCGCAAATCTGGCACGACGAGCGGGTGGCGATCTACTACCGTCAAAACCTGCACCTCTACGCGCGCCGTGATTTCCTCGAGAAGGATGCCCGCGCCTCGGACCTGGCGCGCGCGCCGCGGGCCAACTGTCTGACCTTGATTGACGAAGACAGCCTGGCGTTGAACCTTGGGTTGCGGGCGAGCCTCCGTCGCATTCCGGGTTTGCTGGCGCGTCGAATCTTCCGTCGCTGACCCGTGGGAACCAGACGGCGTGGATGCATGACCGGCACTCCTCCCATCATCAGTTATCTGTTCCATCACGCGAGCCTATCGGCCCGGAGCGGGATGGCGCCGCTGGCCGAGGCGTTGGGCGCCCGCGCGCTTTATTACGACGTGGTGTGGGAGCGCATCCAGCGGAGGAGCTGGCGTCTGGGGCAGCTGGTGCGCCGCTGGGGGCAGCGCTGGTCCGGCAGCGAATGGTTCGCCCCGTGGCCGGTGGCGGATGAATGGCGTGTGGTGCGCGCCCTGCCGCGCGCGGGCCCTTCGATTGCCCATTATGTGTTCGCGGATTTCACGCCGCCGCATTATCTCGATGCCATCCGCCGCAGGGGCGGCTTTGTCGTCGCGACCTTCCACGTTTCCGCGCGCCGGGCGGAGCGGGTGTTGGGCGGGGTCCGCCGTCTCGATGAGTTGGATGCCGTGACGTTGATGTCCGAATCGCAGCGGCCCTGGTTCCTCGATCGGGGGGTGCCTGCGGATCGCCTGCACGTGCTTCTCCACGGCGTTTGCGCCGGATATTTCTGTCCGGCGGTCCGCGCCCCGACCGCGGAGCGGCTGCGCATGCTGTTGGTGGGGAAAACCGAGCGCGACCACGCGTTTGCCTCCGCCGTGATGCAGGCGCTGCCGCCCGGCGTCGCTGAGCTTCGCGTCCTGACCTCCGCCGACCAGCAATCGCACTATGCCGGCGCGCGCAACGTCACGCTGCTGCCCCGGCTGGACGACGAGGGACTTCGCGAGGAATACCGGCGGGCCGACCTGTTGTTTATGCCCATGCTCGATTGCACGGCGAACAACGCGGTGTTGGAGGCGATGGCCTGCGGGACCCCGGTGATGGTCAACCGGATCGGAGGGATTCCGGAGTATGTGGATCCCTCCTGCAACGTGGTGATGGACGACAAACGCAGCGACGAATGGGCGGAACGCGTACGCGGCATCGCCACCGACCGCGCGGGCCTCGAAGCCCTGCGTCCGCTCACGCGCGCGTGGGCCGAGCGATTCGACTGGCCGCGAAGGGCCGAGCCGTATCGCGCCTTGTTCCAGGAGTTGGCCAGCCGATCAACGAAACCGAAAAGCAGTTGATGAAACCGCAGGAACGATACCTGGCACTCGCGATGCTCGGCGCCGTGCTGGCCCTCCGCTTGCTGCATCTGGATGGGCCGCTCGACGAACCGATGTGGCGGCAGACGGACACGGCTTATATGGCGCGCCGGATGATGTCGGAGTCGCCGCCGGACCTGCTTAATCCCAAGGCGCCGTACCGGGGGACGAACGACGTGAAGGCCGCGGAGTTCCCGATCTATCCCGCGACCGTCGCCTGGGTCTACAAGGCGGCCGGGCGCGAGTCTCTGCCGGCGGCGCGCGCGGTCACGCTGCTGTATTTCGCGGGCAGCGCATGGCTGTTGTTCCTGGCGATCCGCCTGCTCGCGGGAGCGACGCTCGCGTGGTGGGCCACCGTGTTCTATTGCGCGGCCCCGCTCTCGATCGCGGTTTCACGCATGGTGCATCCCGATTTCAGCATCCTGTTCTTCAGCCACCTCTTTCTTTATGCGCTGCTGCGATTCGTGAAGTCGGGCGGGGTGGGGTGGTGGAGTGTTGGCGTGATGGGGGGGATGGGGGCATTTCTGATGAAAGCCCCGTATTGTTTCTATCTCGGACTGCTGCCCGGTTGGTGGTGGCTGGTGGATCGCGACAAGCGGACATTCGGCCGCTTCATTGGTTTGGCAGGCGTACTGGTGCTGCCGCTGATGGCAGCGATCTGGTTCAACGAACATCGGATCGCGCAGGAGGCCCCCTTCGAGGAATCCCTGGTCTATCCCATGAAATGGACCGCGGAGAGCAGCGCCGGCCGCTTCTTCGGTCATCTGCAGGATCGCGCCGACTGGGAGGGCTGGAGGCTGATCGCGAAGAGAATGATCTTCATGATTTTGACGCCGGCCGGCGTGCTGCTCGCCCTGATGGGATTGTGGCCGCGCCGACGCGAGACGGCGGAGGGGCGTGGCGCCGGTCCGGAGTGGAGCGCGTGGGTCTGGCTCGCCGGCGCCGGGTTCTATGTCCTCCTGATCTTCCCGATGGTCATCGGCGGGCACGAATATTACAGCATACCCCTGATCGCGCCGGCCGCCTTCCTCGCCGCGCGCGGACTTCGGCGCGGCGTCGAATTCGCGGAGCGCCATTTCGGATGGCGTCCGGCTGTGACCCTCTCGCTGGCGCTGGTCCTGCTCGCGGCGGGCGTCCGCGACGGGCTCGCGCGCGGACCCTACCTCGACAAGGGCGCGCCATCGTTCATGGTTGACTGGCAGCGCGTGCGCGCGGGCGAGGCGATCGCCGCCCATACGCGGCCGGACGATCTGGTGGTGTCGGTGACCCACGGGCGCAGCACCGGGTGGAGCGATCCGCGCATCCTCTACTCTGCGGACCGGCTCGGTTGGAGCCTGGAGGCCCGCACCCTCACGATGTCCAATCTGGCGGATTTTGTCGCGGCGGGCGCGGACGTCGTGGCCGCTCTGGTCACCCCGGAGGCTGAAATCCGGGAACACGATCTCGGCCCGCTGGCCGGCCGGCCGCACGCGTCGGTTCCGATCACGCACAACGGCCAGCTCATTGGCCATGTCCGTTTCTATCCTCTCTCCCCCCAATCTCCAATCCCCCCAACCAAAATACCCAACCCCCAGCCCCACCGCGGCCCCGGTCGAATTAAATGGCAACAGGTCAGGGTCGGAGAAACCTCAGGTCAGCGTCAT
>CAYMCD010000001.1:20458-36455 GCA_964388845.1 uncultured Verrucomicrobiota bacterium
TATCCTCTCTCCCCCCACTCTCCAATCCCCCATCCCTACTTCCCCCACCCCATGCCCCTCGTCAGCATCTGCACCGGCACGTACAATCGGGAGGACTACATACGGATCTGCCTCGACAGCGTGTTTGCGCAGTCGTTCCAGGACTTCGAGGTGGTGATTGCGGACAATGCGTCAACGGACCGCACGGTGGAGATCGCCGCGACTTACGGCCCGCGCGTGCGGGTGATCCGCCGCGCGGTGAATTCCGGCACCTGTTCGACGACCCGGAACGAGGCGGTCCGGGCGTCGCGCGGCGCGCTGGTCGCGTTCCTCGATTCCGATGATGCGTGGCGCCCGGAAAAGCTCGAGCGCCAGGTCGCGTTTATGCGCGCCCACCCGGAGTTCCTCCTGTGCCATACCTATGCGCAGGTGATTGATGAGACCGGCGCGGAGCGCGGAATCCGGCACGAGGACCGCATCCCGGCGAGCGGGCCGGCCGTTGAACCGCTCTTGGAGCACTGCTTCATCACCATCAGCTCCGTGATGATCCGCCGCGCGGTGTTCGATGAAATCGGCCCGTTCCGCGAGGACCCGCCCTATGGACAATCCGGGGAGGATTACGACTTTTTCCTGCGAATCGCGGGGCGGCATCCGATTGGCTTTCTTCCCGAGGACCTGACGCTTTACCGAAAATCCAGCGCCGGCATCACGCACGGAAACTGGCGGGCGACCCCCAAACCCCTGTTGTTTCTGCGCGAAGTCGCGCGCGCGCCGGACGCGGCCTACCCGGGCATATCCGCCGCCCGCCGAAGGCGGGCCTATCTCGATGCCTGCGCGACAAATGCGCGGTACTGGGCGGGACAGGGGGACGGCGCGCGCTGTCGTTGGTCGGCTGCGCAGGGATGGCGCGTTGCGCCGCATCGCATGGACCTCGCGGCGTGGTGGCTGCGCGGCGCGCTGCTACCGCGGGCCGGACGTATGAAGCCGGTCGCTTGAATCGATTTGGGAAACCCCGTAGTCTTTAGCGATGGACAAGCGCATCCGAGAGACGTCCGAGCAGTGGGACGATGTGCCGCGCAAGATCGTCGGCCGACGCAGGAAACCGGTGCTCAACCTCGAAACCGGCGCTGCGTTCTTTCAGTTTGGTCGCGAAATGGGGGAGGGAAAAGTCGGTCGCAGGAAGGGCGTGGTTCGATATCGCACGCACGACGAGGCGAACGCATGGTGACGAATGGCGATGGGGGGACGCCGATCACCCGACCGCCGACGGTTGATGACCTGCTGCTGATCTGCCACAGCCTGAATGAGCTCGGGGCGAAATACGTCGTGATCGGCGGCTTCGCTATCTTCGAGCACGGACTGGCGCGCCTGACAGACGATGTTGACCGCTTGGTAGACAGCCGTCCGGAAAACGTCGCTCGCGTCAAAAAGGCATTAGAATGCCTGCCCGACGGAGCCAGCCGGGACGTTCTGGACACGGATGCTGCGGATTACTCGGTGGTTCGCGTGAACGATGAAGTGACCGTTGACCTGATGGCCGCGGCCTGCGGGATTCGCTATCAAGACGCGGAGAGTGAGATCGAGTGGCGCGTGATTCGTGACGTACGCATCCCAGCTGCCTCTCCCGCTCTGCTCTGGAAAACAAAGCGAACCTATCGTGAAAAGGACGCGCTGGATCGCTCGTTCCCGCGGAAGTGGTTCGCGGACCACGGGCAGGAGCCGCCGACCCCATGACCGGCCCACGGCAATCCAATCCGCTCTCTGGAAATTGAGCATGTCGCAAGACCATATTGAGTTTCTGATCATCGGGGCCGGCCCCACCGGGCTCGGCGCGGCTACGCGCTGCCAGGAAAAAGGGCTGGATTGGGCGCTGCTCGAAGCCGACTCCCGGTTCGGCGGCCTGGCGCATTCGTTCAAGGACGACCAGGGCTTCACGTGGGATTGCGGCGGGCACGTTCAATTCTCACACTACGACACCTTTGACCGCTATATGGACGCCGCGCTCGGCGCGGACGGGTGGTACACGCACCAGCGCGAAAGCTGGGTGTGGATCAAAAAGCGGTTTGTCCCGTATCCGTTCCAGAACAACCTGCACCGCCTGGATCCGGAGGACCGATGGGCGTGTGTGGAGGGCTTGCTGGAGGCCTCGGCGCGCGCGGCCCGGGGGACCGTGACTCCGGCCAACTTCGAGGAGTGGATGCTGGCGACTTTCGGGCCGGGGATCACGGAACTCTTCATGTATCCCTACAACTTCAAGGTGTGGGCGTACCCCCCGCCGGCTATGGATTATCACTGGATCGGCGAACGCGTGGCGGTGCCGAAACTGGGCGGCGTGCTGAAGTCCATCTGCACCGGGCAGGATGAAATTTCCTGGGGCCCGAACCGCGTGTTCCGGTTTCCCAAGCAGGGCGGCACGGGCGCCGTGTGGGATGCCATCGGCCGGGGCCTCCCGGCCGGGCGGATTCATATGAACGCCGCCGTCGAGTCGGTGGATGTCGGGCGGCGGGAAGTGCGGTTGCGGGGCGGGGGACGGTGGCGCTACCGGCACCTGGTCTCCACCATGCCGCTCAACCGCCTGATCCAGTCGGCGCCGGGCCCGGTTCGGCCTGAATGCGCCGAAGAGCTTCGCTATTCGGCCACGAACGTGGTGGGCGTTGGCCTGCGTGGACCCACCCCGGAGCTGTTGAAAACAAAATGCTGGATGTACTTCCCGGACCCTAACAGTCCGTACTACCGGGTGACGGTGTTCACCAATTACAGTCCGCAGAACGCGCCGCGCCCGGGCGAGCAATGGTCGCTGATGACGGAAACCGCTGAAAGTCCCGTCAAACCCGTGAGGCAGGACAGCCTGGTGGAGGAGACACTGCTGGCCCTGGAGGAGGACGGCTTGATTCCGGACCGCGGCGCCATCTGTTCCGTCGTGCACAGGCGATTGGACATGGGATATCCGACGCCGTTCCTCGGCCGGGATGCCGTCGTGGATCCGATGCTGCGCGCGTTCGAAGAGAAAGACATCTACAGCCGGGGCCGGTTCGGCGCCTGGAAATATGAAGTGGCGAACCAGGATCATTCGTTCGCGCAAGGCTACGAATGCATAGAGCGGCTGGCCTCGCGCGCCGGCCCGGAAATGGAACCGACCCTTCACCAACCCGGCCTGGTCAATGGGCGGCGCAATCCATAGCGATACCCGCCTTTTTTCGCCGCGCGACACCCAGGCGGTCAAGGGCGTGGCGATTCTCCTGATGGTCTGGCACCATCTGTTCGGATTTCCCCAGTATTTCCCGTACGAGACCCTGCTGCCTTTCAATCTCGCCTACTATGTCGGACAGTTCGGGAAGATTTGCGTCGCTCTTTATCTGTTCCTGTCCGGCTACGGCATGACCGTCAGCGCGGAAGCCGAACCGAAGCCGCTCTGGCGTGTCACGTTATCGCGATTGAGGCGATTCTACACCTCGTACTGGCTCTATTTTGCGATCTGCACGCCCTACGGGCTCCTGGTCCTCCGGGAGGGCCGCTTCGCGCCGGATCTACCCCTGTTCCTGATGAACCTGGCCGGCTACATCAATTACAACAACGGGTACGATGTCGCGTGGTGGTTCGTCAGCGTGTACATCCCGCTGCTCCTGCTTTTTCCCCTGCTCTACAGGCTGTCGGTGCGGGAACCTTTGCTGATCGGGGCCCTGGCCCTCGCGGGCATCGGCATCCAGACGCGCATGTGGGCGGGCGCGCTGCCGGGCTCCTTCTTCCTCTGGCAGTCGCCGTTCCTCGTGGGCATCCTGTTCGCGCGCCTCAAACTCTATGAAACCGCGTGGGCCGCGCGGGCCGCGGAGAAACCGCTGGTGTGGCACGGCGCCGTGCTGGCCATCCTGTTCCTGTACAGATTCCACGCCGCGGGGAATTGCTCCACGGATTATGTCATCGCCCCGATCGCCGCGTTCTCGCTGGCTTGTGCCGTGCGGAAACTTCGCGCCCAGCGCATCATGGCCTTTCTCGGAGCCCTCTCGCTCCCCATCTGGCTCACGCACGGATTCCTGTGCTTCGGCTACGCGCAGGCCTTCATCTACGCGCCGCGTTATCCGATCCTGATTTTCCCGCTGCTGCTAGCGGTCAACATTCCGCTCGTCTGGTGCATCGAGCGATTTCACCGGTGGGCGGCCGGCATCCCCGTCGCGGGCGGGGGCGCCTTCAGGACGCCGCGTTCGGTTTGAGTCGCCTCCTGAGGACCCGGGGAATCTGGCGGGCGACCCGGATGGCGCGCGGGAGGTGTTTCCGGACCGGATTCAGACGGCCCGGGACGTTGGCCTCGCGCAGTTCCTCCAGCAGGGCGGATCGGTCGAGCCAGTCCTGCTGGACGAAGAAGCTGTAGTGGTGCACAAGCGCGTTGCGGGCGAGCACGATGATTTTTCCGTTTTTCGGGATCCATTCGCCCCAGCCGTTTTCGTCCTGTTCGGGAACACCGCCTATTTCGAGCCAGTGCCGGTAATCGTAGCAGATGCAGTTGATGCTGAACGGATGGCTGAACGTCTCGAACGCCGTGCGATTGCGCGCCCGGATTTCACGATTGCCCGCCTCCAGGCTGAGAAATCGCCGTATCATGAAAGCGGCGCACTGCGGGGACAACCAGACGGGTCCCATGCGTTCGGCCACGATGGGCTTCTGGAACGTGTTTGTGAACAGTGTGCCCAGCTCGGCGAATAGATTGAGCAGGTAGTAGGACCCCCGTTGATTGTTGGTGACCGTGGCGGTGATCAAGGATAGCCGTTCGTCGGACTTGAATTGTTCGTACGCCTTGACGATCTCGATGTCCCAGTCACTCGATACGAATGTATCCTCATCCAGTTTGAAATAGAGGGCATGGGGATGCCGGCGCACGCACTCGTTCTGAAGGTCGGATATCGGTTTTCCCCTGCCGCGGGGGCCGTTGATGATTTCCCACCGGGTGTCCGGATATCGGCCGGCCAGGGACTCGACATATCGGCGATGGCGTCCTTCGACGCCGCTGCACAACACGGCCACAATGTCGAACCGGGCGATGGAACCGCCCTGCACAAGCATGTCAATGGCCAGTTTGAAACAATCGAGCCGATGGCTCGTCAGGATCATCAATACCTTGTTCATAAAGGGGTTATAGGGTAAGGGATTTGGACGCAGCGCGGCAACCGCTTTTCGGAGGATCGCCATGAGGATCGTCGTCACAGGGGCTCAGGGTTTTTTGGGCCGGCACCTGGTGCGCCGGCTCGCCGCGGAAGGGCGCCATGTGCTGGCGGTGGATCGCCGGCCGGCGGCGCTGGCCCAATCCATTCCGGGGGTGCAATACCACGTGTCGGACCTTGTGGATCCCGCCACGCTGATCCCGCCCGAATGCGAGCCGGTGGGACCGTTCGTCCTGGTTCACCTCGCCTGGGATTTGCGGCAGCGCGAAACGTCCTATCGCGTTCAATCGGAGCAGGTCAGCGCGCTGGCCGGCTTGCTCGACGCGTGGCGCGACCGCGGATTGACGTATGTAATTGCGCCGGGGTCCGCTCAGGAATTCGGCGCGCGCGGCGGGGTCATGGACGAGGAGGCCCTGCCGCTCGAGCCGCTTTCGCCCTACGGGTGGGCGAAGCGCGCGACCTTCGAGATGGCCGGCTCCTGGTCGCGCCAGTGCGGGATCGGACTGCTCTGGTTGCGCCCCTTCATCATATATGGGCCGGGCCAGGCGGGCAGCATGCTCGTGCCCTACGCGATCCGCCAGGCGCAGGAGGGCCAGCGCGCCGAATTTTCCGACGGCCTGCAGGTGCGCGATTTCGTCTATGTGGACGACGTGGTGGATGCGATTGCGCGGGGTCTCGAGAGACCGGTCGCCGGCCCCGTCGCGCTGAATCTGGGAAGCCGGGACCCGGTGCGCGCGCGCGACTTGTTGCAGGCGATCGCCGATCATTTCCGGGCCGGCGACCGTTTTGTGTTCGGCGCCCGTCCGCGCCGCTCGGCCGAGCCCGACGAGCAGATCGCCGATTGCTCGCGCGCGGAGCAGGTCCTCGGCTGGCGGCCCGCCATCGGCTGGCGCGAAGGTATCCGCCGCGCCTGCGAAGAGACGGGCGGTTAGGTGTGGGCGTAAGCGGGTAGGGGCGTGAGGGGCAAGGCCGGATATACATTTTGAAAAGCGTTTTGGAATCTCCGTACATGCAATCTCCCACCATACTCGGCGCCGGCCTCACCGGCTTGGGCGCGGCGTCGGAACTGCCCGGCGCGATCCTCTTCGAAGCAAAGGATCATCCCGGCGGCCATGCGTGCTCACATGAGCAGCATGGCGTGTACTATGACGAGGGCGCGCACATCTGCCACGCGAAGGACGAGGCGTGGCTCAAACGCCTGTTTGCAAACGCGGGCCGGGTCGTCACGGTGCCCCAGAGCCGCGTGTCCAATTATTGGCGGGGCCATTGGATCACCTACCCGGTGCAGAACCACCTGCGCGAACTGCCGCCGGAACTGCGCATCCGGGCGCTCGGCGACCTGGTCGCCGCGCAGGCGGCGAATCGGGAGGGGAAGCCGGCGCACTATGCGGAGTGGGTCCGCGCCCATTACGGCGATTTCATCGCCGAACAGTTTTACCGGGAGTACACCGACAAATATTGGCGCACGCCCATGGAGGAGATGGACACCGACTGGCTCGCGGGCCGGCTGCTGCCGGCCCAGTTGCAGCGCATCATCCAAGGGGCCATCGCGCCGCTGGATGAGAAGCAATCGGTGTTCTCGACGTTTCATTATCCCGAGCGGGGCGGATTTTTCTCGTTTTTCAAGCCGATGGCGGAGGGGCAGGACATCCGCACCGGCGCCCGGCTGACGGAACTCGATCCGGAACGAAAACGCATGCGATTCGCTGACGGGAGGACCGCAGAGTACGGCCGGCTGATCAGCACGATCCCGTTGCCGGACCTTGTCGCCGCCATTCGGAACGTGCCGGAAGAAATCAGGGGATTGGCCCTGCAGTTGCGTCATACAAAATTGCTGGTGGTCAATATCCTGGTTCGCAAACCCGCATTGGTCCCGCACCATTGGTTTTACATCTACAACCGTGAAATGGACGTGGCTCGGGTCAAGGTGATGAGCAACATCACCCCGCTCGGCTGCCCGCCGGGTTGTACGGCCCTCCAGTGCGAAATCTTCCGGCGCGACGACGAAGCGATGGATGTTGCCCCGTTGAAGCGAAAAGCCCTGTCCGACCTGGGCGCCTTGATGGATTTCGATCCCGGAGTTGACGTGGAGGCAGCCGACGAGATCTTCGTGCCGCACGCGTACCCCATTCCGTTGTTGGGCCGGGCGTCGGCGGTGGAACGGATTGCCGGCTGGTTGGAAGGGCAGGGCGTCCGCACCGCCGGACTCTACGGCCGATGGAAATACCTGTGGTCAAACGAGGCCTACGCCGCCGGCCGCGAAGCCGCCCGCGCGGTTATAAACAGGTAGGGTGGGGAGTCCCTGACCCGCCGGATTACGCACGATGTCCAAACGAATCAGTTTTATCGTCCCCGACATTGGCGCGCCGTCCGTAGGCGCGGCGCTGCGCATGGCGCAGGCATTGCGCGGAGCGGCAGAAATCGAGATTGTCGGGCCGGATTTTGGCCGCGGCGTGAATTCGATGTATCGCGCGGATTTCGATTTCAAACCGATATCCTGTCCGCGGCTCTATCGGCTGCCTGATTTCTGGTGGGAATCACGCCGACTGGAGAAGGCCATCTCCGGCGATGTGGTGGTGGCCATCAAGGCGTTCCGCAATACCGTGCCCGTCGCCTTGCGCGCCGGTCGCCGGCGAGGGGCGAAGGTCGCGGTTTTGCTCGATGAGTGGGATGGAGCCATCCTCGATGGCCTTTCCACGGATGCGTTGCGCCGCCGGCGTCTTGCCCAATGGCATCATCCGCTGGAGGACAGTCATTATCCCGCGGTCGAGGCCCGCATTCCCGAAGCGGATGTCGTGCTGTCTACCACCTCCTTCCTGCAACGGAAATTCGGCGGGCATGTGATTGCGATGGGCGTCGACACGGATAAATTTATGCCTCAGCCCGGCGCGGAGGTCGCTGCCCTGAAGCGTGAACTAGGACTGGAGGGGAAACGGCTGATCGTCTTCGGCGGCGTCGTCCGCCCCCACAAGGGCATCGAAATCATACCGGAGGCGTTGGAGCGGCTGGGGGACGATGCCGTGCGGTTGTTGGTCGCCGGACCGGTGACAGAGCATCTCGACGCGCTGATGCGCGATCCCCGGCTCGGTCGCTGGATTCATGTGGCCGGGGCCCCGATGCAAGATCCGGCGGGCCTCAATGCCGCCGTGCACAAACGGATGGCTCATTATCTGGACCTGGCCGATCTTGTGGTGCTGCCGCTGCTCGACACGCCGCTCGCCCAATCGCAAATGCCCATCAAAATCTTCGAAGCCCTCGCCATGGCCAAGCCGGTCATCGCGTCGCGGGTGTCCGACCTGCCGGTTCTGGTTGAGGGGTGTGGACTCTGCGTGCCACCCGCGGATCGCGATGCGTTGGCGGAGGCGATCCGCCGGGTCCTGGCGGACGACTCCTTGCGCGCCGGGTGGAGTCATGCGGCCCGCGCGAAATGTGAGCGCCAGTTCAGCCTCCCCGTCGTTGGCGAAACCCTGAAGCAGCTGTTGTTGGGATGAAACGCGGCGCGTCAGGGATGCCCTACCTGACGGAAGGTAGGGCGGGGCCTCCGGACCCGCCGGAGAGTGAAAGCGGCGCGTCGGGATGCCGCGCCCTACCGGATGGAGGGTGGGGCGGGCGAGGCAAACAAGTGTGATCGAATGACGAATGACGAATGACGAATGACGAAACACCCCATGCGCATTCTGTTTATCAACCGCATGGCCGCCATGGTGCGTGGCGGCGGCGAGACCTTTGATCTAGAGATAGCTCGCCATCTGGCCCAACTCGGCTGCGAGGTGTCGTTTCTGACCGGCCTTCCAGTGCTGGGCCGCGCGAGGTTGGGTCCGGCGGAGTGGTGGCCGGAGGGTAGTTCTGATTCCGGATTTCGGATTTCGAATTATCAGATTAGGACGCCCTATCTTGGATGGTTCCCATGGGACAAGGTTCGAGGCGGCTGGCGTGTGCGATGGGCGGACTTTGTCCTCTTCGAGAAAGCCGCCGCCCGATGGGCCTGGAAGCGCCGCGACCAGTTCGATGTCATCCAGGTCTGCGAACTCGTCACCGTCGTGCGCGAGTGGAAGCGCCTTTCGGCCCAACACTCCAACACTCCATCACTCCAATCCTCCAATCCCCCCATCATCATGCGTCTCACCGCGCCCGATTTCCACGATCCGCACGGCGCCCTGCAGCGGGCGGATGCGGTGATTGCCAGCGGCACCTCCATGAAAACGGTGCGTGCCGGTTTGCGGCCGGATTGCCACGACATCCCGAATGGTGTTGATACAGCACTCTTTCGCCCTCACACAGCGAATATTCGCGCCGAGCAGGGCTGGCTGGCGGACGACTACCTCATCGTATCGGTCGCCCGTTTCCAAGCAGTTAAGAATCACGCGATGCTGATCGACGCTTTCCGGCAAGTGCGGGCCGTTGAGCCCAAGGCGAGGCTGGTGCTGGCGGGAAGCGGGCCGCTGGAGGGCGACATCCGGGCGCGCTGCGCTGCGGCGGGCGTGGCGGACCGGGTGTCTTTTCTCGGTGAGATGCCTTTTAACCGGGTGGCGGATCTTTATGCAGCGTCCGACATCGCAGTGGTCTCCAGCGATTACGAGTCCTTTTCCTTCGTCGCCCTTGAGGCGATGGCGACGGCGCTGCCCTTGGTCGTAACCGCGACGGAGTGGGTACCGACACTCATCGGCAGGGCCGATGAGAAATCCGAGACCGGAAATCCGAAATCCGAAATTCTGGAAGCCCCCGGCGGGTATGTCACTCCGATCGATGACGCAGCGTGTTTTGCCGACGCCCTGCTTCGACTGATCCGTGATCCAGACCTGCGACGCCGGATGGGAGCCTGGAACCGGGCTCGCGTGCAACGAGATTTCGGATGGTCGGCCAGCGCAGATCGGTTATACCGATTGTATGTCTCGCTCGTCGAATCGCGCGCCTGAACGCCATGTTGTTTAACTCGTTCATCTTTGTTGCATTCTTCCTGATCGTGTACGGCTTCTACGCGCGCCTGCCGCACCGTGCGCAAAATCTATGGCTGCTGGCGGCCAGCTATGTGTTTTACGGCGCATGGGATTGGCGATTTCTCATCCTGATCTGGTTTTCCTCCACCCTGGATTTTCTGGTGGCGCCCCGCATCGCCGCGGCCCGGGGCCGATCCCGCAAGATATGGCTTTCCATCAGCCTGGCAGTCAACATGGGCATCCTGGGCGTGTTCAAGTACCTGGGATTCTTTGCGGAAAGCCTTCGCGTCCTGCTGTCCGGCATGGGCCTGGAAGCCTCCTGGCCGACCCTGCATATCGTGCTGCCGGTGGGCATTTCGTTCTACACGTTCCAGACGATGAGTTACTCCATCGATGTCTACCGAGGGCAGCTGGCTCCGACCCGGAATTACCTCAACTATCTGCTTTTTGTGTCGTTCTTCCCGCAGCTGGTGGCGGGTCCCATCGAACGCGCAACGCACCTGCTCGGGCAGGTTGAGCGAAAGCGTGTCATTACCTTCGCGGGCGTACGCGAAGGGGCGTGGCTTGTCTTGCTGGGCTACTACAAGAAGGTTGTGATGGCCGACAACCTGGCCCCCTTCGCCAATGAGATCTTCAACGATCCCGGTGGCACCGGAGGGATGGGTGTGCTGGCGGGGCTGTTGTGTTTTGCATTCCAGATATACGGGGATTTCTCGGGCTATTCCGATATTGCGCGCGGAGTCAGTCGTATGATGGGCTTTGATCTCATGCTTAACTTCCGGATGCCATACTTCGCCATCAGCCCGAGCGATTTCTGGCAGCGCTGGCACATCAGTCTGTCCACCTGGCTGCGGGATTACCTGTATATCCCCATGGGCGGGAATCGGGGCACTTCGTTCAACACCGCGCGCAACCTGATGCTGACGATGCTGCTGGGCGGTCTCTGGCACGGCGCCGCATGGCACTTTGTCGCATGGGGCGCGTACCACGGCGCATTGCTGATCGGATACCGGAATCTGGAACAGGGCCTGAAGCGGCTTGTCGCCCGCCATCTCGCGTTTCGCGTGGTCGCCGGCCTGATTTTCTTTGGCGCCACGCTGTTCGGGTGGCTCCTGTTCAGAGTCAACATGATGAGCGACACCGTGCCCCTTCTTCACCATCTGTTCCTGGATTGGCAGTGGAGCGGAAAATTGGCGCTGGTCAGCCTCGTTCTGTTTGCAACCCCCCTTCTGCTGATTGAATTCGCGCAGGAGCGACGCGGTGACATGCTGGCGGTCAAAGGTTGGCCTGCGCCCATTCGTTATGCGATCTACAGCCTGTTCGTGTTCGCCATCGTGGCATCCGGATCCATGGAGCGCTATGCGTTCATCTATTTCCAATTCTGATCCCGCCTCAACTTTCGGGCGTCCTTTCAGGCCCCTTGCGCTGGCCCTTGCGATCGGAGTCGCGACCTGGGCGGCGGTGTGGGCGCTGGGCACAATGGACCCCGTTCGAGACGGGGATAACAGCCATCTGCGCGCAGCGGCTGCGCTGGGGCCGGAGACGCGCCTGCTGGCGATCGGAACCTCCCATGTGCTGTGCGGAGTGGATCCGGGAGTGGTATGGACAAACGCGGTCAATATCGCGACGGCTGGCGCGGATTATGAAACGATGTTGCTGATCCTGCGCCAGCATTGGCCCGCTCTAACGGCTTTGGAGGCCGTGCTGCTGGAAGTGGACAACATCTGCATCTCCAACCTGGGCCTCGCCCGCCGGGATTTCCGGGATGTGTACGATTATGGAGTTCCCCGTTCGGCGTTGCCGCTCAAGGGCTGGCCGAAAATCCGCCAGGCGCTCATTGAGCACCCGGCTGTGGCTCCGATATTCTTTTCGACGCGCCTGACGCCGTGGGCCTGGGTGCGACGCCCGACAGCGGAGCGCGTGCTCAAAGGGCCAGGCTTCGAAGTCTATACGGGGCGCGTTTACGCCGCCGTCAACGGGTTGGCCAAAATTCGGGCCCATGAATCGGTGCTTTCACCGTTTTCCGCGGAGCGAAACCGGACGGCGCTGGTGGATATTCTCACTTTGCTTGAGTCCCGCCGGGTGCCCGTCCTTTTGTTTACACTGCCCCACGATGAGCACTATACCGCGAATGCCGGACCGGTTTGGCGGGCGACTTTCGAGCAAACGATCCAAACCGCGCGGGCGTATTTGGGCGAACGCTTTGTCTGGTGGGACCTGGACCGCCATCCGGCGTTCAGCGATGAAGACTTCAACGACGGGCATCATGTGAATGACCGCGGCGCGCAAAAGCTGTCCCTGCTGCTCCGTGATATGCTACACGAGGAACTCGTGCGCGACCGGCGCCCGTAAGGCCGCGCGGCGACGGAATGCACCCGATCCTTTCCAGGTGGTTGAGTCAAAAGCTGATTGATCGACGCGAGGGTCATCGTCACGCTGTGCTGGCGCGGTATGAGTCCCTGGCGCGAACAGACTTTTATGCTCCGTCGCTGCGCGAGGATCGTTGCCTCCGGGCGCTGAGCGATCTACTCCAGCATGCGCAGCGGCACGTTCCGTATTATCGCGACCTGGCTCCAAATAGCCCCCTTTCCGCGCCGGATGCGATGGCGGCGCTCGCCCGCTTGCCGGTGTTGCGGCGATCGGTATTGCAGGCTGAACCCGCGGCATTTGTCGCAGCTGATGCAGCGGGCCTGACCGATGACCATACTGGCGGGTCCACGGGCACGCCGCTGACATTCAAGGTGGACCGCGCGACCCAGCAGGCGCGCGAGGCTTCGCTGATGTGGGCCAACGGCCTCGCGGGTTGGAAACCCGGGTACCGGATCGCGATGCTCTGGGGCTCGGATCGCGACAGCAAGGCCGCCTTTCACGATTGGCGGCTGCATCTGCGCTGGTGGCTCGACAATATGCGGTGGTACAACGCATTCGCGATGGGAGACGGGGAGATGGCGGCCTTCCATCGCGCCATGACGCGCTTCCGGCCCCACCTGCTCGTGGCCTATGCCGGCTCGCTCGACGTGTACGCCCGCCACCTCGCCAAACTGCTCCAATTCCCTAATCCCCCAATCCCCCAATCAACGAATCATCTAATCCCCAAATCCCCCAATTATCCAATCACCAGTCTGGTCAGTTCGGCCGAGATGCTGACGCCGGCGGCCCGCGAGCGCGTGGAGGGCGTGTTTGGGAAACCGGTGTTCGACCGATACGGCAACCGCGAGGCCGGCGCGATCGCGGCCGAATGCGAGGCGCACCAGGGGCTGCACATCAACGAGCATGATTTCGTGGTCGAGATTGACAGCCCCCGTCCCTTCGACGAGCCCGGTCCGCTGCTGATCACTTACCTCGCCAACCGCGCGATGCCCCTCATCCGGTACGACACCGGAGACCTCGCGGTCTGGAGCGCGGGCGCGTGCCGTTGCGGCCGCACAACGCGCCGCCTGGCCCGGATCGCCGGCCGCCAGTCGGACACCATCCGCACCGCAGCCGGGAGCCTGATCCACGGCGAGTTCTTCACGCATGTTCTGTACGGCGCGGCGAATGTCCGGGAATTCCAATTTGTGCAGGAGGACCTGCAGCGCTATGTTCTTCGTGTCGTGGCGGACGCGATTCGCCCGGACCAGGAAGCCGCCTGGCGGCGCAAGATCGAGCCGCTGCTCGGGCCCGGCGCCACCCTGGCCGTGGAGCGGGTGGCCGGGATTCCGACACTGGCAAGCGGAAAGCGGCGGTTCACCATCAGCAACCTCAAACCGGTCGAAGGGCGCGTATGATTGAAGCAGGCGGTTGGCGTTCGCGCCTCACAAATGTTGCGGTGGCGGTGCGGTTGTTCCGCAACTGGCCGGCTTTCGTGTGGCGCCACCTTCGCGACCCGCGGCAGCCGGCGACCTTCCGTCTCCGCAACGGGCTTCGTCTGACGCTCCGGCCCGGCACATCCGATTTCCGCATCGTCCGCGAGATCATGGTGTGGAACGAATACGCCCGCCCGGGCTTCGAACTCGCGCCGACCGACACCGTGGTGGATATCGGCGCGCAAATCGGCATCTTTACCACCTACGCGGCGCGCGCGGCCGCGCGCGGCCGCGTGATTTCGTTCGAGCCGCATCCGGACAATTTCCGACTGCTCGATCAAAACCGCCTGCAAAACGCATTTGACCATGTGGCGGTCCTGAACCGCGCGGTGGCGGCGACCGCGGGCCGCCATGAATTCTTCGCGAGCGCCTTCAACACCGGCGGTCATTCGCTGTACCCGCGGGCGGCCGGTGCGTCGCGCTTCGAGGTGGAGACCGTCCGGCTGGAGGATGTTCTCGACGAGCGCGGGATTGACGCCGTTGACTACCTGAAAATTGATTGCGAGGGCGCGGAGGTGGAAATCCTCCACGGTATGGGCGACGCGATGCTGCGTCGGATCCGGCGCATTGTGATGGAGGTGCACGCGGATATAGACACCACTCGCGACGGCCTGGCGGGTTGGCTCCGCGACCGGGGGTTCCATGTTGAAACCGACGGCGCGATGGTCTATGCGAACAGGGCCAGGGGAGCTGGCGGCGTGTGACCGCGTCCGATTTCTATAATCGGACCAAGCGTTGGTTGCCGGCGGGCCTGCGGCGCTGGATTTCGCTGGCGCGCCTGCGCGGAATCAACGAATCGGTTATCGCGTACCACATCCTGCAAGGAGTGGCGCGTTCGCATACGATGATTGATGTCGGCGCGGCGCATGGCAGCGCCCTGAAGATATTTGCGGGGGATGGATGGCGGGTGTGGGCCTGCGAGCCGAATCCGGGTAACCGCGCCATCCTTGAGCGGTGGACGGCGAACTATCCGTCGGTCACGGTCTGGCCCTATGCGATCTCCGACAAGCCCCAGGATGGTGTGACATTTTTCACCAGTTCAGTCTCCTCGGGATTGGGAAGCTTGACCCCGTTCGATGCCAGCCACCGGCCCGGGTTCACAGTGGAAATTCGCACCCTGGCGGATCTGTTTCCCGGCCGGCAGGATCTTGATTTCCTCAAGATCGACACCGAGGGCTACGATCTTTTTGTACTCAAAGGCGTCCCGTGGCAGCGAATGCAACCGCGCCTGATCCTCTGCGAATTCGACAATCACAAATCGGTTCCGTTGGGCTACCGGATGCAGGACATGGCCGGCTACCTCGAACAGCAGGGTTACCGTGTCTGGGTTTCCGAATCGGCGCCGATTCCCGACTATGGCACTCTGCCCGAATGGCGGGGGTTCTATCGGTTTGGGACGCGTGAAACCGATGAACGGTCCACCGGCAATCTCTTTGCCGTGGAGGATGCCGGTGAAGCCCGGCTCGAACTGATCCTGGGTCGATTTCAGGAAACGTTCAAGCGGCGGCGCCTCGAATAGGCCTCCCGACCTTGCTGCACGCTTCCCGATTCTATTCCTGCTTGCCCACGCGTAATCGATAGCTCCTGGTGTTTAGCGCGGGCACGTCTTCGAAAATGAGTTCCGATCCCGTCCCGGGACGGTTTGTTTGACCGGGCGATTCGAACCAGTCGCTCTCCAGCAGATACTCCAGGCTGTACACACGGCCCGTTACTGTCGGCGCGCCGATCCTATTGGTGTCGCCCAGTTCAAATGATGTGATCAACAGTAAGGATGTATAATTATTCGGTTGCGTGTCCGCGACGAATTCTTCCCAGTTTGAATACATATCGAAGTCAGGATCGCCGGTTGCGCCGTGCACCGAATTGGTGCTGCCGGGATCGAGTGCGAATAGGATTTCCCATTCGTTTGGCAGGCCATCGCCATCCATATCGGGATCGCAGGGATTGCCCAGGCCATCCGAATCGATATCCGTTTGTCCTGTATTGAATAAATCCGGGCAGTTATCGCACACATCTCCAACATCGTCTAAATCCATGTCCTCTTGCGCGGCATTCGCAACGAACATGCAATTGTCGCAGGGAT
>CAYMCD010000001.1:36555-98312 GCA_964388845.1 uncultured Verrucomicrobiota bacterium
CGAATCCGTCCCCGTCGGTATCCTCCTGCCCGGGATTGTAGGCATAGGGGCAGTTGTCCGCCGAATCCTCCACACCATCCCCATCCGAGTCGACGGCGGATGCGGCTGGAACCTGCATGAAGCAAACAATCGTCAGAATCAAAGCCAGGCGATGAAAATCAATTCCTCTCATAATTATGCGCCGCCGCGGGCTATTTCAGCGCGGCAGGGAGCAGGGCTATTCGCGGCCTCAAGGACTCCCCTCCCGTCGTGACGCATTGTACCCATATCACAAAAAGTGGGGTCATATTATTCCGTGGCAACCGCTTCGGATGTCCACGATTAACGCGCTTTTCCCAATTGCTTATCCAGCTCCAGCGCAATCGCGGGCAGCGAGATTGTATTGATACAATCCTTGCCCCAAGGGCAATCGCGGTTGTAGCCGCAGAAGCAGGCGCAGTCGTCGGGGCGCAGCTTTGCCAGAAGCCCGTCGTACGCGTGGATCTCCGCGATGCTGGTGGGGCAGAACACGACCACGGTAGGGACGCCCCTGGCCGTGGCGATGTGCAGCGCCAGGGTATCGCCGCAAATCAGCGCGTCGCATTGATCCACCCGCGCGGCGAAATCCAGCAGGCTGTGCTCGCAGCCGGCATCCCGCACCCGCTCTGACACGAGCGCGGCCGCCAGCCGTTCGTTCCGTTCGCCTTCGCCCGGACCTCCCAACAGCAGGATCTTCCGCCCCGGGTCTTCCAACAGGCGGTGCACCAGCTCCACCTGGCGCGCCTCGCTCATCATCTTGAGCGGCCAGCGTCCACCCGCGCCCGTATTGAGTCCCACGAGGACTTCGCCCGGCTGGATCCAACCTTCCCGCACCGCGGCCCGGGCTGCGGCGCGCCGTTTTTCCTCGAGGACCAGCACCGGGCGCTCAATCGGTTCGTGGAATCCGCAGATGGCGTACATGTGCTCCTGGTAGGAACGCGTATTCGCTTTCTTGCGCTGATCGAACGATGCGAGCGTGATCCACGCCTCCGCGGCCTCGTTGGTGGGCGTGATGGCGCCCTGGGGCGAGAGCACATACCCGATCTTGCGCGGCGCGCGGGCCTGCGCCGCCAGCGCGCTGCTGGTGAATGCATTGTCGAGGTTGATGACCAGGTCCCACTCCTGGACGGCCAGGCGCGCCTGCGTCCCGGCGTCATCCAGCAACCAGACCTCATCCACGTGCGGGTTGCCGGAGAGCAGCGGCGCGGAGGCGGCGCGGGTCAGCCATGTGATGTGGCTGTCGGGGTGCGCCGACTTCAATTTGGGCAGGATGACGGTGCTGCGCAAGACATCGCCGATCGCATCGAGCTTCACGATCAGGACGCGCAGCCCGATCGGCTCGGCGTGGGCGCAGGAGGGGCATTGCGATCCATCGGCCTTGTTCCACCGGCAGGGCCGGTCGCCGCGATAGTGCCGGCACGCGATGTTGCGATCAGGCGACATCCAGTAGTTCCCGGTACACAGTGGATACCATCCGGGCCACGTTGCGCCAGTCGAATTTTCTTCCCTCCTCGCGCGTGACCGCGCGGGCCTGGGCCCGCTGCGCCGGGGACCATGCGGCGCGCTCCACGAGGGATGCGAGCGCCGACTCCGCATCCCGGAACGTCCGCGTGGTGCTGACCGCGTAATCGTGGATGGCCGGCAGGTCGCTGCACAGGGTGGGGGTCCCGACGCTGTAGGCCTCCAGCACGGCGGTGTTGTTCGTGGCGAAATTCAGCGGCAGCAACAGCGTCCGGCAGCGCGCGATCAAAGCGAAATACGCGGCCTCGTCGAGTCGCGGTTCGATCACGACATTCGGCCGCGCCGCGTAGGACTCGCGGCGGCGCGCGGGCAGCCCCACCAGGTGAAAGCGCCAGGCGGGATGCCGCGCGGCGGCCTGGTCCAGAATGGCCTCGGTCATCGGCCAGTCGCGGTAGTTGCTGCCGATGGTGACCACCCGGAAGACGCCGTCGTCCGGGACCGCGGCCGGGCGGAATTCGTGGTCCATGTCGAACCCGCAGGGGACCCACCAGGCCTTGACCTCGGGCAGCAGCGACTGGACCTGCTCCACCTGCCAGCGCGCGAGCGCAATGATGCCGTGCAGCTCGCGATAGGCGCGCAGCGTATTCTCCAGCGAATAATAATCGAGCGGGAGGTGGATGGTGGCCAGCAGGCGCGTTCGCGGCGCGAGCCGGCGCAGCAGATGGAAGGTGGTGCGCGGATGGAACTCGGCATGGATGAAGTGGATCAGGCGGTAGGCGTTCGCGCGCGCGAGGATGCCCAGATCGAAGATCCGGCGCCCGGCCTTCCAGCGCCGCGATCCCTCGGGCGCCGCGCCCCAGGGCCAGTCGTCCGCGCGCATTTCCACGCCTTTGAGGTAGTCGCACAGGACCCCCGAACCGCCTAGTCTGGAGTGATGGGCGAAGACGTGCCGGATCATCAGCACCTCGCGCAGCCCGGCGGGGTCGGATGGGCGTTTCGTTGTCATCCGGCGCGGCTAGTCGTGTGCGCCCCGGGTCACGGCCTCGAGAATATCCACCGTGTGCACCTTGTTCCGCGGGGTGGCATGGGGCCGGGCCGGATTCCACCGATCGTGCCAGTGGAGCGTATCGCCCTCCCATCGCGCGCCGGATTCCATATCCAGGATGCCGAACGGCGCGCGTGGATTTCCCGAGGCCATCCGCACCATGATGCCGGGCGCGGTGCCTCGGATGAGATCCGCGCTTCCGTATTTGCTCCACGCGTGCGCGGCGACGGCGTCGGGCGCGAGGATGCCCGGCGTGAGCCGGCGCCGCAGCGAATCAGACGTGAAAAGGACGACTTCGGCGTCGTGCCAGAGGGGTCGGGTGTCCTGGATTGCCCGGTACAGCCGCCGGTGGAATCGCCCGCAGTCCTGCCAGAGCTGGGCGGAACCGAGATTCGCCAGCAGCAACAGCGCCGTTGCGAGGGAAAAGGCGGGGACCCACGCGCGCGGATCCCGATCGGCCAGGAGCACCCCCGCGGCCATGGCGACGGCCATGCCGGGGAGAAAATGAAGCCGGCCCGCCTGCCAGGAAACAATGCAGGGCAGCGCAGTCGCCAGGAACCACAGACCGGCGAAGCGCAGCGCGGTGTGCTTCGCGCCCCGCGGGATTGGGGTCGCCGGCGGTTTCCGGGCGAGTGTCCACCCGACGAGCAGGGCCGCCCCGAGCGCCGCGACAAATAAACCGCGCCACTCCCACTTCGGCAGCGTCGCGAACCCGGAAAGCCCCTGTGTGATCGTGGTCAACAAATTCTCGCCCATCCAGCCGCTGAAAAACTCCTTGGCATTCCAGGCCAGGTAGGAGAGGTCCACGGACGGCGCACGCGATTCATACAGCACGCCCGGCGCGGCGCCGAATCCCCGCGTGAACCGCCAGGCCAGATACAGGCCCGCGCCGGCGCAGGGGAAGGCCAGCGCGCCCAAATCCCGCGCCGGCCGGTCGCGGCGCACCAGCGCCAGGAAGGCGAGCGGCAGCGCGAACCCGGCCTCGAACGTCGCCGATCCCAGGAGCATCAGGATGCCGGAAAGCGGCGCCCAGCCGAAGGCGCCGCCCCGCGCGTACCGGATCCAGGCCGCCGCCGCGCCCACATAGGCGATAAACGCCGGAAGGTAGATCGCCACGGTCGCCCAGTTGTAGAGGTCGGCCGGATGCGGGAGCAGCGCAAACACCACTCCGGCGATCGCCGTGGCCCGGCGGTTTCCCGTCAACTGGTTCACGCAGAGGAGGAACAGGAGGAGGATGACGGCGTGGTGGACGATGTTGTGCAGCGTGAAGAGCGCCGGCCGGTCGCCGATCGCGCGGAAGACCGAGAAGAGAAGGCTCGCGCCGAGCGGCCGGTCGGGCTCGCCCCGGGCGGTGGCGGCGGAGGCGGCGAACGATTCGAACGTGCGGGATCGGTCGAGGATCGGCCAGTCGTCGCCGAGGAAATCCGTGACCGGCGCCGCGGCGTAGCGCGAAAACAGGAGGAGGACGAGACACGGCAGGTACAGCGCGAGGCCGGCGCGGCGGGCGGCGCTCATGGCGATCCCCTCCAGCGCGCCTCGGCATACACCGAAATGCCGAACGGCAGGTTGAACAGGCGCAGCAGGTGGCGTTCGAACGCGAACAGGTGATACATCACGCGATTGACGGGGCCGGCGCTGTATTCGAAATCGCTCCCGGACCCGAGCTTCTTCGGCGGGCGCAGCCGGGCGAGCAGGCGGAAGCCCGCGATGGCGGGGAAGAGCAGCGTGTTGAAGTAGCAGCAGCGCACGATCTCGAACCCGCTTTCGCGCAGCGCGGCGCGCAGCGTCGGGCGCGTGTACCGGCGGAAATGCAGGCTCACCTCGTCCTGCTGCCCCCACAGGAACATGTAGGCCGGGACCGAGAGGACCAGCCGCGCGCCGGGCTTGAGTTTGCGCGCCACGTTGGCCAGCGCGACGCGGTCGTCGCGCGTGTGTTCGAGCACGTCGAACATAGTGATGCCGTCCAGCGCGCCGTCGGGGATGTCCGCCGGGAGCGATTCGACCGTCGCGATATGAACCGGCACGGGGCCCTTGCCGCGCGCGCGCTCCGCCGAGACGGGATCCGGCTCGATGCCGACCAGGCGGGCATCCGGCGGATAGAGCGCGTAGAGATTCTCCCCGCTGCCGACGCCGATTTCGAGGATCGCCGGCGCGGTCGGCCAGTCCATGCGCCGGATCAGCGAGCGAAGGATCAGGCGCCGCGCGAGAAACCACCAGTGCTCCCGCTCGAAGCGCTCGTAATCGTTCGCGAAATCCTGTTTCACGCCTGGTGCACGCCTGTTTGAACCCAGCCGGACGAACCGGCGACCAGGTAGTGGGGCCGGTTCTTCACTTCCTCGAAAATGCGGCCGACGTATTCGCCGATGATGCCCAGCACGATCAGCTGGATGCCGCCGAAGAAGAGCAGCATCACGGCGAGGGAGGCCCAGCCCGGCGGCACCTTCTGCAGGAAAAACGCGCTGCCGACGGCCCATAGCGCGAGCAGGAAGCCGAGGCCGGAGGTCAGCACCCCGATCCATGTCGCCAGGCGCAGGGGGACGGTCGAAAAAGAAATGAAGCCATCCAGCGCCAGTTTCATGAGCCGCCGCAAATTGTACTTCGGTTCGCCGGCCTGGCGGGCGGCCCGTTCGTAGGGCAGGCCCGTCTGCCGGAACCCGACCCAGCCGCGCAATCCGCGCACGAAGCGGTTGTGTTCCGGCATCGCGTTGATGAAATCAACCACGCGCCGGTCCATCAGTGAAAAATCGCCGGCATCCAGCGGGATATCAATATTGGCCATCCGCTTGAGCAAGCGGTAGAACAGCGCGTAGGCGCCGCGCAGCAGCCGGCCTTCCTTGCGGTTGGTCCGAACGCCGTACACCACGTCGAAACCGGCGCGCCACTGGTCAATCATCCGCAGGACGACGGCCGGGGGATCCTGCAGGTCGGCATCCAGCACCGCGACGAGGTCGCCCCGGATGTAGCGCAGGCCCGCGCTCACCGCGGTCTGGTGGCCGAAGTTCCGGGAAAACGAGAGGCAGGCGAACGCGGGCTGCCGGGCACAGGCTTCATCCAGCATCCGGCGCGTGTCGTCCCGGCTCCCATCGTCCACGAAGAGCACCCGGCAGGGCACTTCCGAGAGGGCGATAAACGACTCCAACTCGGCAACCAGGCGGGGGAGCACCTGGGCCTCGTTGAAGCAGGGAATGACCAATCCGAGCTCGGGTTTGGCGGGGCGGTTCATGCAGGGCGCATTTCATCGGCGCAACCCCGTCCGGGTCAAGCCTTATGCGGGGCCTCCTGCGGCGGGCTTGCGCAGGCGCACGGCGATGGATCCGCGCAGATATTCGTAAACGCGCGGCCAGCGCCGCAACACGGGCGCGCATGCCAGCAGGGCCTTCTCGTCGCCGTACGCGGCCCGCGCGGCCACCTCGAACGGCGAGGCCCGCACCTGGCGTTCGACCTCGGCCACCGTCAACTTGTTCAGGCTGTGCAACCCGCCGGCCAACAGGTCGAGCTCGCCGGCCTCCGGGCCCATCCGGCGCCGGGCCAGGTAGCGGCGGCGCTCCCGCTCCCAGAACGCCTCGACTCCTGCTTCGCTGAAAAACAGGCAGGGCCAGGGGACCCGGACGAAGTGGCCGACATGCGCGCCATACCGGCTGCGGAAAGAATCGTGGGTGATGTACGCCTCCCCGCCGGGTTTGAGCACCCGATACATTTCCGCGAGGGCCCCGGGGAGATCCGGCAGGTGCTCAAACACCGTGTGGGAAATGACGCGATCGTAGGAATCCGCCGGAAACCGCAGGTCGTACACCGACATGATCTCAAAGCGTGCGTGGGCGAGACCCTGACGGGCCGCCTCGCGCCGTGCATACGGGATGCGCGGTTCATCAATGTCAATGCCGTCCACCCCGGCCGCGCCACGCGCCGCCACCGCCAGCGCGAACGTGCCGGATCCGCAGCCCACGTCGAGGATGCGCCGCCCCGCGAACCAGTCGTCGTAGATGCCGAGCCGCCGGGCCAGGGTGAAGAAATCGCTGATGTCCTGGCCGCGCGAAAAGTTTTCCACGGAAAGGAACTGGCGCGGATCGAATACCGGGCGGAACAGCGGGTTGCATAGCGCCAGGCCGGCCTTGTCCGCCGCGCGGCGCGCGCGCGCGCCAAAGAGACCGGCGATCCGCGCGAGCAGACCCGCCGCGGCCGGCGCGAGCAGGCGCGCATAGAATCCCGTGAAGGAAAGCGCGGTCCGGAAATTCATTTACGCATCTCCGTCTTGTCGGCCCGGATCAAGGCGCGCAGCCGCCGCCAGGCGGGGCGGGGCAGCGGATGTCTCCGGCGCCAGCGGAATCCGGCCAGCGCGTCTCGCAATCCTTCCCGGCAGGCCCGGCCCTGGCCCTGCTCGCGGCCCTCCCGCCAGAGCTGCCAGCCCTGGACCCCCGCGCGCAGCAGCGCGTCCGGAAAAGGGAAAAGCTCGAGCGGCATCCAGAGCATGTTGCGAACGTGCATCGCGAATTGGCGGCCCTGGCGGGCGCGCGGGGTGAAGGCGTGGACGATTTTCACCTCCGGAAAGTACACGACGCGGAATCCCGCCCCGACGACCTGATAGGCGTAGTACTGGTCTTCCGCGCCGTAGGGGGAAAAATGTTCGGCGAATCCCCCGATGCGTTCGAACAGGTCGCGCCGGGTGGCGAAGGAACAGCCGTCCACGCGGATTGTGTCGAAGCGGCGCTCCCGCCACGCGGCGGCCGGCCGCGAAAAGGGCCACATCAGGTGCCCGTCAGGCCTGCGGACTTCGAAGGAAATGGCCCCGATGTCGGGTTCCGCATCGAGTACGTGCGCCATGCGCGCCAGCCCGTCCGGTGTTTCAATCGCCGCGTCACTGTCCAGCGAGAAGAGGATGTCGCCGCGCGCCTCGCGGAAGGCGCGATTCCGGCCGCCCGCGACGCCGTAATTCGCGTCGGCCCACAACAGGCGCACGCGGGCATCCGATCCGAAGGCGGCGGTCAGCCTTGTCCGTGAGTCGTCCGAGGACGCATTGTCCCAGACCAGAACCTCCAGGCCGGGGTGGTCTTGCCGAAGCGTGGTCCGCACCGCCTGTTCGGTGTCTTCCGGACGGTTCCAATTCAAGATGACAACGCTGATCCGCACAGGCCGGGGAGCATAACGAAACCCGCCGGGACGCCAAAGGACATTTCGGGACGGCTCCGGCGGCGCGTCAGGGGTGTCGCGCACTGCCAACAATGGGTCGGCAACATATTCCGCTTGTCTGGCATGCCCGAAGCGCGTTCCATGACCGTTCTGGGTTTCGTATGCAACCATGTTGAAGCATCTGGTCATCGCGGGATTGCATGGCAGCGGCTGGGTCGCGCTGCGTCGCCTTCGCACCCGGCGGCGCTTCCGTGTTGTCACCTATCATGGCGTGGATGAGCGGGACGACCCGGTTCTGAATTTCGATCGGCTGCAGACGCCGCCGTCCCGGTTCCGCGCCCAGTTGGAACGGCTGGCCCGCGAGTACCGGATGGTGGATCTACAGGCCGCCGTGCGCCAATGGCAGGACGGCGGCGAATGGCCGGATCGGGGATTGGCCATCACGTTTGATGACGGGTACCTGAACAATGTGGAGGTGGCGGCCCCGATCCTGCGCCACATGGGTTTGCCGGCGACTTTTTTTGTCACCGCCGGTTATGTCGAGGGGCGCGTCGAGCCCTGGTGGTACCAATTGCGCCGCTTCCTGGCCGGATCAACGGGCCGGGCGATGCCGCCCGCGCTGGAGGCCCGGCGGCTGGAATCCGAATGGCGCTTGCTGCCGGATTCGGAACGCCGGCGGCGTTTCCAATCGTTGGGCGCGTCCAATCCGCCCCCGGCGCCGTGCTATCCATTCATGCGGGAGTCCGATTTGCGGCGGCTGGTGGAGTGGGGCTTCGATGTTCAGCCCCACGGCGACCTGCACCTCTCGTTCCTGGCTGAAACCGCGTCGCGGCTGGCGGAAGAAGTCGCGGAGTCGGCGGCGTTCATCCGGCGCGCGACCGGCCGGGCGCCATGGGGGTATGCCTATCCCTACGGCCACGAACCGTCCGATCCGGCGGTCGCGGACCGCCTCTTTGCGGATCACGGCCTGCGGGTCGCCGTCGGCACCCGCGAGGGCTGCAACGGACCGGGCGCGCCGCGGTGGGCGCTCCGGCGCTGGGACCTGCACGGCGGATATACGCCGGCGGCGGCCTCCCTGCGCGTCGCGGGAGGGGCCGCATGATCTTCTGCAGTTACGAGTTCCTGTTCCTCTTCCTCCCCATCGTCCTCGCGGGCTACTACCTCGTCTTCGCGCGGGCCGGCCGCACCGCGTTCCTGACGGTCGTGAGCTACCTGTTCTACGGCTGGTGGGACTACCGCTTCTGCGGGCTGCTGCTGGCCTCCACGTTTATTGACTATTATGCCGGACAAAGGATTGCCGCGGCGTCCGACCGTCGCCAGGCCCGCCGATGGCTGGTCCTTTCGATGTGCAGCAATCTCTCGATGCTGGGATTCTTCAAGTATTTCGACCTCGGCGCATCCACCATTAATGCGCTTGCCGGCCGGCTGGGCGCGGATGCGCCGGTAATTCCCCTGTTGCGCCTCGTTCTTCCCGTGGGCATATCGTTCTACACCTTCCAGACCATGAGCTATTCGATTGATCTCTACCAGGGCCGGGCGAAAGTGGCGCGCGGCTGGTGGTCCTTCGCCTGCTATGTGGCGCTGTTCCCGCAATTGGTGGCCGGCCCCATCGTGCGCTACCACGAACTGGCCGGGCAGCTGGTCCGTCGCGACCACACGCTCGACAAGGTCGCGCGGGGCGTCGCGCTGTTCATCGCGGGGCTCTCAAAAAAAGTGCTCGTCGCGGACGGCGTGGCGCCGCTGACGCCGATGGCATTCGGCCCGGAGGCGCCGGGCCTGCTCGATGCGTGGGTGGGCGTGCTCGCCTATGCGATGCAGATCTATTTTGATTTCAGCGGGTATTCCGACATGGCGGTCGGGCTCGGGTTGATGTTCGGGTTCGGATTCCCCATCAATTTCAATTCGCCCTACAAGGCCGACAGCATCACCGATTTCTGGCGGCGCTGGCACATCTCGCTCTCGAACTGGCTGCGCGACTATCTCTACATCCCGCTCGGCGGGAACCGCGTCGGCCCGCGCCGCACCTATGTGAACCTGTTCCTCGTCATGCTGCTCGGCGGCTTGTGGCACGGCGCGAACTGGACGTTCGTGGTCTGGGGCGGTTTCCACGGCCTGATGCTGGGTTGGGAGCGCCTGCGGCGCGCGGCGCGTCCGGAGGCCGCGCCCTACCCGGTGAAAGATGGGGTGGGGCGGCGAACCGTGGCCCGGCTGCGCACCTTCATTCTGGTGTGTCTCGCCTGGGTGGTCTTCCGCGCCGCCGACATGGAACAGGCGTACGGCGTCTGGGCCGGCCTGCTCGGCGCCAACGGCCCCGGCGCGCTGTCCTCCGCGTTGCCGCTCCCGCTGCCCGCGGCGCTGGGCGTCCTGGGCGGGGCCCTGGCGCTGGCGTTCTGCGGCCGCAATTCGTGGGAGTGGATCCGACCGCTGGACGAAGCGGCGCCCCCCGTCTGGGGGCCGTCGTGGGGCGCCGCCGCGTGGCGCGCCGCGCTGTTCGGAATTCTCTTCGCGGCCAGCGTCGGCGTGATGCTGGTCAATACCAGTTCCCCGTTCCTCTATTTCCAATTCTGACATGCACCGCACCCCCTCCATCGCCGGATCCCGCCTGAAGCTGCTCCTGCCCCTGCTGGCGCTCGCGGGCCTCTGGCTCGTGGCCACGGGACTGGATTGGGCGATGCGATTTCGCTGGTTCCAGTGGCACCGCACGTTCGTCGTCAGCGCGTTCAAGCCGCGCTACATCGGGGACTGGCCCCCGCTCACCCGGGTGCCGTTCCCCCCGGCGCGGGGCGGCGACCTGAGCCGCCTGCTCGGGGTGCCCGAGGCGATAGAGAAGTACGGGGTTGACCGCGCCGACCAGGGAGTTGTGCACACGGACGAGTTCGGATTTCCCAACGTTCCGCCGACGACCAACCGGCCGTATACCGTGGCGTTGGTGGGCGACAGTTTCCTGCTGCAGGGCCGATCGGACAGCAACCTCATGGGCGGCCGCATCGCGCGGTTGCTCGGCACGTCCGTGTACACGGTCGCTCACGCCGGCCGCGGCTCGGCCTTCGCCATGTCGGGCTACCTGGATCACCCGAATTTCAGACGGTCGCCCCCGCGCGCGGTCGTCTGGTGCCTTTCCGAGCGCGATGCCACCGGTTTCTTCTTTGACAGCGTCGCGGTGCAGGCCATGGGCCGCGTGTATCAATCGAATTACGTGGCGTACGCCGATGCGGCGAGCCGGCGGGATTGGGACTGGCTCCAGTTGACGCCCGCCCGCCTGCGCGCCTCGCTTCCTAACACTTCCGTGCTGGCCCAGGGCGCCCGGCGCGCCTGGACCTGGATCCGGTTCCAGGGCTTCCGGCGCCTGAACGAGGAAATCGTGATCGCGACCAACGCGTTCGCGGGGCGGACCATGCTGTTCTACAGCGAAAATCTCAAATCGCTCAGCTGGGGCCCGGAGGTCCGGGACATCCCGAAAATCAAGCGCGCCGCGTATTATGTCCAGCGCGATTACTTCCTGGCGCGCGGCATCCGATGGATCGTCGTGTTGATCCCCGAAAAGGAGCAGGTGTACCGGAATTGGGTTCCGCCCTCGCGCTGGATCGGGGGGAAGGCGCTCCCGCCGTCCAGCCTGGACGACATCGCGGCGGCGCTGAAATCCGCCGGGGTGGAGGCGCTCAACCTGTTGCCGGTCTACCGACAGGCCGTCGCGCGCGGCGAGTTGGTTTTCTGGCCGGACGACACCCACTGGAACCCGCTCGGCATGGATTACGCCGCGACGCAAATCGCGAAAGTGCTTCATTCTCCTCCGGAATCACAATAAAATCACGGCATGAAAAGAGGGTTGATCCATTTCATTCCGCCCGCCCTCCTCGCGATCGCGCTGCTCGCCTCCTGCGGGCCGCGGACCCAGGACGAATGGTACGAGCACTCCAGCGCGGTGGACCAGCGCGAACGGGATTACGTGGACCAGCAGATGCGGCACGGCATGACCGAGATCGAAGCCAAGCGCGCCTTCGGACTCCAGTATTCAATTGAGCTGACCGGGCGCCGGGACGACACGGATGTCGGCGGCCAGCAGTTGCAGGACAAGGTCCAACCCTGATGACCGACTCGCCCCCGGCACCCGTCCTGCACCTGGTCTGGAACTTGATCCGCGGCGGGACGGAGGGGCAGTGCGCCCGCACGGCGATCGCCCTGCGGGCCGCCGGATGGCCGCAACGGGTCGGGGTGTCGCGGCGCGAAGGCTTCTTCCTCGAGGACGTCGAACGGGCCTGCGGGCCGGTTCACGAGATGCGCATCCGCGCGATGCTGCGGCCCGGCACCCCGCTGGAAATCCGCCGGCTCGCCCGCTTCATCGGCCGCGAAGGCATCGCGCTCGTCCATGCGTGGGACGCGGACGCCGCGATCTTCGGCGCGGCGGCGTCGGCCCTCGCCGGCGTGCCGCTGATCACCAGCCGCCGCGATCTCGGCGAGATCTATGCGCCGCGCAAGCTCGCGCTGATGCGCTGGGCGGACCGCCGCGCCCGCGCCGTGGTGGTGAATGCCCGCGCGATCGCCGGGGCTCCCGCCTGCGCGCATGTGACGCCGGCGAAGGTGCGCGTGATCCCGAATCTGCTGGATGTCCAGGAGTTCGACGCCCGCGCGGGGACGCCGCGCCATCCGGCGCCGGCGCTGCCGGCCGGGCGCCGCATCGCGATGGTGGCCCGGCTCGATCCGGAAAAGGACGTGGCGACGCTGCTGCGCGCCGCGCCCGCCGTGCTGACCCGCGTCCCGGACGCGCGTTTCGTCATCGTGGGCGCCGGCCGCGAGCGCGCCGCGCTGGAATCGCTGGCCGGCCGGCTCGGCGTGGCGGCGGCCGTTTCGTTCGTGGGCGAGTGCAACGAGGTGTCCGCCCTGTTGCGTCAGTGCGATCTGGGCGTGTTGACGCCGAACCGGAACGAGGGGCTTTCCAACACGATCCTGGAATACATGGCCGCCGGATTGCCCGTGGTGGCGACCGATTGCGGCGGCAACCGCGAACTGGTGGAGGACGGTCGCACCGGCTTTGTCGTTCCCGTGGGCGATGCCGATGCGCTCGCGGATCGGTTGGCCGGATTGTTGCGCGATCCCGCGCGGATCCGTGAAATGGGCGCCGCCGGCCGCGCCGTTATCGAGACGCGCCACCAACCCGCCGCCATCGCCGCCCAGTTCGCCGACGTCTATCGCGCCCTGGCGGGTGAACGGTAGGGCGGGGCGTCTCCGATCCGCCGGCGCTGGAAAAGCGGCGCGTCAAGGATGCCGCGCCCTGCCGGGTGAATGGTGGGACGGGGCTTTCCGCCTTCGCCAAGGCTTCCGCCGTCGCACTTCGCGCTATGGCGGACAAGTCGGCGGACGAACGGTACCCACCGCTTTTCCAATTTCCAATCACCCGCTTTTCCAGCTCGGTTTCGCGCGATGAAATCCGAGCAGGTCAATGGTGCGCGCGAGTCCATAGGCGGCGTAGAGGAGGCACAGCGAAGCAAAGAAGCGCGCCGTCCGCCCGCGGAGGCTCAACAGCGCGGCGGGTCCCGCGATCAGGGCAAGCCAGGGGAGGGTTCCGGTCATCAGTGACCAGTGATCGGTGATCAGTGAAGCAGCGACCGAGAGCAGGGCGAGGGCGAGCGCGGCGGCGTAGAGCGCGGTGAAACGCGGCGCGTTGCCGCCGACCTTGCCCCCGCTGAGCCGCGCGATGTGGGCGTAGCTCTTCCGGTTCGCGTGCCAGAGCTGCTGCTTGAACCACGCGCGCAGCGTGGCGGGTTCGCCGTGGTGGACTACGCGCAGGCCGGGCACGCCCAGGACGGGTATGCCCGCCCGGTCGGCGCGAAACGCGAAGTCGGTGTCTTCGCCGGTTGTCAGCTCTTCGTTGAAACCGCCCAGTTGATCGGCGACGGAGCGGTGCAACAGCATGTTGCGGGTGGTGACGAGACGAAATCCCTCGCGCTCCGCCACCGGGCGTCCGTGGCGTTCGGATCGCGCCGGGTTCTTCTGCTCCCAATGGAAGCGCCACGCCGCCTGCACCCAGGTCATCGGCGCGGGCGGCGCGGCGGGCCAGCCCAGGATCGCCGCCGGTTCGCGCTCCAGGAAATGCGCGGCGTGATCGAGCCAATCCGCGGCCGGTTCACAGTCGCCGTCGAGGAACGCGATCCAGTCCCCGGTCGCCGCGCGCAGGCCCGCGTTCCGACACACCGGGATGCTGGCGTCGGGCAGGACCTCGATCCTTGTGAAACCCGCCGCGCGCGCCGCCTCGACCGTCCCATCCCGGCTGCCGCCGTCCACGAGAAGGGTCTCCACCTCGACGCCGGGCGGGCGCGCGAGGCGGTTGACCGCCGCCTGCAGGCCGCCGACACGGCGTACTTCATTGAATGTGACGGCGATGATGGATAGCCTGTGGGGCATCCGCGTAAAGTGGCGGAACTCAGGCGCGGTTGGGAAGCGCAATTTGATCGCCGCGCGCCGCGAAACCGACATGGACCTGGTGTATCTCATGCAGGATGTGCCGCGCCTCTACGGCGCGGAGCGCGTGACCGTGGAGCTGGCGGAGGCCCTCGGGCGGCGCCTGCCGGTGCGGTTCTGGTTGATCGGCGAACGGCGTCTCGGCGAACACCCGGGCGCGCTGCACGGGGCCGTCGTCCGCGCCGGATTGCCGGTCGAGCGCTTTCCGGTGGCCGGCCGTCTTTCCTGGCCGCTGGTGCGCGAACTCCGCGCACGGTTGGGGGGACTGGATGCGCCGATCCTGCACACCGTCGGCTACAAGGCACACCTGCACGCCCTCGCCGCGGCGCGCGGCGTCGCGCCGACGGTGACGACGATCCACGGGTGGCTCGTACGCCCCGAATGGAAGGAGCGGATATATGAATGGCTCGAGGTGCGCGCGCTCCGCCACGACCGCGCCGTCGTCTGTCTCACGGCGTTTTATGAACAATGTCTGCTGGACGCGGGTGTGCGGCGGGAGCGGCTGCACCGCATCTCCACGGGCTTCGCGCCGGAGCAACTGCCCGACGCCGGCCGCGCGCAAGCCTGGCCGGAGGGCCCCTTCACCGTCGCGCTGGTGGGCCGGCTGAGCTGGGAAAAGAACCACGACCTGCTGCTGCGCGCCGCGGCGCGCCTCCGAGACAGCGGCCTGTCTCTGCGGGTCATCCTGGCGGGCGAGGGGCCGGAGCGGCCGGCGATCGAGGCGCGCATCCGCTCGCTCCACCTGTCCGATGTCGTCCGCGTCGCCGGCTACGTCGCCATGGCGGACCTGATGCCCGGCGTCCACGCCGTTGCGCTGTGCTCGCGCATCGAAAACATGCCGCTGAGCCTGTTGGAGGCGATGGCCTGGGCGAGGCCCGTGGTGGCGACCGCCGTCGGCGGCGTTCCCGACGTGGTGCGGGACGGCGAGACCGGCTGGCTCGCGCCTTCGGACGACGAAGCCGCGCTGGCGGATCGCCTGGCGAGACTGGCGGGCGACGCCGACGCCGCGCGGCGGATGGGCCGGGCCGGCCGCCGCCGGCTGGAGCAGGAGTTTACGCTGGAACGCTGTGTGACGCGGCACGTGGAATTGTATAGCATGCTGGCGCAACCTCATTGACCGGCCCCGTGTAATGCAACGTCTCCAACAGCTGGCGGCCTTCGCGATCCGCGGATTCGCGGTCCTCGTGTTCGGGCTGGTTCTTTTTTTTCCGGCCTACAAGGACCTCCAGATCGCCTACGGACCCGTGTTGCTCGCGCTCGGCGCGGCGCTGGCGTTGCACCGGCGCCTGCAGGGCCCGTGGAATCCGCCCGCCGGCTGGTCGCGCGCGGCGTTCCTCGCGCTCGCCTTTTTCGCGCCCGCCATCGTGCAGACCGGCCTGCTGCTCGTGTTGCGGCCCGAGCCGCTGTACGACGGCCGGTTCGTCTTTGACGAAGCGGTGGCCTTCGCGCAGGCCGGGCGCATGCCCCCGCTGACCTATTATCCGCCCGCCCAGACCTGGTGGTATGCCGCGTGGTTTAAGGTTTTCGGCGCCGCGCCGCTTGTCGCGCAGCTCTCGCACGTGCCGCTGCACGCGCTGGTCACGGCGCTGACCTACGGGCTGGCCCGGCGCGCCGTCCCGGACCGCGCGCGGCTCGCCGCCCTCGCGGTGGCCTGGTATCCGAGCTTCGCCGGCTACGTGCTGACCACGCCCTACTACCACTATCTTTACACGGCGATGGTGGTCGCCACCGCGTGGGGCTGGCTCGCCGCGATGGAACGGCCGCGCGCCGCTTTGTGGCCGGGCCTCGCGTCCGGCCTCGGCGCGCTGACCAAGGCCACCCAGCTCATCGCGCCCGCCCAGGCGCTGCTGTTCTGGTTCCTGGCCCCGCGCATGGACGAACAACCGGCGCCGGACGACCGGCGACGGACGACCGGTCGCCGGTCACGGGTCACTTCTTTCCTTCTCTTCCTCCTCGGCATGGCCCTTGTGATCGCCCCGTGGACGTTTCGCAACTGGCGCGTTTTTGATGCGATTGTGCCCGTCTGCACCTCGGGCGGACTGGTGTTGTGGAGCGCGAACAATCCCGAATCGAACGGCCTGTACAGCGGCCTGCCGGACACGGCGGACATCAAGACGCCCGCCGAGATGCTCGCGCACAGCCGGGACGCGTCCGCGGCCGCCAGGCGGTTCATCCTGGAGAACCCCGTGCGGTTTCTCCAGCTGGTGGGGACCAAACTGCTGCACACCTGGGGCGGTGAGGCGACATTCGCCGAATTGATCAACCGGCGCGGGCGGTCGCTCGGAAAGCCGGAGGATGCCGTGAGCCTCGTCTTCTTCATGGGGTGGACGCTGGCGGGCGGGCTCTGGGCGGCCGCATCCCTGGACGCGATGCGGCGGCGGCTGCCGCTGGGCGGGGTGGAGTGGGCAACCGCGGTGATCGTGATTTCCAATGCCGCGGTGTACGCCGTTTTCGAGGGGGGCGACCGGCACCATCTTCCGTATGTCCCGCTGGTGATCGTCGCGACCCTCGGGGTGGCGGCGGAGATTCGGCGGGCTTGTGATCGCGCCGCGCCTTCGCCATAATCGCCGGTTTCACAACCGCTTCATGGACCCCATCCCCCCAAGTCACCCGCGGCTGGCTCGCGACCGGCTGCTCGGGCTGCTCCTGGTGCTGGCCGCGCTGTTCGCGGCCGGTTTCTTCACCCTGACGTGGCGCACCGGGGACGATGCGCGGTATATCGGCCTTGCGCGCTCGCTGCTCGAGGGGCGGGGATACACCTCGGCCTATCTGCCCCACGATCCGCCGGAGACGATCACCCCGCCCGCGCAGCCGGTCATGATCGCGGCGGCCATGGCGCTGTTTGGCCGGGGCGTTCTGCCCGGACAGTTGTTCAGCGTCGCGATGTTCATCCTCTCGGCGATCCCGGTCTACGCCTGGGCGCGGAACCGGCTCGGCGACCGGCCCCTGGCGTTCTGCGTCGCCGCGATGGGTTTGTTCGCCTTTCCGACGCTGACGATGACGAGCTGGTACATGGTGGAGGTCCACTTCATCGCCGCCTCCTTCCTTGCACTTGCCCTCGCGGACCACCGTCCGTTCCCCGTCCGGCCGGGCTTCGTCTTCGCGCTCGGGCTCGCCTGCGGTTATGCGTACCTGATCCGCGCGACGGGTCTCGCCTTCGCTGCGGCGGGCGGACTCTATTTTCTCGCGCGCCGCGAATGGAGGTTCCTGTTCGCGTTCGCCGCGGGCTTCCTCCTCCTCGCGGCGCCGTGGATGGTCCGGACCTACCTGGTGACCGGCGCGACCGAGGGCTATCTGTCCTTCCAGAAGGAAATGGTGGGCGCCCGGCAGGGCTACCCGTGGGCGCGGATTCCCGGCGACATCGCAAACGCCTTCCCGGTGTACTTCATCCAGGCGCTGCCCGACGCGCTCTTCTACCGGCTGACGGGCGAATACGGGCTGTTGCGAAAAATTGGATTGGGCGCGTTCGACCCGGTCGTCCGTTGGGCGATCCTTGGCCTGGTGAGCGCCGGCTTCCTGCGCCGGCTGCGCCGCCCGGGCATTGGCGAGCTCTATTGGGTCTTCTTCTGGCTCCTCATCACCGCCCCGCCATTCCCGCCGCAGGGCCACTGGTACGTGTATCCGCTGCTCCCAATGGCGGCGCTCTATCTCGTCGAGTCCCTGCGGCTGCTGGCCGGAATGGCCGCCCGCGCGCAGGCGCGGATCGCGGCGCCGCGGTGGGCCTTCGGGTTCGCGGCCCTGTTCACCGCGTACTCGCTGGCGATCGCCGCAACGGGCGCCGCGGTGCACTTCAACAAGGAACGGCAACGGTGGGGGCTCGCCCCCTGGGCGCCCGAGCGCTACGCGACGTACCAGAACGAATACATGGAGGCCTGGGGCCGCATGGTCGAGGCCGGCCTCTGGATCGCGTCGAATCTGCCGCCCGACACGCTGGTCGCCAGCCGGCAGCCGGCGCACCTCTACCTCATCACCGGGCGCGAGGGGTGGCGCTACGACCTGCCCGAAGTGCCGGGCGCGAGCCTGCACGAGCGTATGGACCTCCAGGCCGGGCGGCGTCCTGTTGTGCTGGTGGAGGACGCGTTCATCCGGTATGCTGGCGCTTCGTTTTCGTATGGGACCGGGCATTGGGCCTTGCGCGATCTTTTTGAATCGCGCCCCGCCTCGATGGAGTTGATCCACGAATGCGGGCCGCCGGCCACTCGGGTTTGGCGGTTCCGGCGGGACCCGGCAGAGGGAGACCATTCGTATGAGTGAACGCGCGTCCGTAAAGGTGGCCGTCGTCGGCGCGGGCTATTGGGGCAAGAACCTGGTCCGCAACATGCACGCGCACGGGGCGTTGGCGTGCATCTGCGATCCCGACGCGGATCAGCTGGAGGCGATGGGGCGCCAGGTTCCCGGCGTGCGCGTTTCGGCGTCGTTCGCGGAAACGCTCGCGATGCCCGGCATCGGGGGCGTCGTGATCGCCGCGCCCGCCGAGCTGCATGCCGGCATGGTGCGGGAGGCCCTCCTCGCCGGGAAAGACGTCTATGTCGAGAAACCGCTCTGCCTCGACGCGGCCGAGGGCCGCGCGCTGGTGGAGCTGGCCGCCGCGCGCGGGCGCATCCTGATGGTCGGCCACCTGCTGTGGTACCACCCGGCGGTCCTCAAACTCGACGAGATGATCAAGGCCGGGGAGCTCGGCCGCATCCAATACATCTACTCGAACCGGCTCAATCTCGGAAAGATCCGGCGTGAGGAAAACATCCTCTGGTCCTTCGCGCCCCACGACATCTCGGTGATTCTCGGGCTGCTGGGCGAAATGCCGGCGGAAATCCAGGCCCAGGGTGGGCACTATCTGCACCAGTCCATTGACGACGTCACCGTGACGCTGCTCTCGTTCGCGAGCGGGGTGAAGGCGCATATCTTCGTCTCGTGGCTGCACCCCTTCAAGGAACAGAAACTCGTTGTCGTGGGCGACAAGCGGATGGCGGTGTTCAACGACCTCGAGAAAGAGGCGAAGTTGGTCACCTACGCGCATTCCATTGAATGGAAAAACCAGGCGCCCGTTCCGCAGAAAGCGGAGGCCCAGGTCGTCCCGCTCGAAGCGATCGAGCCGCTCCACGCCGAATGCGGCCACTTTCTGGACTGCATCCGGACGCGCCGGAAACCGCGTACCGACGGCGAAGAGGGACTCCGGGTGCTCACCGTCCTCCAGCAGGCCCAATCGGCCCTCTGGAAGCCGGGGCAGCCGGTTCGGGTTGAGGGCGCGCCCGCCGCTGCGCCCTTCTTCCGGCACGAGACCGCGGTGGTGGCCGGGGACGCGGAGATCGGGGAGGGCACCAGAATCTGGCACTTCAGCCACGTCATGAAGGGCGCACGCATCGGGCGCCGCTGCAACTTCGGCCAGAACTGCCATGTCGCGGCCGGCGCGGTCGTCGGCGACAACGTCAAGGTGCAGAACAATGTCTCGATCTACGCCGGCACGACCGTGGAGGACGATGTCTTCCTGGGGCCGTCCTGCGTCCTGACCAACGTGACGAATCCGCGGTCAGAAGTGAACCGCCACGCCCTGTACGAAAAAACCCTGATCCGCAGAGGGGCGACGATCGGCGCCAACGCGACCATCGTGTGCGGCGTGACCATCGGTCGCTACGCCTTTATCGGCGCCGGCGCCATTGTCGCGCGCGACGTGCCGGACTACGGGCTCGTGGTCGGGAATCCCGGCCGGCGCGTCGGGTGGATGAGCCGGCACGGCCAGCGCCTGGCCGCCCCCGGCCCGGACGGCATCACGGTCTGCCCCGAAAGCGGGTTCCGCTATCGGGAGGAAAAGCCGGGCGAACTGAAATGCCTCGACCTGGACGAAAATCAACCGCTGCCCGACCACCTGCGCAAAGGCGCCCGTCTCTACGACTCCTTCAAGACGCCCTGAGCACCGCCAACCCCACCCCCTGATCCCTTATGAAAGTTCCTCTTCTTGATCTCAAGGCCCAATACCGCACCGTCCGGGCCGATGTTGAAAAGGCCGTTGCCCAGGTCTTCGAAGACCAGAATTTCATCATGGGCAAGCAGGTGCAGGACTGCGAAGAGGCGGTCGCCGCATATTCCGGGGCCCGATTCGGCGTCGGCGTATCGTCCGGGACCGATGCGCTGCTGCTGGCGCTGATGGCCGAGGGCATCGGCCCCGGCGACGAGGTGATCACCTGTCCCTACACCTTTTTCGCGACGGCCGGCAGCATCTGGCGGTTGGGCGCCAGGCCGGTTTTCGTGGACATGGATCCCGCCACCTTCAACATCCGCCCCGACTCAATCGAGGCGGCGATCACGCCTCGCACGAAGGTGTTGATGCCGGTGCACCTGTTCGGACAGATGGCGGACATGCAGGTCGTGATGGACCTGGCCCGGAAGCACAATCTGGTGGTGATTGAGGACGCGGCCCAGGCGATCGGGACGACGCACCCAATGGGCCGGGCCGGTAGCATTGGTCATTATGGTTGTTTTTCCTTCTTCCCCTCCAAAAATCTAGGGGGGGCGGGGGACGGCGGCATGGTGGTGACCAACGACGAGGCGCGCGCCGAGCGCATGCGCCTGTTGCGCAACCACGGGGCGAAGCCAAAGTACTTCCACAAGGTTGTGGGGGGGAATTTCCGCCTCGATACGCTGCAGGCCGCCGTGGTGCTGGCCAAATTGCCGCACCTCGATTCGTGGATTCGCGGCCGCCAGCAAAACGCGTTGCGGTACGATCGCCTATTCACGGAGGCCGGATTGCGCGACAAGCGAATCCGAACACCGGCGCATGCCATCACGGCGGCTTCGATGGCCGCGGGCGACCACTCGCACATCTTCAACCAGTACGTCATCCGTGCCGAGCGGCGCGACGAGCTGATCGACCACCTGCGAAAACACGATGTCGGCACCGAAATCTACTACCCCGTTCCGCTCCACCGGCAGGAATGCTTCGCCTCCCTCGGCTATGGGGAAGGCGCCCTGCCCGACAGCGAGCAGGCGGCCCGTTCCTCGCTCGCCCTTCCGATCTTTCCGGAATTGACCGACGAGCAGGCGGCGCACGTGGTGTCCACCATTGCCGCGTTCTACAGCCGCGGATGACAAAAGTTGTCACCATCGTCGGGGCCCGCCCGCAGTTCATCAAGGCCGCCGCCGTCAGCCGGCACCTCCGCGCGCGCGCGGCCGAGGTGCTGGTCCACACCGGCCAGCATTACGACGAAAAAATGTCGGCGGTGTTCTTCGATGAACTCGGCATCCCGGCGCCGGACTACAACCTGGAGGTGGGTTCGGGCGGGCATGGGGCGCAGACCGGCGCGATGCTGGCGCGGATCGAGGAACTGTTGCTGCGCGAGAAGCCGGATGGGGTGCTGGTCTATGGCGACACGAACTCCACCCTGGCCGGCGCATTGGCCGCATGCAAGATGGGCGTGCCGGTTGCACATGTCGAGGCCGGGTTGCGATCCTTCAACCGTTCGATGCCGGAGGAGCACAACCGCGTGCTGACCGATCATTGCTCCGACCTGCTGCTCTGCCCGACGCAGACGGCCGTGGATAACCTCGCGAAGGAGAGCATCACGCGCGGCGTGCACAACGTCGGCGATACGATGCTCGACATGGTGCTCGATTTTTCCGCCCGCGCAAAGGCGACGTCGCGCATCCTCGACGCGCTGGGGCTTGCGGAAAAACGCTTCCTGCTCGTGACGTTGCACCGGCCCTACAATGTCGACGACATCGCCATCCTGCGCGGCATCCTGGAGACATTGATCGCGCTGGGTGAGACGGTGGTGTTCCCGGTCCACCCGCGCACACGGAAAAACCTGCAGGAACAGGCCCCCGAATTGCGGGCGCGACTGGACCGGTCCCGGGTCCGGTTGGTGGATCCGGTGGGATATCTCGACATGTTGCGCCTCGAGCAATCCGCCCGCGTAATCCTGACGGACTCCGGCGGCGTGCAAAAGGAGGCTTTTTTTCTGGGGGCGCCCTGCGTTACCCTTCGTCCGGAAACGGAGTGGGTGGAGACCGCCCAATCCGGTTGGAATCGTGTGGTGGGTTCGGATCCGGAGCGCATCCGGGCCGCCGTGCAGGCCGTAGATTGGCCGTCGAGTGAGCCACCGCCATTGTTCGGGGACGGCCGCGCCGGAGCCCATATCGCCGATCTATTGGCCTGATCCCGGTCTCGCCTCATCGTCCGATCGGGGACGAATTGGATTTACGGGTTCCCCTATCTTTTGTATGAAAAGTATAATGCGCTGGAGTCGCTTCATATGTTTATAAACATGACAAGATTCTTGGCCGTACTTGCATTCATGTTCACGTTCGAAGCGGCCGGGGCCGTCACCACGAATCCCGCGGTCATTCTCACCGGGCCCGCGACGGAAGATCCGATACGGTCATACTTCATCGAGACAGCGATCGGAGCGGCGGGAGACGTCAACGGAGACGGAATTGACGACTTGGTAGTGGGCGATCCCCATGCCTCAACCACGGCAGGCGGTACCCATAGCGGCGCGCTTTACCTGTACTACGGATCGCCCAGCGGTCTGTCCAACCACGTCAATTGGGCCTATCAGGGAACCAGGGCGTTTCATTTCCTTGGAACGCAGGTCGGTTGCGCGGGCGACGTGAACGGCGACGGCTTCGACGACCTTTTCGCCAGCGCGAGCGAAGTGTTCAGCGGTATGACAAAAACCGGTTATGTGGCGGTCATTCACGGGTCCGCATCCGGCCCGCTCGGCGCACCCGCGGTCGAGCTCATGCCTGACATCAATCAGATCGGATGGGCTTGGCGAGCCGGCGGCATCGGAGACGTCAACAACGACGGCTTTGACGATTTTGCCTTGGCGGCCCTCGATTCGCGCAAGACAACGTTCCCGAGCGGGCTTTACACGAACCCAAGCGGTCGTGTGCATGTCTTCTACGGTTCGAGCACCGGACTGTCTCCGGTAGCGGATGTCGTTCTGCTCGGCACCGACTACGGTCACGAATGGATGACGATCGGCCACGACCTCGGCCCCGCCGGTGACGTGAACGGCGACGGGTTCCAGGATCTGCTCTTAAGCGAAATGGCCGTCGGTTCGATGACCGACATCGGCTACCTGAACGTGTTCTTCGGTTCGCCTTCCGGCGTGGCGGTGACCGGCGCAAATTGCCGCGTGAACTACGAGTCAGTCCTGTCCGTCTTCGGAACTAACCCCGCCCCGTGGGTGTATGGATTCGGCTTTTCCGCCTGTGCCGCCGGCGACATCAACAACGACGAGTATGACGATATCGCCGTAAGCGCCGTTACCGCCTTCACGAACTGGGCAGATAATGAGCGCCCGGGATTTGTGACCGTCCTGGCCGGCTGCTCCAATGGCATCTCATCGAACGTGCTTTGGTATACCGCGGGAACGACTCCGTACACGGACTTTGAGCGGTGGGGCTATACCATGAGTCCCGCTGGCGACGTCAACGGCGACGGACTTGGCGACCTGCTGCTCGGCACACGCGCGATTGATGACGGCGACAAGCGCCGCGCGCATATCTTCCTGGGAAGCACCAATGGAGGCTACGAGACGACCGCGGCGTGGACCTCGCTGGCCCCGTTGGCACATGTTGATATCATGCGCAATGCGCAGGCCGCGATCGGCGACGTAAACGCAGACGGATTCGACGATATCGCCATCGGCCGCGACGATGACTCGCGCGATGACATCCGCGTGCACTACGGTTCCCCGGACAACGCCGCCGCCGCCGCCATGGTTTTCGACGAAGAAGGCGGTGAAGTGTTGTCTTCGTGGCAGGTGCCGGTGCTGAAGCCTTACTTCCTCGAGGAAGCGTCGGGTCCAGGCATGGCCTGGTCGGCGGCATCGCCCGTGCAAACGTCCATCGCAGGCCGTGTTTCGGTTCCCCTTTCGACCACGAACGCGACGGCGATCTTCCGCATCCAATACGCGGAATAGCCCTGCCGGATCCGTTCACCGCGCCCCCGCAAAAAGAAGCTTTTTTTCATCACGCGGCTTGCGATACCTTCGCCGCAACAACATGAAGGACGCAGGGTCTACGTGAATCGTGTACTGATCACCGGTGCGGCCGGCTTCATCGGCTCGAACCTGGCGGAGGCGCTGCTGGCCGCCGGCCACAATGTCACCGGTCTGGACAACCTGTCGCAGGGGCAGCCGCGCAATCTGGCCCGATGCCGGGCGCATGCCGGGTTCAACTTCGTTGAGGGTGACATCCGGGACCCGGCGGTTGTGGACCGGCTGGTCGGGGCTTCCGATACGGTGTATCACCTCGCGGCGTACAAGATTCCCCGCTACAGCAGCGCGTTGAACACCCTGCGCATCAATGCCCACGGCACCCGGACGGTGCTCGATGCCGCGGCGCGGCATGGCGTGCACGCGATCATTGCGTCCACGTCGGACTGCTACGGGCGGAATCCCGCCGTTCCGTTCCACGAGCAGAGCGACATGTGGATGGGCGCAAGCTCGGTCAAGCGCTGGGCCTACGCGGTTTCCAAGATGTACGACGAGCACCTGTGCTATGCGTTGCAGGACCATGCGAAGTTGCGGTTCACGGTGGTGCGTTTCTTCGGCGGATACGGGCCCCACCAGAACCTCACGTGGTGGGGCGGACCGCAATCCGTCTTCATCGCGGCGGCCTTGCGCGACCAGGAACTGGAATTGCACGGCGACGGCCAGCAGACCCGAAGCTTCACCTTCATCGGGGACCATGTGAACGGGCTCGCGCGCTGTTTGAACAATGAAAAGGCGATTGGCCAGGCGTTTAACCTCGGCAATACGCGTGAAATCACCATCGAGGGCCTGGCTCGCATGATCTGGGAAATGGCCGGAACAGGTGATCCCAAGATCAAGCGGGTCTCCTACCGCACCTTCGGCAAGTACGAGGACGTGATGCGTCGCGTGCCCGACATCAGCAAGGCGCGGGAGCTGCTGGGGTTTGAGCCGAGGACCGCCCTGGAACAGGGATTGCCGATCACCATCGAGTGGCAGCGCCGGGTCATGGCGGAAGAGGCCGGGGGCCCCGCATGAGCGCGCGCGCGGTCTGCATCACCGGCGTGGCCGGATTCCTGGGTTCATCGTTGGCCCGCCGCCTGATGGGCGAAGGATGGTCCGTCAGCGGACTCGATAATTTCAGCCATGGCGGCCCGCCGCGTGTGGCCGAACTGGCGAAGCAGGGCGACTTCCGTTTTCTCGAGGGCGATGTCCGGGATGCCGGCGCGATGGCGAAAGCCGTATCCGGCTGCCGGCACGTCGTCCATCTCGCGGAGGTCAAGATCCCTCGGTACGGGCACGCGCTCGAAACCCTGGAAGTGAACGTGTCGGGGGTTGAAGTGGCGCTGGAGGCGGCGCGCGCCGCGGGCGCCGCCTTCGTCCTGGGCTCCACGGATGAGGTGTATGGCAAAAACCCGGACGCGACCCTGAACGAGGAGGGCGCCCTCGTGATGGGGCGAACGGACTCGAGCCGGTGGAGCCTCGGCGTCTCGAAACTGATGGCCGAACAACTGGCGCTCGCCTTTCGCGACGAATACCAGGTGCCCGTCACGATCCTGCGCTTTTTCGGCTTGTACGGGCCGGGCCAGGCCACGGACTGGACCGGCGGCCCGCAGGCGGTTTTCGTCACCAACGCCTTGCAGGGGAAGCCGCTGCCGATCCACGGCGACGGGCTGCAAGTCCGCACGTTCACGCATATTGACGATGCGGTGCGCGGCGCCATGCTGGCGCTCGAGACGCCCTACGCCCGCGGGGAAATCGTCAACCTGGCCGGCCGCGACCATGTCAACATCATCAACCTCGCCTATATGATCTGGCGGTTGAGCCGGAATCCGGCGAAACCGGCGCTGGAATTCACGCCCTATTCTGATTTCACGCGGAATTACGAGGACGTGCCGCATCGGATCGCCGACGTCACCAAGGCGCGCTACCTCCTGGGGTTCGAACCGCAGGTCCCGCTGGAGGCCGGATTCGCGGCCACGGTCGAATGGCAATCCAGGGCCCTGGCACTTCCGTTGGGTCCCCTCGTGTGAATTCGGAACGGCAACTGCTCTTTGTCGTGCCGGCCTATAACGAGGAGCGCAATGTCGCGCGGCTCCTGGATTCCATTTGCTCGCTCCGGATCGAGGGGTTTCGGCCCTCGCTGTTGCTGGTGAATGACGGCAGCACAGACCGGACCCGCGAGGTAATCCTGGGCTATGCGGACCGCCTGCCGGTCGCGGTCGTTGATCACCCGACCAATCTCGGCGTGGGGCAGGGGTTCCGCACCGGTTTTGCCGCGGCGCTGGAACGGTTGTCCGATGGCGATGTGATCGTCACGATCGAGGCCGACAACACCAGCGATCTCGGGATCCTGCCCGCGATGCTCCGGCAGCTCGACGACGGGAGCGATGTATCCCTCGCCTCCTGCTACGCGCCGGGGGGCGGGGTCAGGGGAACGACCTTCATCCGGGTCGTGTTGAGCAAGGTGGCCAACGGGATTATCCGCGTCTTGTGCGGCGTGTCGGAGGTCCACACCTACAGTTCGTTCTATCGCGCCTACCGCGTGGGATCCCTGCGCCGCGTGATGGCGCACTACGGCAACCAATTCATCGAGGAGCCGGGCTTTGTCTGCATGGTGGAAGTGGTGGCGAAACTGCACCGCCGCAAACTGCGGCTGACGGAAGTCCCGATGGTGCTCGACGGGGCGCAGCGCAAGGGCGCGAGCAAGATGAAGATTCTCCGCACCATCCGGGGCTACCTGACGTTCGCCTTACGGCACCTGTTCAGCCGCTGAACGCGCCAGCGCGGCGACGGCTTCGAGCTTCAGCCGCGCATGGCGTTCCGCGGATCCGCTTTCGCGCATGGCGTGGACGGCCGCCGTCCCGATTCGATGTCGGTCCCCGGCCTCGCGCCAAAGACGCGCGATTTCCCCCGCAAGGCCCGCGGCATCGCCCGGTTCAACCAGCAGGCCGGTTTCACCGTGGACGATGTGATCCACTGTGCCGGGCGATCGCGTGGTGATCACGGCTTTGCCCATCGCCATCGCCTCCAACATCACCACCTGGCCGGTCGCGCGTTCGGTGTCGAGCAGGGGCAGGGCGACCAGTCGGCATCGGCGGAGATAGTCCAGATACTGTTCGCGCGAAATCTCGCGCAGAATTTTTACAGAGGGTGGAATTTCCAGACCTTGGAAGTCGCCCGACCCACAAATTACAACGATTGGAATTTCGGGGATGCGGCGCGCCGCTTCCAGCAGGGTGGGGTAGTCGCGCAGGGTGCGGCCGGCGGACAGGACGTAACCGTCGTCGGCGGTTTCCATGCGCGGTTCGGCGATGTTGGTGTTCAGCGGCACGTAGCGCACGCGGGCGCGGTCCAGGCGATAGCGGTGCGCCACGGTTTCCACTTCGGCCGAGCTGTTGGTGAGCATCCCCATGGCCCGCCGCGCGACCATGCCGTACAACCGGTTCTTGATCCGCCAGCCGGGACCGGCGCGCGGGGCATCAATAAACACTTCGCACATGATTTGATTCGCCGCGCGCCCGGTGAAGAGGCAGAGCAATCCGTACGCCATTGATTCGCGTACCCCCATCGTGACGACCACCTCGTAGCGCGGGGCGCGCCGCCACAGGGCGAGGGCCTCGCGCCACCAGGGCATGAAATCGGGATCGCGCCGTCCGGACAGGTCATAGATGGAATCCACGGCCCGCATCCACGTCTCGCTCTGCCAGAAGGCCATGTTGGTGAGGATGCGCATGGCCCGAGAGATTCCAAAATTGCGGGACATCCGGCAAGCCGCTAAACTGACGCAACGATGACAACCGCTCTCTCCATTGCCGTTCCCACGTACGGTCGCGACGCGGTGTTGATTGATACGATCGAGCAGGTTGTGGCCGCGCGACCCCCGTCGGCCGAGGTGTTGGTAGTGGACCAGACCGCCGACCATGCGCCGGCCGCGCAGCAACGTTTGCGGGCATGGAACGACGCCGGGGAGATCCGTTGGTTGATGCACCAGCCGCCCTCCCTGACCGGGGCCCGCAACCGGGCGCTGGGCGAGGCGCGCGGCGACGTGGTGCTTTTCCTGGACGACGACATCCGCGTGTCGCCCCAGCTATTTCACGAACACCTTCGCTGGTATGACGACTCCACGGTGGCCGCCGTCACCGGGCAGGTCTGGAATTGCCTCGATCCCGACCGGGCGCCGCCGCTCGACCATCCCGAACAGGGCACGCGACCCCACTCGGACGTGCGGGTCGTCTGCGACGCGCGGAACATCAGCGGCGGCAATCACAGCGTCCGGCGTTCCGTGGCGCTGGGCATCGGCGGGTATGATCCGGCGTTTCGCGGCTCGGCCCTGGGCGAGGACCTGGACTTTTCCCAACGCCTGCTGCTGGCGGGCCATCGCATCGTTTACAACCCCGCCGCGTGGATCATTCACCTCGGCGTTGAAAGCGGCGGCTGCGCGGTGGGGCGGGGCAGTCCCTGGCCGGAATGGAACCATTCCTCCGGCCTGCTGCTCTGCGCGTTTCGCCACGGCCGCCGCCAGGGTAATTTCCGACGGCTGTTCTGGATGGCCCTGCGGAATGGCCCGCTGCGCCGCGAGGCTGTGGTGAATCCCTTGTCTTGGCCCGGGGCATGGGCCGGTTTCATTCGCGCCGTCGTCCATGCCGTGCGCCATAGGAAGTATGTGGCGGGAGGAAAGTAGACCGAAGACCATAGACTGTAGGATGTAGACTCGAATCAACCAATCAACGAATAAACCAATCCCCAATCGCCACCCCCATGCTCCACGCCCTGTTCTGGCTGTCTCTGGCCGGTCTCTTCTACATCTACCTCGGTTATCCAGCCCTGGTGGTGCTGCGGGCCCGCCTGTCGCCCCGTCCGGTTCGCAAGGCTCCGTTCCGGGCGCCGGTGAGCGTGGTCATCTCGGTGTACGGCGAGGCCGCCAAACTGGGGCCCAAGTTGCGTTCCCTGCTCGACGGGGCCGACGCGGATCTTATCCACGAGATCCTCGTGGGCTCCGATGGATCGCCGGACGACGTGGCTTCGGCTGTGGCGGACGCGGGGGATGCGCGGATACGTCTCTTCGCCTTTCCGCAGCGCCGCGGGAAGCCCAGTGTATTGAATGACCTCATGGCCCTTTGCGCCGGCGAGATTGTCGTTTTCACCGACGCCCGGCAACCGGTCGACCCGGGGGCCTTGCGCGCCCTGCTTTCCAATTGCGCGGACCCATCGGTCGGCGTTGTGTCAGGCGAGCTGGTGTTCGTTGAAGAGGAGGGTTCGACCGCCGCCGCGCGCGGGATAGACGCGTACTGGCGGTATGAAAAAATGATCCGGGACGCCGAGGGCCGGATCGGGTCGGTGCCCGGCGCCACCGGCGCGCTTTATGCGATCCGGCGCGAATGCCTTCGCGCGCTTCCCGCGGGCGTCCTCCTGGACGACGTGGCGATCCCTTTCATGGCCATTTTCCAGGGGAAGCGGTGCGTGTTTGAAGCCGAAGCAAAAGTTTATGACGTCATTGTGCGGGATGCGGGGCGCGAGGCGGTGCGCAAACGCAGGACGATTGCCGGCAACGTGCAACTTCTTCAATATTGGCCGTCCCTATTGAACCCGTTCAGGAATCCCGCATGGTTCGCTTTTGTGTCGCACAAAATCGCGCGGTTGATTTCGCCGTTCCTCCTTTTCGCAATACTGATCGCAAACGCGGCTCTGCTCGCATCCGTGAAACCGTTTTACTTGATAGCCTTCGCGCTTCAGATTTCATTTTGGTCGGCTGCATTGATCGGTTGGGTGGCCCACCGCATGGAAAAGTCATTCGGATTTGTGGGTGTACCATTCATGTTCATCGCGTTGAACATCAGCACATTGCTGGCCCTGTCCGACGCCCTTCGTGGGCGTTATTCGGTCAAGTGGACCCGCTCGGACGGAGAAGTCGCCGCATAGGTTCGGGGCCGTTTATATAGTTTATTGCTGGCGAGGCGATTAGGCGCGAAAATGGCCTGCAATATGCTGTTGAATCAGGTATACGAGCGGACGCCGCAATGGTATGAATAGAGCTGGTGACATTTTGAAAGGTTCCGCAATGAAGTTCAGCCGTCCTTTCCCGTCCAGACGGTTCGTTTTTTTCAACCCGGCGATCCTGCTGGCGGCGGCGTTCTTCGGCTTCCTGATGCCCGCGCACGGGACGTTGTATTACCTCAACGATCTCAGCATGAGTGGCGACGTGTACGCCGGAGCGGTCGGCAGCGATGCGAACGACGGATTGGCCCCCGCGACGCCGAAACTGACGTTCACGAATTTGCTGGCGACTTACAATCTCGTGGCGGGCGACGTGGTCTACATTGACACCGGCACGTACACGAACTACAGCACGACCATCACGAATGCCGGCACGGGCGGCAGCCCGATCATTATCCAGGGGAGTACGAACTATCCCGCGGGAGGGACGGTCTTCGACCGGCGCAGCAGCTCGTTCAACGTGATCACGCTGTTGTCGGCGCGCAACATCAACCTCCACGACCTGACGCTGCGCGGCGGCCAGAACGGGTTTGGCGCGAATGCGATCACCAACGTGATCCTGGACCGCGTTCTGTCGGTCAGCAATTCGAGCGGATTCTTTCTCGGCAATTCGTCGGTGGTGTTCCTGCGTCGGTGCGCGTCGGCGCGCAATTCGGTGGGGCTGGACGTGCCGAGCGGCGGCCCTATTTACTGGGATCAAGGGGTGATGTGGAGCAACACCACCTCGATCAACATCCCGGGAACGGTCAGCGTCAGCAACAGCGTGATCGTGGGCGGCATATTGTACTCCTCGCTGAGCGCGCGCCCGCTCGATTATACGATTCTCTGGAATGTGACATATCCGGGCGGGGCCGATTACCTGTCGGATTTTATCGCGGCGACGACCAACGACGGCCGCATCGCGGTGGTGGATCCGCTGTTCGCGAATCCGGCCGGATTTGATTTTCACGTGAGCAGCGTCGTAGGGCGCCACAACCCGGCCACGGGCCTCCGGGTGACGGACCTTGTGCATTCGGTAGCCATTGATTTCGGCAATCCGGCCCTCGCGTATACGAACGAACCGGAGCCGCGCGGCGAGGCCATCAACGTGGGGCTCTTCGGTCATCACCCGGAAGCGAGCCAGAGCCCGACGAATCCCTGGTATTTCGCCTATTCCTACAACGATGGCGGCACGTTGACCGGGACCGGTTCCCTGCGCTGGACGTATGGCGCGGTATCGAACGGGACCACGGTGCGTCTGCAGTATTCCACCGACAGCGGGACGTCCTGGTCCAACATCGCGTCCGGCCTGTCCGTGACAAACCGGCAGCACACCTGGGTCGCCACCGGCACGGTGTCTTCGCTCAACATGATCTGGAGGGTGCAGGACGAAACGCTGACCAATGTGTGGGACCGCTCCGACAGCAACTTCACGCTCAAAGCCTCGGCCGGCGTCACCTTCACGGCCTATGTCAACGATACGACCACGGCGGGTGATGTGTACTGTTCGGCGGCCGGGTCCGCGGGTAATGACGGGTTGAGTCCCGCGACGCCGCGGACCGACCTGCCGGGCGTGCTCGATGCCTACGATTTCGGGCCGGGCGACGTGATTTATGTGGACACGGGCCTGTACACCACGCGTGTTGCCATCGCGGCGGCGGATCGCGGGTCGGGCGGGCTGCCCCTGATGATCATCGGGAGCACGAATCTGCCGGCGGGAGGCAGCAACATTGACCGCGGCGGCGGCTCGGTGGATGGCATTTCCATCGGTTCGAGCGCCAATTTTATCCACCTGTACAACCTCACGGTGCGCAACAGCCGGTACGCCATTGACCAGTTCCAGAGCCAGGCCTGCGAGTTTCATGACATGCGGATGTACAGCAATCTGAACGGCTATCGCGGGGTCACCGTGTTCAGCAACCGGTTGCTGCGATGCCTCGCGGTGGGGAATGGCGTCGGTTTCGAGTGGTCGGGCGGCGGGGCCAACCTGCTCGATCTCTGCGTGTCGTGGAGCAACACGTCCCACCTCGGTTTCGGTGGTTCCGGGGTCGGCGCCGTGAGCAACACGATCATCGGCGGCGGCGGCACCGCGTTCGGCGGCGCCGCGGCGCCGAGCAACTCGAACCATCTGCTCTTCTGGAATGTCTCCCTCGGCGGCGGTTTCATCAGCCTGTACGATTTTCAGAAGAGCCGGAACGGTTCCTGGCAGAGTTCATTCGGCGATCCCGCCTTCGCCGGGCCGACCAACCTGCCCTATTACCTGTCGAGCACGGCGGGCCGTTACGATCCGCTGACGGATTCCTTCGTGACGGACGCCGTGTATTCGGCGGCGATTGATTTCGCCGATCCGCTGCGTCCGGTCGGCGATGAAACCGCGCCGAACGGGAGCCGGGTGAATGCGGGCATCCACGGCGGCACGGTGTTTGCGAGCCGGAGCGCGACTTCCTTTGTGCTCCGCGCGCTTTCGCTCCAGGACGGCGGCCAGCTGTCGGTCGGCGACAGCGTCTACTGGAGCGCGGTCAACGCGCCCACCGGCGCGACGGTGCGGATCGAGTTCTCCGGCGACGGCGGATTCTCGTGGAACACCGTGGCGACCAATCTGGCGGCCACGAATGGCGTCTATGCGTGGACCTCGACCAATCATCCTTCGTCCACGCTGGCGCGGTGGCGCGTCGTGTACGAGAGCGATCCCCTGGTGCTGAGCGTGCTCGGAACGAACTTCACGTTCCGGAACGGCCCGTTTCTCTATTACCTGAACGACAGCAGCACGACGGGGGACCTCTACACGACGGCCGCCGGCAGCGACGCCAACGCGGGTTCTACGCCGGCCTCGCCCAAGGCCACGTTCACCAATCTGCTGGCCACGGTGGACCTGGAACCGGGCGACGTCGTTTACATTGACACCGGCCGGTACCGGTCCTCTGTGACCCCGGTGATCACCGTCTCGGACTCGGGCGTGGCGACGAACCTGGTGATTTTCCAGTTCAGCACGAATTGGGTCGCCGGCGGCGCGATCCAGGACCGGTTGGCCGCGGGGATCGGGTTGGATTTCGCGTCGGGCTCCGGCCATGTGGATATCCGCAACGCGGTGATGACCAACTGCACGGTCGGCGTGCGGGTGACGTCGGCCACCGGCGTCCGTTTGACGGGCGCGCGCTTCGCCCACATGAAGGAAAACGGAATCGTGCTGGTCGGGGCGGTTTCGGCCACGGTCGAGCGGTGCGCGGTCTATCTGAACGCCACCAACGGCTTGTCCGTCAGCGGGACCTCCTCGGCGCATATCCGTCATTCGGTGTTCTGGCGGAACCGGGGCGCGCAGGTGGCGGTGGACGGCGGCGTGGTCTCGATCACGAACAGCATCCTCGTCACGGCGGGCTCGGGCGCGCCGGTCTACCGGGTGGCGACCGCGACCAACATCCAGGCCAACTACAACGGCGTATTCGCGGAATCGAACGCGGCGATCGCCGCCGTGGGCACGCTGGCGGAGGGCCTGGACACGCTTTCCGCCTGGCAGCACTGGACGGGGCAGGACCGGTTGAGTCTCGACGCCGACCCGTATTTCGCCGATCCCGTCAACGGGGATTTCCACCTGAAGACGCAGACGGCCGAGGGGCGCTACGACCCGCTCTCGGGGCTGTTCTTAAGCGACCCCGTGACGTCGCCGATGATTGACGCCGCCGATCCGGGCTCAGGGTTCTCCAACGAACCCGCCCCTAACGGATCGAGGGCCAATATCGGGATGTTCGGGAACACCTCCGAGGCGAGCCGCGGCCGGACGGCCGCGTGGCTGCTGGCGGCCTCGCTCCGCCAGGGCGGCTGGGTCAAGGGCACGGCCACGCTGCACTGGGTGGCGGGCAATTTGGCCACCGACAGCCATGTCCGCGTGGATATCTCCCTCAATGGCGGCCACTCCTGGCAGACGCTGTCCACGGGCGTCGTACTCGCGGCCGAATCCGTCGCATGGGACACCACGGCCACCAACAATACGCCCGCCGGATTGTGGCGCGTGGTCAGCCTGGCCGACACAAATGTGTCCGATTCGACCACCAATTTCTTTGCCGTCCGCAACGCGACCCTGGCGCTCTACCTGAATGACGCCGCCACCAGCAACGATACGTACACCTCGGCGGCCGGCGCCGCCACCAACTGGGTGGCCACCGCGGCGCAGCCCCTCAACTCGCTCGCGCTGGCGGTCTCCCGCTTTGACCTGGAGCCCGGCGATGTCCTCTATGTGGATGCAGGAACCTACGCCGAAAATGCGAACATCGAATTCACCCGCCTGGATGGCGGGCTGACGAACCAGCCTGTTTTGATCCTGGGTCCGACCAATGGCTTCCGGGCCATCCATCAGCGCGGGTCCACCGCCGTGGGATCGGTCGGCGTCTCTTTCTCGGGTACTCGCGCCGTGGCGCTGTCCAACCTCGTGTTCCATGGCGCGCGGGTGGGGGTGCAGGTGGATTCATCCGCCCATCTTTCGCTCGGCATCGGCGCCACGGCCAACAGCTCGAACGGCTTCTCGATCATCACCTCGACCAACATCAGCCTCCGCCGCGTGTTCTCGTCCGCCAATGGCGGTCGCGGGCTCTTCCTGGGGACGAACACGACGGTCGTCCTCGAACACGCCGTCCTATGGAGCAACACCCTGGGCGGCCTGCAGCTCCGGTCGGGGACGGTGGAAATCAGCAACAGCGTGGTGCACGCGACGGGAACGGGGCGCTATGCGTACGAGCTGAACGCGACGACAGACGTGCTCCGCGCCAATTTCAACAACGTCGTCATGGAGTCCTCCGCGCAGGCGATGTTGCGGGCCGGACAGGCGCTTCGCTTCCTGTCCAATGTGCGTTCCACTCTGGGCCAGGAACTCAACAGTTTGAGCCACCCGCCCGGCTTCGCGGATTCGGGCGCCCTCGATTTCTCGCTGGCGAGCGAGGCCGGCCGCTTCGCCCCGGGTTCAGGGATCGTGACGGACGGGGTGACTTCGGTGATGATTGATTCGGGGGATCCGGCCCGTTCCGCCGCGGTCGAACCGGCGCCGAACGGCGAACGGGTGAATATCGGGCTCTACGGGCAGACGGACCGGGCGAGCTTCAGCCGCACGAATGCCTGGCTGCTGGCCGTGACCCTCAATGACGGGGGTGTTGTCCGGGGCACGAACGCCATCTACTGGGTGGCGGGCGGCGTCGCGACGGGGCACCTGGTGACCGTCCAGTTCTCCGCGGACGCCGGCGCGACGTGGACGAATGTTGCGACCAACCTGACGGCCGCCACGGGGATCTACACCAACTGGGATACCACGGTGCACGGATCAACCTTGCTCGGCTACTGGCGCGTGGTCAGCGAGAGCGACACGAATGTCCTGGACGTCACGGATGCGCCGTTTGTGTTGAACAACGGGGCGCTGACGTACTACGTCAACGACGGTTCGACGAACGGGGACGTATATGCCACCGCGCCCGGAGCCTCCCTCAACGACGGATCGCTTCCCAGCGCGCCGGCGGCGTCCGTGGAGGAAATCCTATCCCGGTACGCTCTCAACGCCGGGGACCGGATACTGATAGACACCGGGACTTACTCGCTGAACGCCACCTTCCTCGTGGACGGCACGATCGTCGGATCCGCCACCAATCCCATCGTCTTCCAGGGCAGCACGAATGTGGCGGCCGGCGGGACGGTGTTTGACCGGAACCAGGGCGACACCGCGATCGAACTGCGGGGCGCGGTGGGCCTGAGCCTGCGTGATCTCGTTGTCCGCCGGGCGCGCCGCCCCTTTTACGTCAACGGCGTGACCAATGTGTCCTTCGAACACGTGGGCGTCGAGGGCGGCAAGGATTTCCTGACCCAACCCTTCGGCTATGAAATCCAGAATTCGTCAACGGTGCTGCTGAACCGCTGCGCCGTTTACGGGGTCACGAATGCCAATGGCGTGGCCATCCGGGCATCCACGGTCGTCGGATTGCGCCTGCTCAACTGCGTTTCATGGTCGAACCAACTGGCCCTGGAGGTCATCTCCAGCCAGGCGGTGGTCTCCAATTCCACGTTTTCGGCGTTCGGCTCCGCCGCCTCGGCCTATCGCATTGCGCTGGGGGCGGCGGTGTCCGGCAACTACAACAACTTCGACCTTCGGAATGGGGCGGTGTTGGCGCGCGAGACGGTCAACATCCTGTCCCCCTCGTTGACCGGCGTGCAAACCTACGACAGCCTGACCTCCTGGCAGAGGGTGAAAGGCGTGGATCTGCGAAGCTTGAGCCACGAGCCGGACTTCGCGGACCCCGACACGTACGACTTTCATTTGCGCAGCCAGGGCGGGCGCTGGCAGCCGGGTGTCGGCGTTGTCACCGATCTGGTCAGCTCCGTCCTGCTGGACGCCGGCGATCCCGGCATCGCGCCCGCCGGCGAGCCGTCCCCCAACGGGGGCCGCATCAACATCGGGCGCTACGGCAACACGGTGGACGCCAGCCGGACGCCGACCAATGGGCGGCTGACGGCCGTGGCTCTCAATGATGGCGGCATCGCCGCGGGGACCAATGTCACGCTGTACTGGATCGCCGGCGGCGATGTGACGAATCATCAGTTGCGCGTGGATATTTCCTATGACGACGGCTTCGCCTGGGTCCTCCTGGCGTCCAACCTCGCCGGGACGGTCTCGACGCTCCAATGGGACACCACCAGCTGGCTGACGCAGCCCCTCGTGCGCTGGCGCGTGCAGAGCCAGGTGAACTCCAACATCGTTGACCTCAACGACCGGTGGTTCCAGATCCGGAACAGCAATGTCGTCTACTATGTCAACGACGGCAATTTGACCGGCGACGTCTACACCACGGCGGCCGGATACGAGTTCAATAACGGGCTGGCGTCGAACATGCCGAAGCCCTTCATCAACGATGTCCTGGAGCAATACGACCTGGAGCCCGGCGACACGATCTACGTTGATACCGGCGTCTACTCGCCGACGGGGGTTGTCACGTGGGGATATCAGGATTCCGGGAGCGCCGCGGAACGCGTCGCGTTGTACGGCAGCACCAACCGCGCGGCCGGCGGCAGCGATCTCGTGCTCGGGATGCAGCTCGACAACGCGCGCTCGTTGATGATTCAGGACCTGGTGGTGTCGGCGACCGGCGCGGTCCGGAATTTCGGTCTGAACCTGCAGTCCGTCTCGAATCTTTGGGTGACGGATGTCGCCGTCCGGGGCGCGCCGGGCAACGGATTCGCGGTTCGCGAATCAACGGCGGTCCTGTTCGAGCGCTGCGCGGTCGCCGGCGCGGTCACCAACGGTCTGTTCGACACCGGCTCCTCGGGCACCCGCTGGCTTTCCGGCGTCCTGTGGTCGAATCGTACGGGGTTGCGGTCGCAGGCGCTCGCCGCGGGCCCCCTGGCGATGTCCAACACGCTGGTCGCCGCGCTGGCGGCGAACCAAATCGGCCTGATCGTGGCCAGCAACGCATGGTCGGACTACAACGCCTACTGGGTCACCAACGGCGCCCAGGTCGCCAACGAATTTGTGACGGGCCGGGAATTTCCGTTGCAATATCTCAGCGTGGGGCGCTGGGCGGCGGATACCCTGCGCGACACGCATACCCTCGCCGTTAATCCCGATGTGGTCCCGGACCCGGTCGGGTATTACCTCCGCAGCCAGGCGGGGCGCTTTGATCCGTCCACGGGCCTCTTTACCAACGACGCCACCACCTCTCCGCTCGTTGACGCCGGCGATCCCCTGGCCGTCGCCACCAACGAACCGGCGCCCAACGGGGAGCGCCTGAATATCGGGCTGCAGGGCAACACCGATCGCGCCAGCAAGACACCGACCAACGCCAGTCTGCTCGTGGTGTCCTTGCGGGACGGCGGCGTGGCCCGGGCCGAGCAACTGCTCTACTGGGTGGCCCGCGGCGATGCCACGGGACACACGGTGCTCGTCGAGTATTCGCCCGACATGGGCCTGACCTGGACGAATGTGGCGACCAATGTGCCGGCGTCCGGCGGCAGTTACACGTGGACGAGCACGAGTTTCCCCTCGACCGTCCTCGGCCTGTGGCGGGTGTCCTCGGAGAGCCAGCCCGCGGTGACGGATATCAGCCGGCAGCCGTTCGCGGTGCGCAACGGACCCGTGCTGTTCTACGTCAACGATGCCGCCACGGCCGGCGACGTCTACAGCCTGGTCGCGGGCAGCGAGACGAATCTCGGGGTCAGTCCCGCCAGCCCGTTGCTGGACCTGCAGGATTTGTTGGATCGCTATGACCTCGAGCCGGGCGACGTGGTGTACGTGGACACGGGCTCGTATTCCAATTCGGCGTCCATCTCGATCGGCCAGCAGGACTCGGGGTCCAGCTCCGGCCTGGGCGACGTCATCATCCAGGGCAGCACCAATGAAGCCGCCGGCGGCTCGCGGATGGTCGCCGTTTCGGCGCAACCGGTGTTTGAGGTTTTCGACGGGCGCTACATCAGTTTTCGCGACGTGCGGTTGGATGCCGGCGCGGGATCGGGCTTCCTCCTGCAGAAGACGATTGCCATCCGGTTCGACCGGGTCGCGGTTCGGAACGGCCAGTACGCGTTCCAGACGATTGACTCCCAGCAGACCGTATGGCGCCAGTGCGTCGCGCAGGATTATCTGACCGCCGGCCTGGCCGGCCAATCGGCGGCCTCCCTGAACTGGGAGGCGGGGGTCTTCTGGTCGGGCGGCACGTCCGCCGTCCAACTGGCCAATGCGTCGCTCTCGATGTCGAACAGCATTGTCGGCGCGTGGGGCGCCAACCGGTTCGTCTACCGCCTTGATTTTAACAGCACGTTGAATTCCGACTACAACGGCGTCTGGCTGGATGAGGGCGCCATGATGGGCTACCAGACCGTGCTTTCGCCGCTCAAGTATCCGATGATCTGGGAGACGCTCTCCCGATGGGCGCGCGACACCGGCCGGGACCGGTTCAGTGTGTTCGGCGACCCGCGGTTCCATGACTCGACCAACGGATCGTTCTATCTCCGCAGCGAAGGCGGGCGTTTCGACCCGGTCGCCGCGGCGTTCACCAACGACACGGTGACCTCGCCCTTTATTGACGCGGGCGCGCCGCTGAGCGCGTTCGGCTCGGAAACCGCGCCCAACGGAGGGCGCCTCAATCTGGGGCCGCAGGGGAATACCGCGCGCGCCAGCCGGACGCCCACCAACTCCGCGCTGTTGACGGTGTCGTTGAACGACGGCGGCCGCGCCGAGGGCTCGACCTGGCCGCTGTTCTGGCTCGCGCGCGGCAACGCGACTGGGCACACCGTGCGCCTCGAATACTCCAGCAACACCGGCGTGAGCTGGTCCGTCATTGCGACCGGCCTGCCGGCCCGCGTCGTCTCGCCGTACTTCTGGGACTCCACCGCCTTTACGTCTACCGTGCACAGCCTGTGGCGGGTCGCGAGCGAGATCGAGTCCGGCGTGCAGGCGAGCAATGCGCGCCCCTTCGCCCTGCGGAACCAGGGCCTTCGCTTCTACGTGAACGACAGCGCCGTGACGGGCGATGTCTATACCGCCGCGCCGGGCGATTCGGGGGGGAACGGAACCGATCCCGCCCAGCCGCGCGATTCGCTTCAAAGCGTGCTGGACAGCTACGACATCGAGCCGGGCGACGTCATTTATCTGGATACCGGCGTGTACCAGTTGGCCGACACCCCGATCCGTTGGAGCCGTTTCGACGCCTGGAACAGCATGACGAATCTGGCGGCCTTGCAGGCCGGCGGCATCAGCGTACTGCTGCAGGGCAGCACGAATGTGATCGCCGGCGGCAGCCTGTTGACCGCGATTGACAGCCCTGTCGCGCTGGTGCTCACACAGGCCCTGGGCGTGGCCGTCAAGAATGTGGATATCCGGCGGGTGGTCGCCGGATCTGGCGTCGGTATCGAAGTGGTGGATTCCCAGTATGTGAGCCTGCAATGGATGCAGATCCGGAACGGCTCGGATGGATTCTACATCAACCAGAGTTCCTTCGTGGGCATCAGCAATGCGCTGGCCCAGGGCCATTCCATCGCCGGGCTGCGCACCCGGCTGTCCAGCGACACCCGGTGGCAGGGTGGTGTCCTGTGGTCCAATACCTACGGCGTCCTTCAGGATGACGGTGCGGCGGGATCCCTGACCGTCCTCAACACCGCGTTCGGCGCGGTGCGGACGGGCGCGTTTGCGATCATTCGCGTGCAGGGCGTTTTGAGCTCGGACTACAACGACATCTTCCGCACGAACGGGGGCTTCACGGCGGGATTGATCCAGGGCGGTTCCATCGGCGGCGGCACCACCCGCTACGAAACCGTCACCAGCTGGTTCAACCAATCCGGCAACGACGGGCGCACGCTGGCCTCGGATCCCCGTTTTGCGAGTCTCTCGGACTTTCACCTGCAGAGCCCGGAGGGCCGGTACGTCACCGGAACGGGGTTCATCACCAACGTGTCGGACGCCTTCTCCCCGCTGATTGACGCCGGGAACCCGTCGTCGCCCTACGCGCTCGAGTCGGCGCCCAATGGCGGCCGGGTGAACATCGGAGTCTATGGCAACTCGCCGGAGGCGAGCCGGTCGCCCTCCAACGGCCTGCTGACGACCATCACGTTCAACGACGGGGGCAGCGCGGAGGGGACGATAGAGCTTCGCTGGAACGCCAGCGGCGTCGCGACCGGACAGTTCGTGACGATCCAGTTCTCCAACAATGGCGGGTTGACCTGGACGAATGTGGCGACCAATGTGCCGGGCAATCTCGGCAGCTACTCGTGGAACAGCGCGCCGTATGGCCGCGCCGCCGCGGGGCTGTGGCGCCTCTTCAGCCAGACCGACACCAACGTGCAGGACGTCACGGACAGATTCTTCGCCCTGCGCAACGGCGGATCCATCCCGTATTACGTAAATGACGGCGCCACGGCGGGCGACGTGTATTGCACTTCGGCGGGGAACGACGACTTTGACGGCTACCTGCCCTCCACGCCGAAGGCCACCCTGCAGGCCCTGCTGGCGGCGGTGGACCTGGAACCCGGCGATATCGTGTACGTTGACACCGGCACCTACCTGCTGTCGCAGACGTTGACCGTGGGCGACCTCGATGCCGGAACGGCGTCCAATCGAGTGGTGATCCAGGGAAGCACCAACCGGGTGGCGGGTGGGACGGTCTTCAACCGGCAGACGGGCGCCGGCACGGGAATCGAAATCTTCCAGACCGCGGGCATTGAGCTGCGCGACCTGCGGGTCATCAATGCGGCTATCGGTGTTTCGCTGCGCGAGGCGGATCAGTGCAAGATCGTGAGGGTCCGCAGCGATCTTCACAACAGCGCCGCGTTCTCCTCGGATCTTGTCGGGACGAATCTCTTCGAGGGCTGCATCGCGGCCTTTTCCTCCAATGGCCTGATCGCCGCGAGCGGCTGGGTGCAATGGCACAATGGGATCATCTACGGAAATGGATCCCCGATCCTGCTGAATTCCTCCGGATCCCTCGATATACGGAATTCGTTCGTGTCCGCGGTCGGCTCGTCCCGCCGCATCTTCAGCGTGACGGAAAGCGGCGGTTCGATAACCGCCGATTACAACAGCTACCGCCGCCAGGAAAACGCCCTGCTTTATGAGCGGACCCGCTCGATCGGGGGCCCGGAGATTTACCCCAGTCTGACCGACTGGCAGTTGGCGTACGGACAGGACCTCCGTACCCTGACGATGGATCCGCTGATGGTGAATCCGGACGCCGGCGAATTCAATCTCCAGAGCGCCACCGGCCGGTTCCTCGAAAACGGCTCGCTGACCAACGATCCGGGCGTGTTCTCCCCGTTGATTGATACGGGAGATCCCGCCTTCGCCTACACCAATGAGACGGGCCCGAATGGGGGACGCATCAATATCGGCAACTTCGGAAACACCCCCTTCGCCAGCCTGAGCCAGACCAATCCCTGGCTGCTGGCCTTGAGCTTCAACGACGGCGGCACGATCCGGGGCACCGTCACGGTATACTGGGCGGCGGGCGGCATGAGCAGCACCAACCTCGTCCGTCTCGAGCAGGCGCTGGACGGCGTGGATTTCACCCCGTTCGCCAGCAATATCCCGGCGTTCGCCGGATCGTACACGTGGGACGTGTCCGCCCTCCCGCCGTCGCCGCTGGCGCGCTGGCGGGTGGTCTGCGAGGCCTGCTCCGCCTCGGATCAGAACGATGCGTCGGTCTACATCCGCAACAGCGCGTTGACCATTTATATCAATGACGGCGACACCGCCGGCGATGTCTACACCTCGGCGGAAGGTCACCCGACGAATTCCGGACTGTCGGCCGACAGCCCGCTGCACGATCCGGATTGGGCCTTCCAGAAATTCATCTTGGGCCCCGACGACGTTATCTACATTGATACCGGGTCCTACACCTTGACCAACAGCGCGGGCATGCAGATCGGCCTCGTCGGTTCCGTGCTCGAACAGGGGCTCAGCAACCAGCCGATCCGCATCCAGGGAAGCACCAATACGCTGTCCGGGGGATCCCTGATCGCCGGTCTGGCCTCGTCCAATGCGTATGCCATGCAGATTCTCGACACCCGGAATGTCGAAGTGGCTGATGTGCGTTTGTCCGGATCGGGGAGGGGCCTGCAAATCACCCGCTCGACCGACATCTCCTTGCGCCGCATCGAGCTCTTCGAGCACTCTCTGGATGGGTTGTCGGTCTCTCTGAGCGCCCCGGTGATCGCGGATCGGCTGGTGAGCAGGGATAACGCCGGTTACGGAATCCAGGCTGACAGCGATGCCATGGTCCAGCTCGACCATGGCGTCCTCTGGGACAATACCAAGGGCGCCATCACGCTCTCGGCCTCGCAGCTGTGGATGACCAATTCGATTCTCCACTCCTCGGTGACGAACACCTATCTGGTCAGCGCGGCCGGGACGACGCTGTCGGCCTTCGGCGACTACAACATTTTCTGGGTCACCAACGGCGCCGAGATCGGGCGGGACCAGACCCGGCAGCTGTTCGCCCGCAACCTGAAGGCCTGGCAGGTCCTGGCCGGCGGTGACACCAACAGCGCGGTCCTGGATCCATTGCTGGCGCAGCCGGGCCTTGGCGATGTCCACCTGATGAGCGAGGCCGGCCGTTTTAATCCGGCCACCACCTCCTTTGTGCTCGATGCCGCGACGTCCTGGGCGATTGACGCGGGGGAACCGGCCGCCGATGCCTCCGAGGAGACGGCGCCCAACGGCGGGCGCGTCAATGCCGGCCGGTATGGCGGGACGGTGGAAGCGAGCCGGACCATGACCAATTCCGCGACGCGCGCCGTCCGTATCGTCAGCTTCAACGACGGCGGGCAGATGACCGAGGCGCAGCCGCTCAACTGGTATGCGCGCGGTTATACCGGGTTGCAGTCGCTTCGCCTGGAGTACTCCGCGAACAATGGCCTCACCTGGAGCACCGTGGCCACCAATATCCCGGCCACGAACCAGACCTATTTCTGGAGCCCGCATCCCACCAATTCCTCCCCCGTGGCCCTCTGGCGGCTGGTGGATGAATCTGATCCTGCGCGGGCGGTCACCAATCAAAGGACCTTTGCCCTGCGCCTGCAGCCCCTGGTCTTCTACGTAAACGATGCCTCCACCACGGGCGATATCTACGCCACCGCCGTCGGGAGCCCGACCAACAATGCGCTGACGCCGGGCTCGCCGATGGATTCCATCGCGGATGTGGTGGACCGATACGACCTGGAATCGTTCGATCAAATCCTCGTTGACACCGGGTATTATGTGATCACCAACGCCGTCCGCCTTCGCTCGGACGATGGCGGCGTCAACACGAATTATGTGTACATTACCGGAAGCACCAACCGGCTCGCGGGCGGGACCCAGCTCGACCGCCAGAGCGCCAATCTCGGATCGTTGCTCGAGACGGATGAAATATTCAACATCCTCGATTCCAGCTTCTTCGACATATCGCATCTGACCCTGCTGAACGCCAACGCCGCGATTTCGCTGAACCTGGCGAGGTCCTGCGTGTTCAGCAATATCGTCATCACGAGCGGCGGGCGGACCGGCATCGAAAGCGCAGGTGGTGGGCCCAATTATTACCGCCGGATCCTCGTCACCGATCATCTGGGCTCCGGCCTGGTCCTGGCGGAGATCGCGTATATTGACAGCAGCGTCGTATGGTCGAACGGGGGCAGCGCCATCCTCGCCAATGCCGGCGCGCTGTACATTTCAAATTCGGTCCTCCACGCCACCGGCACCAACTACTGCTACCGCCTCGGCGAATCGGCGGTGGTGCGGGCGGATTTCAACGACTTGTATACCGTCGGCGGCTCGCGCCCGGCGCTGCTCGGAAACCTTGAACTGGAGGGGCTGCCCCAGTGGACCCTGCTGTCGGGAGAGGATGCGCGAAGCGTGTCCATAGATCCGCTGTTCTACGATCCGCTGAACATGGATTTCCATCCGCGGAGCCCGGCGGGCAGATTCGATCCCGTCAGCGGGGTCTATGTGGTCACGGATGCCGTCTACTCGTACCTGGTGGACACCGGCGCGACCAACCACCCCTACGCATCGGAACCCGCCCCGAACGGCGAGCGGCGGAATATCGGCCTGCACGGAGACACCTCCCAGGCCTCCAAGGGAAGGACCAACGAATGGCTGCTGGCCCTGACCGGTTCGTCCGGCGGCCGGTTGTCCGGCCAGTTCAACCTCCATTGGGCCTGGGGCCAGATGGACCCGACCAACACGGTGCACATTGACTTCTCCTACGATGACGGGACCAACTGGATCCGCGTCGCGACCAATCGCCCGGTGAGTTCCGGGCAGTTCTTCTGGGATACGACCACGGAGCCGCTGGCGGTCACGCCGATCGCCCGGTGGCGGCTGCTCAAAGTGGCCGACACCAATGTGTACGACGTCACCGACCTGTCGTTCGCCCTGAACGGGCCGTTCGGATTCTATGTGAACGACTCCAGCACGAATTGCGACGTCTTTACGACGGCGGTGGGGACCAACTCCAACCTGGGCATCTATCCCTCGATCCCGAAGGCCTCGCTGCGCGACGTCGTGGAAACCTGGGACATGGACGCGGGCGACACGGTGTACATTGACACCGGCTACTATCCCATGAGCACGAATGACCTCATCGTGATCGGGGATTCGGACGCCGGTCTGTCCGGCGAACCTGTCCGGTTTGTCGCGAGTACCAATTGCCTGGGCGCGCAATTCGAATGGATTGAAGTGGATGGATCGCCCTACCTGGTTCGCCTGCAGGGATCCCACTTCGATCTCGAAGGCTTCAGCTTCTACAAGTCGGGCGTGGAAGCGCTGGGAACCAACATCGCGCTGCGCAATGTGACGCTGAGCAATGCGGTGGCGTTCCTGGCGGGCGCGGACACGGTGGTCTCCAATATGAATGTCATCGGGGGCACGGTGCAATCCGCGGGGCGCAACCAGAACCTGACCCGCATCATTGTGCGCGGCGGATTCATCCAGTTGAACGGCAGCGAGGTCACGCTGCAGAATTCGCTGGCCTATGGGACACAAACCGTTTCGGCGACGATCGGCGGAACCAATATCACGCTGATCAACAACTCGCTGGTGGCGCGCCGGACCGCGGTGATCGTGGATGGCGGCGACGCATCGGCGACGCTTCGCAACAACATCATCGTGGCGGACGGCGACCAGGGCGATGCGTTCGCGATCCAGATCAAGTCCGGCGCCATTAATTCGGATTACAACAACATCGTCGCGCGCAACCGCGCCTGGATCGGCAATGTGGACGGCTACTGGGAGCGGTTGCTGTACTGGCAGCGCGCGTCCGGCCAGGATCTCAACAGCATTTCGGTGGAGCCGCTGTTCGCCGATGAGTCGAACGGCGACCTGCATCCCCAATCCACCGCCGGACGCTGGACCCCGTTGGGATTTGTGATTGATCCGCAGCACGCGATGACGATTGACCTCGGTTCGCCCAGTTCCTCGTTCGCTCGGGAGACCGCGCCCAACGGAAGCCGCATCAATCTGGGCGCGTTCGGCAACACCGCCGAGGCCAGCCGCAGCCGTGTGGATCCGTGGTTGTTCGCCATCACCATGAACGACGGCGGGGTGCTGAAGGGCACCAATACGCTGCGGTGGGCGTCCGGCAACCTGACCAATGGGGCCACGGTCACCATCCGGTATTCGCCGGACAATGGCGCCAGCTGGACGAGTGTGGCCGCGGGGGTCACGGCGTCCGCCGGCCAGTACGAATGGGATTCAACCGGCTTCACGTCCAGCCTGCATGCCCTGTGGGATGTGGTTTTGGAAACCGACACCAATGTCCGAGACCAGGTGGATGGACCCTTCGCGCTCCGCAACACCCCCCTGAATTTCTATGTCAACGACGCGGCCACGGCCGGCGATGTGTACACCCTCGCGGTGGGCGCGACCACCAACGACGGATTGACGACTTCCACCCCCATGCGCTGGCTGTCCGACCTGCTCGACACCTACGACACCGAAGGCGGAGACGTGGTGTATGTGGATACCGGTTCCTACAGCCTGACCCAGAACGTCGTGGTGATCTGGTCGCGGGGCGGGGACCCCACGAACGGCCCGCTTTGGATCTGGGGGAGCACGAACTTCCCGTCCGGCGGATCGGTCTTCTCGCGCAATCTCCTTTCGCCGGATTCCGCGGCGTTGGATATCAAGGCCTCGCACGTGCGCGTCCGCAACATGACCATGAAAAATGCGGCCGCCGGCGTGCTGCTGGACTCGAATCGCTTCGTGGTGATCGAGCGTATGAACCTGGTCAGCAACATGCAGGGCGTCGTGATCCGGAAATCGTTCGAGCCCGCCCTGCGCAACAACGTGTTCCGCCACAACGTCACCGGCGGCGTGGAGATCGTCCAGTCCGTGAGCAATACGGTGGAAAACAACACGTTCCACGCGAACCCCTACTATGGCATCCGTCTGGATAGCGCCGCCCCGAATGTGCTGCAGAACAATATCTTCAGCCTGAATACCACCAACACCGCGGCCTATGCCGGTGTCCTTGACGAAGTGTTCATTGATTACAACGTCTACTACTTCACGACGAATAACGTCGCGATCTTCGGATCCCAGAGCAACCTGCTGGCCTGGCAGTTGGCGACGGCCCGCGACTACCGGAGCGCGGCGACCAACCCCCTGTTTGCCAACCTGGCCGGCGGCGATTTCCACCTGGAGTCCTTCGCCGGCAGGTGGGTGGATGGCGCCGGCTTCACGTCGGATGTCCAGACCTCGTGGGCGGTGGACCGCGGGGCGACGAATTCGGCGTATGACCTCGAAGCCGTGCCGAACGGCGCGCGCATCAATATCGGCGCCTACGGGAACACCGAATACGCCAGCAAGGGGCTGGTCAGCACGCAGATCGTGGTGGAGACCCGGATCCTCAACACCCCGACGTTCATCCGGGAGACCAACTCGATCTGGCCGCTGATCTGGAGCGTGATCAACGTGCCCACCACCGAGCTGTTCCATGTGCAGTTCTCCGGCGATGGCGGCGACACCTGGTACACGATCTCGAATAATGTGCCGGCGTACCGGGAGGTGATCGTGTGGCAGGCGAGCCCGTTCTTCAACACCTACCGGGGCCTCTGGCGCGTGGTCGGCGTGGGCGATACGAACTACTGGGATGTGAACGACGCCCAGTTCCAGCTCTTCTTCGGCACCTTCCGCGTCACCCAAATCTACTACGACCAAAACACCAACGGAATCGTCTTCCGCGGGGCGTGGGATGAGCAGTACCAGGTCCAATGGGCGACCAATGTGTCCGGCAGCAACTATGTCTGGTGGGACGCGGTGGACGGCACCGGCGCGCAGGAGCTCGCCAGCTTCCTGTCCACCAACGGCGGGGACTTCATCTACAGGGACCGCGACAGCACGAATCAGCGGTTCCGCCTCTACCGGGTGCTCCAGGAATAGACGGGCCCCGGGAGGCGGGCATAGCCCCCGCGGTCAGCGCCGCCAGAAGCTGGGAATCAGTACCACCAGCATGGTGTAAAGCTCGAGCCGGCCCATTAGCATGCACAGGGTGAGGATCAGTTTCCCGCCCGCCGGCACAAACGCATAGTTCCCGCTGGGTCCCACCTGCCCGAGACCCGGCCCGACATTCCCGAGCGCGGCGACCACGGAAGAGACGGCCGCGACCGGATCGGGGACGAAAGCCATCATCGCGGCGGAGGCGCCGGCGAAAACCAGAATAAAAATGATAAAAAACGCGCCGATCATCGAAACAATTTCCGCCTCCACCAGCTGGCGCCCGACTTTTACGTGATAGATGGCCTGGGGCTGGATGAAAAGCTTCAATTCGCGAGCGACCTGTTTGAGAAGGACGAGAACGCGGATCATCTTGATGCCCCCGGCGGTGGATCCGGCGCAGCCGCCGATAAACATCAGCAGCAACAGCACAAACTGCGACAGCGCCGGCCACAGGGCGAAGTCGTCCGTGCTGAAACCCGTGGTGGTCAGGATCGAGACGACGGTGAAGCAGATGCCTCGAAAGGCCGCGGACTGGTCGCCGGACGGGTTTCGCAAAGCGGTGTTGAGCGCAATGATCGCGATGGCGCCGATCGTAATGAGGGCGTAGAGCCTCCACTCCGGGTCGCGCACCCATGCGGCGAGTTCACCGCGGAGGATCCGCCAATGGAGCGCGAAGTTGATTCCGCTCATGAACATGAAGGCGATAAGAATCCACTCGATCGCGGGATTCTGGAACGCCGCGATGCTGATGGAACGCGTCGAAAATCCGCCCGTCGCGATGGTGGCAAAGGAGTGGCAGACGGCATCAAGCCAGGACATGCCCATGATCCACAACAGGAACGTAAGCGCGACCGCCAACCCGACGTAGACCCCCCAGAGGAGTTTTGCGGTGTTTGCGATCCGCGGAGTCAGGCGATCCTTTGACGGGCCAGCCGCTTCAGCCCGGTAGATTTGCATGCCGCCGGATCCCAGCAACGGGAGGATGGCCACGCAGAGCACGAGAATGCCCATGCCGCCCAGAAAATGCGTGATGGCGCGCCAGAGGAGGATTGCGCGCGGAGCCTGTTCCAAGTCCTGGAGGACGGATGCGCCCGTGGTCGTGAAACCCGATACCGACTCGAACCAGGCGCCCGCCGCGTCGGTTATGACGCCGGAAAGAAGGAAGGGGAGGGCTCCGACCACGGTACTGAGCAGCCATCCGAAGCTGACGATGCCGGCGCCATCGCGCCGGTTCAGGTCAATCGGTCCGCGGGTAAAGGTCCAGAGGGAGGCGCCCACGACCAGGGCGATCGTGGCGGATACGGCGAACGCCCATCGCGCCGCCCATGGATCGCCGAAGAACGTGCCGGCCGCCCAGCAGACCAGCATGCTCAGCCCGAGCACGATCGGCAGGAAGGAAACCAGGTGGAAAACGGCGCGATAATTCACGTCGTGGCTAGCCCCCGAACAAGTCCTCGATCCGGCTGACCGCCGCGGGCAGCGAAAACAGGATCAGGCGGTCGTCCGCGCGGAGGACCAGATCGCCGGTCGGCGCGGTCACGGCCGGGCCGCGCAGGACGGTGGCGATCATGACCCCCGCCGGGATGCGGATGGATCGGATCGGCTTGTCCACCCACCGGTGCCCCGAAGGCAACGCGACATCCAGCAACTCTCCGGGCAGCTTGTGCAGCAGCGCGGCGGCCTTGACGTTCTTGCCGCGTACGAAGTGCAGGATGGCGTTGATCATGGACATGTGCGAGCTGACAGCCCGGTCCAGGAGGCTCAAACTGCCGATGATCGGCACGTACTCGGGACGCGTCACCTGAGCCAGCGTGAAGGTGGCGCCCGCCTTTTCCGCCAGCAGGCAGATCATGATGTTGTTTTCATCGCTGCCCGTGACCGCCGCAAATGCGCAGCCGCGTACCACGCCCGCGTTCTCGAGGGTCTCCTGGTCGAGCGCGTCGCCCTTGATCACGAGCGTGCGGTCCAGCAGCAGGGAGCAGGCCTCCGCGCGCTCCGTGTTGCGCTCGATGAGCACAACCGGCGTCCCGGTCTTTTCCATTCGAAGGGCCAATTGCAGCCCCAGGTCGCCGCCTCCGGCGATGATGACCTTCTCAAAGCGCTCGTGCTCCGGGCTGGACCACTCGAGGAACGCGGTCACGTCCGCGGGCTCTCCGCAGAAATAGAGGTCGTCCCCAATCATCAATTGGGTGTCGCCCTTTGGAATCAGCAGCTCGTCCGCGCGCACGAGGCCGATGAACCGGATGCGCTGGAGCAACTCGGGGCGGGGAAATTCCTTCAGCGTCTGCATGACCAGCGGGCTGTCCATGTGCACCTTGATCCCGACGGCCAGGACCCGCCCCTCCAGCATGTCTACGGCTTCGATCGTCCCGGGCATCCGGAGAATGGTGAAAATCTCGTCAGCGCATTCCTCCTTCTGGCTTATGATGAGGTCTATGCCCATCTTGCGCAGGTCGAACTTCGCATGCGCATGGATGAAGTCGGGATTGGAAACGCGCGCGACCTTGTGCGGCACGCCGGCGGCATTGGCGAACGCGCAGGCCAGGATGTTGACCTCGTCCTTGTCGGTGACGGCCACCAGGAGATCGGTCTTCATCAGCTCGGCCTTTTCAAGGACCTTGGGGCTTGAGCCCTCTCCGGCAATGGTCTGGATGTCCAACTGGGCGGCGACTTCGTTCAGGGCCGCTTCGTCGCGGTCCACAATCACGATGTCGTGCCGTTCTTCGCCCAGTTTGGCCGCCAAATATCGCCCCGCATTGCCCGCGCCAACGATGAGTATTCGCATAACAAGTCCCCCTCTCGCGAAGGGAATCCGCAACCCGACCATGCTGCGCTATGTGCGTCCGGCGTTCAACAAGTAAGACAAAATGTTGATAAAGAATGTCGCTACATAATGATAGAGAACATGATACGCATATTATCACAATGCGAACGATTCGTTGTATGCGCCCCATTTCGGGATGGAGGAGTCGCGGTTCGTGCGGGGATGGAACCTTCGCTTGCCTGATGGCGGGGACATGCCAGACTTATCGGATTGTCGGGGAGCCGCAATATTCATGGATGTGATTCATGGCCGGGAGGTGCGGGAGGCGCGTCATCGGGGTCTGCCGATGGTGGCGTTGGAGAGCACCTTGATCACGCACGGTTTGCCCCGCCCGATCAACCTGGAGATGGCGCGCCGTATGGAGCGGGTGGTGCGTGAGGGGGGCGCGGTTCCCGCCACCATCGCGATCCTGGCAGGAATGGTCCATGTCGGGCTGGAGCCGGAGCAATTGGAACAGCTCGCGGCAGCCGAAGGGGTACGAAAGTGCAGTCCGCGGGATTTGCCTCTGGCGCTCGCGCGCGGAGAGCATGGGGCCACCACTGTTGCCTCGACCATGTGTCTGGCGCACCGGTCCGGCATACGGGTCTTCGCCACCGGCGGAATTGGCGGGGTGCATCGCGGACATCCGTTCGACGTGAGCGCCGATTTGGAGGAGATGGGCCGGACGCCGGTCACGGTCGTTTGCTCCGGCGCGAAAGCCATCCTCGACCTCCCGCTTACGGTCGAGGCGCTTGAAACGCGGGGTGTGCCCGTTATCGGGTACCAATGCGACGAGTTTCCGGCCTTCTATTCGCGATCGTCCGGGCTCCCGGTGGATGCGCGTTGCGATCGGCCGGAAGACATCGCTGAAATCATGCGGGCCCGCAATCGCCTGGAATTGAATGCAGGGCTCTTGGTCTGCGCGCCCGTCCCCCCCGATGCGGAGTTACCCGCGGCCGAACTGGAACCCGTGATTCAGCGCGCGCTGGACGAGGCGGAGGCGGCCGGCATCCGTGGGCGCGCGGTGACTCCCTTTCTGCTGGCGCGCGTGAGCCGGCACACCGATGCCCGCAGCCAGGCCGCGAATCTGGCGCTGCTGGAAAATAACGCGCGGCTGGCCGCCGCCATCGCATGCGCCTGCGGGCGCATGGGCATTCAGTGAAGAAAGAGCCCGAGCCAGTTTTCGCCGGCGGCGCCCATTTCCCATCGGCCATCTCGCTTCACGACAAGGCGGCGCCCGTTGCGTCCGATTTCCATCTCGTCCACCCGGTGGACTGCCGCGCGCGAGGGGCCCAGGGCGGCGGATTCCCCTTCGCCGGCCGGACGCCCCGACAGGGCGACGCCGCCTTCGGAAATGGAAATTACGGCGACACCTGAAAATCGGGAATCGCCCTGCCAGAGCGACGGATACCGCGCGAAAAAATCGGGGAGCCGCTGCACGCGAACAAGAATTTCAGCCGCAACGGGGACGCGGCGCAGGTGGTCCAGCAGGCTGATTTGCCCCCCGGCTGCGTCGTGGTCGCGATAGATCAGAACCGGATTCAATCCCCACAGGTTCTGGCCGTTGAATTTGCCGCCGGGCGTGTGCTTCTTGGGGAGGCCCGGCCAGGAAAGGAACCGCTCGTTCGCAATCAAGCCCACTTCGAAATGCAGGTGAGCCCGGCTCATCGGAATCGGCTCCAGCGCGGTGTTCCCCATGCGTCCGATCCGCGCGCCGGCCTCGATGGGCCGGCCCGCCCGCAAACCCGCGTCCGCCTCCGCGAGATGGGCGTACAGCGTGTAGAACGTGCCGACGGGATCCTCGTGCAGGAGGACCACATAGATTCCGTAGTCCGAATTGCCTGCGGTCCGGCTCACCATGGCCACGCGGCCGCGAAGCGCCGCGCACACGTCGTCCATCGGGCGCCCGCGCCGGTCGCGCTCAATCGCCGCGATATCCAGGCCTTCGTGGAAACGTGGCAGAATCAATTTCCCGTATCGGCCGAGCCGGACGGAGCCGTAGGAGCCTGAGTCCGGATTGCCGGAGGCCGTGGGTTGGAAGACGCCGGCGGAATTGGTTCCGGCCAGCCCGGTCTGGCGCGTCGGGAAGGAGAGGGTCTGCAGGTCGGAGACCGGCGCCATCAGCGCGCCTTCCGGTTGCGGAGGGGGAATGACGACTTGCCGCGCGTCGCGCTCGCCGCACCCACAGGCCGAAAGAAGAAACACGGCCACCAGCATATTCCGGCCGCGTCGCTGCGCGGAGGACGACACCACGCGGCGGCCCATCAGAAGACCAATCCCGCTTCGATATAGGGGCCCTTAAATTGAAGGTCGGCCTCGATGGGCAGCCCGCCATCCTTGGCGTCCATGGAAACCTGGCGATATCCGATGCCGACCAGGAAAGGGCTGATCGTGACGCGAAGGGCCGCCGTGGCATCCCAGAACGCGATGTCGGTGTCGTCCCAATCCCATACGCCGCCGATCAGCCCCGCATCTATACGGATATACGAAGTCGGATCAATCCGGAGGTTGACCCCGACCACGGGTGCCGTTGCGCTGGCGTCGCCGGCGCCGGATCCGGATCGGAACGACTTGACCGCGGCCTCCATGGTGACCTGTTGGATGCCCGCCAAGAAGCCGGCGCGGAAACCTTGTGAACCGCCCTGTTGGCGGTACGCCAGGCGGAACAACTTCGCATCCAATTCTCCGCGGACTTGCGCGGCCGGCGAAAAGGAAGTTCCGCCGAACGCGATCGGCCTGTCGAAACGGCTTTTGGCCGAAAGTTCGGCGTCGAGGTAGGACAAGACAATCTCACTGCCGGCGCCGAGCGTCAGGTCGAATCCCAGCACATTCTCTTCGGTTTGGAATCCCAGGTCGCGTCCCAGGTTGATGCGTGTTCCGGCCCTTCCGTCCCGCCCGACCGAAAGGCTTCCGGACGGTTTCATCTCCCAGTAAGAAGCCCCCAGGTGGAGGCCCTCGCCCCGGGCCGATATACAGGCGATGGCGAACAGACCGGCCAGGATAAAGTCGCGCATGGACAGCTTGTATAGGGCGATTAAAGCCAGCGTCAATCGCCAAGTGCCTCTACGGCCTCGCCCGGTGGAGCCGTCGGCTCGAGGCGAGAACCTATCCCAAATCCGCTTGGCCTCCGGCGGGCTTGACCCGCCGGTGGCAACGTTCGCGGCGCTGCTGCGCAGCAACCCAACTGGGGAGAGACGGCGCGCGCCCGCAAGACTTCCAACGCCTGGAAAATGGCATCCCGGACACTTCCAACGCCTGGAAAAATCGCCGACCGCGCGCGGGGAAGGCCCGGCAACGGCCCTTTCGGGGCGAGGGAGTACGCTGGGCGCGGCCTGGTCAACCGGCGCTTGCACGGCCCGTGCAAGCGCATTGCATCGGCCTTGCCGATCCAAGGCGAGCGCCGCGCGGCGGGGCGGCGCGCCAGCCGCCGACGGCCCGCGCCGCCTGCCCGAATGCCAAAGCAACCCGAATCAGCCCGCAGAATCCCGAAGTACGCGGGAGATGGCGGGAAGATGCGGAAGAATCCGAAAGCACCGGCACTTGCACAACGTCGGCGAATCACCCGGCACTTTGTCGGCGCTGTTGTATGTATTGTTGTAAACCAGACCTTTCAGCTTTCATAACACCTTGCAAATCAAGGTGGTGGAGCCACTACCGCGTAGCTCGAACCTATTTCGCCAAGAAGCTAGGCGGTGAAGTCCGGTAACGCAATCACCCAATGCCTGGGCCGGGCGTACCTCGCGGCGCTGGCGCGCCGCTCGGAGTACCGCAAGAACCGCGCCGCCGGAGGCGTCACGGTTCTTGCTGCCCCCGGCTCGTCGCTGCTGCTCCTCGCCCCCACGCAAGGCGCGACGACGCGCCTTGCTACAGACTCCGCGCCCGGCTGGACGCCGGGCTTGGCAAGGTGCGGCGCTGGGCCGCGCCGCTCATGCTCGGCACGCTGGCCGCGTGCCTGCGCTTCCGCCGCCCGCGTGGGCGCGGTCGTCGGTCGCCCCTCCTGAACGTCGGGGCGAGGCTGGCTGCCGGATCGCCGGTTGACACCGTCGAGGCGGCTGACGCCGCCCGGTTCGGCCCGCCCGTCTTCCCTTTCCTCTTGGGGGGCGCGCGCATTCGGAAGGAGCTGCGGATTGACGGGCCGACCTCACCGTAAGACATGCCGCCTGCGGCGGCAGCAGCCAGCCAAGAGAAGAACGCAAGCTGCGCGGTCTGGACGACCGCACCGCTTGCTACGTGCGCCGCTTTGCTCCGGCTGAACGCCGGAGCTTGTCGCGGCTTGGCCGCTGTCGCGTCATTCCGTGTACCAAAACGGGCCACGGTTGCCCCTTTCACCACGCGCATTGTGTTATGCGGTCTCGCCGCTTTTCGTGCTGCCGGTTCTTGCGCCTGCATTCGCTCACGCGGGCTTCCCGGCTCGACAAGCTCGCCGCCGCGCCCGCACCGCTCATTCCGGCGCAAGCCCCGTCACACCAAAATCGGCTGCGTCGAATTCCAGGCCGCGGACTCAAATCGCCCCGGCTGTCGTCGCTACGCGCCTCACCGGGGCCATTTTCGGCGCGGCCTATTCAACCCCGGCGCGTTCTTTGGCGGCGTCCCCCACGCCGCACGCGCCGACCGCTGCGGCTGCGCCCCGCCGAAGCCGCCGGGGCTTGTCCTCGCTGGGGGCACCCGCAAAATGCGGGGGCCGCGGATTCGTACGAAACCCAAGACGAAGCGGCTCTTATGGGTTTGTGCAAAAAGCTTCGCTTTCCTGCACAAACCGAGAGCCGTCATTATACCGCGACGGCACCCCGGCAAGGACACTTCGCCCCGAAACCGGGGCGATCCTCCTTGCCTGGGACCCCGCCGTCGCAGTGAGTATTTTGCTCGGGCAGTAGAAACCGCGACACTCCTCAAGCATCAGACTCAATCACCATTGAAATCCGCTATTGCTCGGGAAGCAGCGCTTTCCACGGGCAATTCAGGGCCTTCTGAATACGGATCATCGTGGTTATCAGTATATTGATCTTGCCCGCCTCAATCTTCTGAATCGTCCGCAGGTTCAGCTCGGTTTTTTCCGCAAGTTTTTCCTGCGTGGTCGAACAGGCCATGCGTTCGCGCCGGATACTGGCACCCAGAAGTTTCAGCAACTCGCGATTTGGTGAATCCAATGACACGCCTCATTAGGGCGTAATCTGCTCTTGACCGGTACGGCCCAATGGGGCGTAATCGTGCGATGAATCACCGGTGCTCACAATTCAACACAGACGCAAGTATCCCCTCTGATTCGATACCGATACCGAGCGGTGGCACATCACAATCCGCCATTCATTTGAAAGACAAACCGCAAACAACAAGAAAAGGAAGATCCATGAAGAAAGTTCATTCGTCATTGATGATGCTTGCTGCTGTCGTGAGCATCTCTTCGGTCCACTGCTACGGTGAGAGCCTGCGGAACACTGACTACATCAGCGTCGAAGCTGGGGCATTCACCTACGGTGACAAGGTCATGGACGACATATTCGGAACCCATATCGATCTCTTTGGTTCGGTAAACAAGAGGCTCAATCAAAACGTCGCCGCACTCGGCAAACTTGAAGGCATCTACGGAGAAGGTTCCAGTGCCGGGATTGACCTAACCCATTACGGACTCAAAGGCGGACTCAGCCTCGTCTACTTGGTCTCACCAGAAAAAAGTGCAGCCGATCCATATATTCTGGCCGGTGGCTTGGTTGAGTATAACAAGGTCGAAGGCTCGGCCGGTGGCGAATCAGCTAGCAAGGATGAAACGGAAGTTGGATTTGAAATCGGCGGCGGCATCGAGTTTGACTTAGGGTCAAAGACCTTTGGCGACGTGGGGCTGCTCTATCAGAACATTGGGGAATTTGACTCACTCACGCCAAACGCCAGGCTCGGCTATGCGTTCAGCGAAAAACTTACCGGTCTCCTTACGGTAGGCTATGCGCTTGACGAAGAGGACTACTGGCTCCGGCTCGGGCTCGGCGTGAAACTGTAAACCGGACACCAATAGGAACCATATGAACGTCTCTGCATCACAAGTCTCGTGGTTGTCGCGCATGGCGCTTCTCGCCGCATTTATGTGTGTTTGCCTAACCGTCGGCTGCGAACAAGACAACGCGGATTCCGGTGGCAATGGCGGGGGAGGCGGAGGCGGTGAAATCACACTGGCTGACTATAACGCCATCACGGCTCATATGACATATGACGCCGTTATTGGAATACTTGGGCGTAAGGCAGACCAAGACATAGCCATGCCTGGCACTGGGTCACTTTACGTTCCGGAAAATGATCGTACATGGCGCAACTCTGACGGCTCGTACATCATCGTGTTCTTCGACGCGCGGAACGACAGCGTATTTGAGAAACAATGTGCGGGGCTTAAGGATGCATCCGGCGCACAGGTGTTCCTAGTTGATAGCTTCTATTCGCCATAGTGCGCAACGGTGCCAGAGACAAAGGGGATACAGCATGAAAATGAAACTTTTGCAAATTGGTCTCGTGATATCCATGTGCGCAGGGTGCACTGCGCCCACAGTGATGGTAACCGGCAGGACATTTCCGGCAACGAAACCCGAAGATGTGAAGATATTTCAAGCCGACAAACCCACGGCCCCATACGAGGAGGTCGGGCGAGTGTCGGTCACGAAATGGAACAGCAGCGCTTTCGTTCCACTCGTTGGAATGGCCACCGGAAACCGCTCGGGAACAGATGTTAGCAACTTGCTCAAGCAGAAAGCCTCCGAATTGGGCGGTGATGCCGTCATCAGCATCTCAGAGGATCTCGGGGGGTTCTCCGGGGTTGTAATCAAGTTCACCACAAAATAGCCCTGCCCGTCCAAAGCTGCGCCTATCCCAAGGATCTCAAAATAGCGAAACAGAATTCTCACCAAAGCTCGAATGACCTTGGCGGCGGCAAGCGTGCGGCATAAACTGCGGCACGATGACCGCTTTCCTTAAGGGAGGTAGCATGAAGAAGGTTACGCGTTCTCTGCTCATCACCTGGTCTTGTCTTGCCGTTGCTGCGCCGACAAGAGCCGCGAACGAGACCGCCACTTGGTCTGAACTGGTAGGACATTACCAAGGCTGGCGCGGGGTTTACTCGATCATGGTCCCGCCGCTCACGGCGTCTCTCTCCGAAATTGAAAAGGGCATTGCGTCCGGCAGCTACGCATTCACAACCCAATCAGGCTACTACTGGGATTTGACGGGCGGAGATTTCTATGTTGATCCGGCGTGCGAGATTGCCGAGACCGTGGCGGACGGCACCTGGGTTTACATGATCGAAGACCTTGCCACAGCGAAGGTCTACGTCATGCAGGACGGGCACGCTTCTGCTCTCGCCACGTTTGCAGCCGAGCCATGGCCGGTCTACGACCCGAACACATACGAAGTGACGCTGCTGGACCAACTCGCCAAGCGCCGCGTGGTGTGGTGGTTGAAAGTGCGCGTGGTCGCGGATTCGGAACCCCAGGCGATAGCAACGAGCACCGCGACTACTTCCGCCCTTGCCACCGACGAAGATGAAGGCGGAGGCTTTGCCATGATGATGGGCGAAGGAGACGGGACCAACTGCCCCTGCATGCTCGACCTCGACGGCGACGGCGTTCCCAATTGGGAAGAGACCATCGCGGGCACCGATCCGAACGACCCGGACAGCTACTTTGCGCTTACGGCCTTCGCGCTCACCAACGACGCCGGGCTTGTCTACACGTGGTACGGCGTGACCAACCGCGAGTACGCCGTGCAGACCGGACCTACCGGCGGCTATGCGAACGCGTACGCGTTCAGCAACGTGACTTCGTGGCTCTTGGGCAATAATGCCGAGCTTTTCCAATCGGACACCACCACCGGCACAAATCAGGACTTCGCCGCGTCGCGGCTGTTGGTCCGCGAGCGAGACAGCAACACGAACGGGACTCCCGATTGGTGGGAGCTTCAGCACTACGGGACGTTGACGAACATCGCGGCCAATGCCGACCCGGACGGGGACGGCTTGGAAAATCAGGAGGAATACTATTTCGGGTACAGCCCGACCAATTCAGACCGCGCGGCCTACCACAGCATTTTTCACCGTGTGACTGTCAACGACAATGACCCGGCGGGCGAGGATGACGACACCGAGCTTTTCGATTTCCACGGAGGCGGACGGACACTTTCCCTGGCCAGCAATGCCGCCCCCAACGGCTTCGGGTCAATTGAGGGCGAGGGGAAATTCAGCACAGGCATTTACTTCAACAACGACATGACAAATCTGTATATCGGCATTTCCGGTGTCCGGCTGGAAGGCGACAATGGGTTTTTCCTGTTCCTTGACACAGACAGCGGAGGGGTAACGAACCTTCGCCATTTGAGTCAGACGGCCCAGCCTTTTGGAATCACACAATTCCGCAACCTGAATTTTGACGCGACAAATTTCACGCCCAATGTCGGGTTGATCCTCGGCGGGCGCTATGCTGACGGACACAATTTCGACAGCTACAACTTCGGCAACAATGATTTCGGGCAGGGCGTGTACCGGTTGAGCGACGGCGCGGATTTCCCCGGCTTCTCTGACTCCGGCCCGTCGAAGATTTCCCAATGGGCGCGTGGGTACAACGGCGACTCCGTCAGCGCCCAGGCGGGCATCGAAATCGCGATTGCCCTGTCAGACCTGAACATCATTCCGGGCAGCACGATCAAGGTTGCCGCGTTGTTTGCGGGCGGTACCAACTCGGCTAACGAACGTTATGCATCTGGCGAGGTGTACGGCAAGAAGGTGTCCGGAACGCTCTCGGGCGACAACTACGGCACGGCCTCAATGACCGTGCTTGGCTCCGACGTGATCTTGACCGGACCGGAGAACGGATTGCGCTACTGTTCCTATCCGAAGCCCGACCCTGATGCCGTTATTTTCCAGGCATTCTATTGGAATGTTGATCCGCCTGGCACGTGGTGGACAAACCTTGCGGGCAAGGTTCCCGAACTTGCGCAGGCAGGCTTTACCCATTTTTGGCTTCCGCCCCCCTATAAGTCAGCCAATGCAGGATTTTCAGTCGGGTACGATCCCTTCGACCACTATGATTTAGGAGAATTCTTTCAGAAGGGGTCCACCCCGACTCGATACGGAGCCAAGTCAAACCTGACCATCCTTGTCTCATCGTTGCTGGCAACCGGAATCACGCCAATTTGTGACATCATTTTGAACCACATGGCAGGGGGAACAGGCGCGGCACACAAGGTGTATAACTACCCGCACGACACATTCGAGAAGTCTGCCACGGACTTCCATCCTTCATCTGAGGGCCACAACGACGAGATGAAGCCCTATCATGACAACTGGAGTTTCGGCACCTATCCGCCGCTTGACATTGTTGGCCTCGACACGGCCTTCCTCGCCCCGAACATGCGGCTTGGATTCAAGCGGTGGGGAAGCTGGCTGGTGAACAGCAACAATATCCCCGCCTTCCGTTTCGATTTCACCGAAGCAGTCGAACCTTGGGTCATTTGGGAATGGATGAACTATCCGGCCATGCGCCAGCGGTTCGCCTTCATGGAGTATTGGAAGAATGCGGACGGAAAACAGATGCAGGAATGGTTGGAACTGACCGGGCATAGCGCCGCGATTTATGACTGGCACCTTCAGACCAACTTGGAAGCCATGTGCGAACAGACCGGCAGTTTTGACATGAACCTCCTGAAATCGCCCAGCCTTCTCGGGCTGGAACCCGATTACACGGTGACGTTTGTCGAGAACCACGACACGCTACAGCCAGACGGCACAAACACCCAGGTGAAGAACCAAGGCGTCGCGCGTCAGAAGGAATTGGGCTACGCATATGTCATGCATTCTGAGGGCTATCCACTCGTTTTCTACCGCGATTACTATCTCGCGCCGTACTTCAACGTTACCAACGACACGCATTTCGGGACGCCGCTCAAGCCGAAGATTGACCGGCTCATGTTCATCCGCAGAAAGACTGTCGCGGGAAACGTGCAGTATTTGAGCACCAACACGGACGTTTTCGTCCAGCAGCGGGACGGTGGCGGAACCAAGCCTGGGTCCATTCTCATCATCAACGACAACGAGTCCAGCACGCTCAACATCAGCGTACAGACGATGTATACTACGAATACGGTGTTGATGGACTTGGTGATGACGAACTCGCCGCATTCCGTAACGACCGACGTTAGCGGCATGGTTACGCTAACCTGCCCGAATCGGGACTATCGGATTTACGGTGTTACCAACGCGCTCGAATGAGGAGGAAGAAAATGAAAAGAACATTGATTTTCGTTGTCTTGGCCACCGTCATCGCGATTCCGCCGACTTCCGGTGACATGATCTACAATGTCACCTTTGAAGACCCAGTGCATATGCTCAACGCTGCCGTTGTTTCCGGGTCAGGAAGTGACCAGCCCACATGGGCTGTGGGCAGCGTCATTACGCGATCAGGAATAGCGGACTTTGCAACACAAGTCGCATCATTTGAACCTGCGGGACAACTGGGTTTCTTCTACGAGCCCGCGAGTTCATCCGGGCTTTTACTCCTAAGCTGGGATATGGCCATAACAGACTATGGCCCCGGTGGGCCAGATACGGCAGCTGTCCTGATTCAAACAAGTCCGAGCGGAAATGGAAGCATGTCCATGTTCTGGCAGACGGACAATGACTTCCGCATCGGTTCAACGGAAGTAGCTACGTTTACGCTTGGACAGCAAGACCATTACGAGTTCCTTTTTGACCTCGACAACAACCAATATGATTTTGCCTTCAACGGCGTTGCTGTGCTGACAAACCAGTCGTTGGATGCAAGTTTTAACGTTCAGAACGTACTTTTTGGGGCGGAGAATTTGCGTTCTCCCTCCTACGCGGTAGATAATTTCCGGTGGGAGGTAGTTCCGGAGCCTTCCACGTGGATACTGATTTCGACCGGCTGCTTGGCAGCCGTATATGGACGGCGGCTTTTGGAGACAAAAGCCGCCGGACAGTAAGAC
>CAYMCD010000002.1:0-50839 GCA_964388845.1 uncultured Verrucomicrobiota bacterium
CCACGCAGCCCAGAATAACCCGGCTCCAGCGCCTTTCATGAATAATCCGGGCTAGGTATGACCTCCCGCCGCGGCATTGATCTGGCGCTCATTCGGGACTGCACCCGCCCAACGCCACCACGCTGCCTCCCCGAACCCGTTCCGGCAGTCTCTCCACCATGTTCGCCCAAGATGACACCTGACCAAAGGGATCATCATGGTATAGTATCATAGCCTCTGCGCACGCGACCCCTCGCGGAGGAGGGGAATGCGGAACCAGAACGTGCTGCCGCCGCCGTCGGCGCCTTCCATGCCCCATGATCCGCCGTGGGCGCGCACGATGTCGGCGACGATGACCAGGCCCAGTCCGACGCCATCATTGCGACGATCGTGGGCGCGCTGGTAGGGCTGGAATAGGATGCTGCGCTGTTCCGGCGGCACGCCGGGTCCGGAATCGGTCACGGAGATCCGGGCCGCCGGGCCTGCGTCCGCTGCGATGGCCAGGGCGACGCGGCCGCCTTCGGGCGTGAACTTGAGGGCGTTGTCGAGCAGGTTGCCGAGCGCCTCGCCGATCAGGTTCCGAACGCCGAGCACACGCAGCGTGCCGGGCGGAAGCGTCGGTTCCAGCGAGATACTCCGGCTCTCGGCGACCAGCGCGGCCTCGTCCAGGACGTCTTTCGCCAGGTCCGTAAGGGAGAAGACTTCGCGCTGCGGATCGAGGGCCTCGCGCGCACAGCCGGCGAGCAGGAGAAGCTGTTCGACCGTCCGGTTGAGCCGGCTGGCGTCTTCCAGCATGGATCCGATGGCTTCCTCGTAGCCGTGCGTGTCGCGCGGACTGCGGAGCGCAATTTCTCCCGTCGTGCGGATGGCCGCCAGGGGATTGCGCAGCTGGTGGGCCACCCCGGCGGATACCCGCTCCAGGCGTTCGAGCGTGTCCTGGTAGCGATCGAACGCGCCATCCAGCGCGCGGCCCATGCGGGAGATTTCGTCGTCCGGATCCGTGATGCCGATCCGTTCGTCAAAGTGGCCTGCGCCGATCCGCTCGGCGGTGGCCACGACTTCCTGCAGGGGTCTGAGCAGGCGCCGGGTGATCCACCACGCCGACCCGACCGCGACGGGGAGCAGCGCGAGCATGACCATGGCGACCACCAGCGTTTCCTCCGCTTCCTCCATGGCCATGTCGGCGTGTTCGTGCATTTCCTTCACGTTAAACGCGATGACCACGATGCCTATGCCCAGGAACACAAGCAGGGTCTGGATGGTGACCCAGCGGAAGAAGGTGACGCGGAGCGTGCGCCTCATGACACGCCCTTCAATACGAAGCCGACGCCGCGCACGGTCTGGATCAGCGGCTCCTCGCGGCCCTCGTCGAGTTTCTGGCGCAGCCGCCAGACATGGACGTCTATGACGTTGTCCATCGAGGTCATGCGCGACCGAATGCGCCAGACCTGCCGCGCCAGCATCTCGCGCGTTGCGATTTCGCCGCGCAGGGAGGCGAGGTAGCTCAGGAACGCGAATTCCCGCGGACTGAGGTCTACGAGACAGCCGGCTCGCGTGACGGTGCGGTTGTGCAGATCCACCGCCACGTCGGCAAAACGGAACATCCCTGCTGCGCGCTCGGCGTGCCGGAGCTGGACCCGGATCCTGGCCAGCAGTTCCCCGAAGGCGTACGGTTTGACGAGGTAGTCGTCGCTCCCGGTCTCCAGCCCGGTCACCCGGTCCTTCACGCCGCCGCGCGCGGTGGAGATGATGATCGGCAGATCGGGCAGACGTCGCCGCAGGCTCGCGAGCAGGTTCATGCCGTTGCCGTCCGGCAGGCCGAGATCCAGGAGCAGCAGCGACGGGATTCCGGCGTCAATCGCCGCTTCGGCCTCGCGCACCGAGGCGGCAATCCGAACGTCGAAGCCTTCCTCCCGCAGTCCGTCCGCCAGGTGGCTGGACAGGCTTTGGTCGTCCTCCACCAGCAGGATGCTTTCCCGCCCGTTCGCGCGATGCGCTATGCTCATGGTTGCTGCAATGCCCGATCCACACTCTTGCCGCAAGCGTGGTGCACGCCGGCTATTGTACCCGAATCGGACGCCTTGAGCGCCATCTTTCCAAATTGTAAGGCCATTTCCCCTGCGCCCGCCGCCGGCGCCGCGTATGTTTTTCCGCGCCGAAGAACAGCGTGGATTACCGCGATGGAAACGAAGGAGATCGCATGAAGAGAATGATGATCGCCAGGCTGGCCGCCCTTGCCGTGTGTGCGCTGCCGATGATCGCCGCGAGGGCCGCGGCTTCGTCGGGGACGTGCGACGTCAAGTTCCATGTGGGCGCCACGATGCACAAATTCACCGGCACGGCATCCTGCGATCCGGTCGCGCTCCAGTGGAAGGACGACAAGGCGACCCTGGACGCGCAGGTCGAGGTGGTGAAGATGACCACCGGCAATCCGAAGCGTGACAAGGAGATGGTCCATATGTTCAACGCCGGGGCGAACCCCCTCATCAAGGGGCATGCCGCCGGCGTCGCGTTCCAGGCGTTGAAGGCGGGCGACACCTTCCCGTTCACGCTCGAGATATCCGGCCAGGCGCGCGAGATGACCGCGCGCGTGGAATCCGTGGAAAACGGCGAAGGCGGCGAGGCGCTCAAGGTTGCGTTCGACGTTTCGCTCAAGGCGTTCGGCCTGGCGCCGCCGAAGGTCCTGTTCTTCAAGGTCCACGATATCGTGCGCGTGGAAGCCGATTTCCAGCTCGCTCCCTGACCCGTGGCGATCCATGCGCGCACGGTTCCATCTGCCGGCCCTCTGTATCGCGGCCCTGACCTGCTCGCCCGTGCCGGCCGCGGAAGCGCCCCCTGCGCTCGGGCTTTCCGGCTCGGGGGACGTGAGCGTGTGCCGGGCGTTCATCCCTTCGGCGGAGCGCCGCCACGGCGAGGTGCGGCTCGTCCGCCGGGGCGGCACGGCCAGCGTCCAGACGCTGCTGTACTCGCCGGCCTTGCGGCGCGGACTGCAGAAGATCCGCCAGGCGGAAAACGCCCACTGGCCGCCGGACCGCGCCGGCTACGACGACTCGCAACTCTACCTCGGCGTTCTGGAGAAGGGAAAAGCCGCGGCCCTGGACGCCTTCGCCGGCCGCGCGGACCAGGACGACCCCCGGCAGAATCTGCTGATCGAAGTGACGCAGGACGGCGATCGCGCCTGGGTGGGCGCGTCGCTGCCCGAGTATTCCAGCGGGGGCGATGACGTGGAAATCCGCAGCGTCCGACCCGTGGCTTCAAGCCCGGTTTCGGCGGACTATGCCCGGGCGGCCATGGAAAACATCCTCCGGTCCGCCTTTCACAAACCCGACCGATCGCTCGAAGAATTCCTTTCCGGCGACGCATTGCGCGACGCCCCAGCGAGCGCCGAAGAAGCCGGCCGGCCCGTGACACGATGATGCCCAGCTCCACCACATCGCAACTGCGCCTTGAACAGGAAGGACGTCCGGTATCCGACGCCTCGCAACTGATCGCGCCCCAGGCCTACGATTACCTTGTCACGGGCTACCGCGAATTGCTCCCCGTTCCGTCCGGTGCGCAGCCGCACCTGCGCGGCGTCATACAGGATACGCTGCGGCACCACGGCAGCCTCGTCCGCGCGCAGCTGGCGTACGGGCTCATGGAGGCCTGCTCGGTGCAGGCGCGCCCCGCGCGGTCCCTCGCCGTTGCGCTGGAATACTTCCACACGGCCTCGCTGCTCTTCGACGACCTGCCCTGCATGGACGACGCGCGGGAGCGCCGCGGCCATGCGTGCCCGCACCGCGTCTACGGCGAGGACGCCGCCGTCCTGGGCGCCCTGGCCTTCATCACCCGCGGCTACAGCCTTCTCTGGCAGGTGCTCAGCGCGCTATCGAGCCGCCAGATGGCGGATGCGCGGGTCCTGGCCGACGAGTGCCTCGGGGTCAGCGGCATTCTCAACGGCCAGGCCCTCGACCTGCACTTCGCCGACTCGGACCGCGGCGAGCAGGACGTGCTGCGCGTGGCCCTGGGCAAGACCGCGACCCTGATCCGTCTCACCCTCCTGCTGCCCGCCGTGGTCTGCGATGCGCCTCCGCTGATCCGCGCGCGCCTCGGCCAGCTGTCCGAGGCGTGGGGCATCAGCTACCAGATACTCGACGATTTCAAAGACGCGCTGCTCCCTTCGGGCATGACAGGCAAGACCAGCGCGCGCGACCGCGCGCTGAACCGCCCGAACCTGCCCAACACCATCGGCGGCGCGCGCGCCGCGGGCGTTCTCCGGGAGAAGATGGCCCTGGCCGAAGCCCTGGTCGCCGAACTCGTTTCGGTGCGCCCGGAATGGCGGCTGCTCGCGGCCCTGCACCACAAACTCGCGAAAGAGGGCCTGCCCTTCGGCGTGCGGATGCCGCTGCGCACCGCGGTCTGACGCCCGCCGCGGGGAAACCACGAGCGATGAAACCCGCCTTGAACGACGCCAGGCCAGTCGGTACGCAGGCGCTGCCCACGCCGGCGGCGTGGGTCTGCCTTCACAGCCTGGGCTGGCTCGCCTTCGGCAACGCCGTCGGCGTCCTGCTTGCCGTGCTGCTGGTTTTCCCCGGGTTTGGCGCGACGATCGCGCCACTTTCCTACGGGCGCTGGATTCCCGTCCACCTGAACGCGCAGCTGTACGGATGGTGCAGCCTGCCGATGATCGGGCTCCTGTTCCGCCTCTACCTGCCGCCGGGCGGCTTCGGGCGCTGGCCCGAATGGGCCCTGGGCGCGTGGTCGGGCGCGCTCGTCTTTGCCTGTGTCGGGTGGCTCACCGGCCACAGCAGCGGCAAGCTGTTCATGGAGTGGTCCGGCCCGTCGCTCGTGGCGATGGTCGCGGGCATGCTTTTCCTTGGCGGCGTGCTCGCCGGCGGCCATGTGCGGCGCGCGTCGCTCGACAAGGGCCGGCTTCGTCCGGTCCGATGGGTGTTGCTCGCGGCGCTCCTGTGCATCCCCGTCGTTTTCTACTGGTCCGCGAATCCGGCCCTGTACCCGCCGGTCAATCCCGACAGCGGCGGCGCGACGGGAGGCAGCCTGCTCGGGAGCACGCTGGTGGTGATTGCGATTTTGTGGAGCCTTCCGCTCATCGTCGCCCTGCCTGTGGCCGGACGCCGCGGGGTCATCGTGCAGACGCTGGCGCTCCTCGTCGCTCATGTGGCCTGGTTCGGCGCGCTGGATCACGGCCATCGCTCGCACCACGAGGCGTCGCAGGTCGTCGCCCTGTGCAGCCTGCCCGCCTGGTGGCCGGTCCTGGTCCGGTATTTCCGCGTCTTCCGCTGGCCTGAAGGCACTAGGCCCTGGCTGCTTGCGTTCTGCGGGTGGGGTGCGTTCCTGCTCGCGACCGCCACGCTTACCTTCCTTCCGGGCGTGCTGGAGCGATGGAAATTCACGAACGCGCTTGTCGGCCACGTCCATGCGGCGATGGGCGGCATGCTGACCAGCTTCGGCATGCTCGTCCTGCTGACGATCAATCCGGACCCCGTGCTGCGCGGCGTCCTCAGCGCCCGCGCGCCGTTCATCTTCTGGAACGCCGGTTGTCTCGCGCATGTCGTGATCCTCACCGTCGCCGGAACGATCGAATCCGCCGACCCGCGCCGGCTGTTCCTGCCCGACGCCGGCGCCGATGTGTTGTACGGCCTGCGCCTGCTTGCGGGGCTGCTGATGTTCATGGCCAGCGCGTGGTGGTTCGGACGGATGCCGGCCCCGGACGGCACACCCGGTGCGATGAGGAGGGCGGCATGAATGCGGCGAAACGATGGGGCTACCTGTACTGCATCCTGGCCGGGGCGTGCGACAGCCTGACCGGCATCCTGCTCCTGGCCGACCCTCTCCGGACCCTGGCGCTGATGCGGATCCCGGGGCAACCCGCCGAGCCGATCTACCTGCGGTTCATCGGCGTGTTCGTCATGAGCGTCGGGCTCTCGTACCTGATCCCGTTCCTGACGAGCTGGTCCGATCGCGTTGTGCGACTCACGCACGTGCTCGGCTTTACAGCTTTCATCCGTTTGTGCATCGCGTCCTTCATCGCTGCCAGTGTCGCCGCGCACGCGCTGGCGCCCGGGTGGCTGGCGGTCTTTTTCACGGATGCCACGTTCGCCACGATCCAGATCGTGATGCTGAATAGGAACGTTCTGCACTCCGGTCCATGACGTTTTTTTCCACAGCGCGCGCGGACGGGTTCGGCATGGTCGCCGTGATGGCGACGTATGTCTACTTCCTGCTGTACGCGCAATTCGGCTTCATCCACGCGTTGAACGAGGCGGTTCCGGGCGCCGGCCTGGTTCAGCCTGCGATGGCGTCCATGGGCGCCGCGGGCCTCGCAGCGAGCCTGGTGGCCGGCGCGCTGCTGCGCCGCGTCGCTGCCCGCCGCATGCTGGCCGCGGGATTTCTGGGCGCGGGGATGACGGCGCCGGCGGCCATGGCGTGCGCATCGCCTGCCGGATTCCTGTTCCTGGCGGCGAGCGTCGGCGCTTGCACGGCGTTGATGACGGTCGCGCTTGCCGCGGACCTGCGCAGCTTCATCCGCGGCGGACATGCCGGGCTCAAGGTCGGGGCCGCGACGGGCCTCGCCTACTTCATCTGCAACGTGCCCGCCCTGTTTGAAGGAGGCGCCGCCCTCCAGGGCGCGGGCGCCGCCGCCTTCTGCCTGGCCGGCGCATTCGGCGCCATGTGTCTCCCGGCCGGGCGCGGGTGCGAACCTCTCCGGACTTCGAACCTCATCGCGGCATCGGACGCGTGGGGGTGGGGGTTCGCCGGCGTGGTGCTTTCCTTCCTCGCGCTGGTCTGGCTCGACTCCGCGGCGTTCGCCGCGGTCCAGGATACCGCCTTCCTCAAGGAAACGACGTGGGCGACCCCGGCCCAGAAGTGGATCATGGGCGGGACGCACCTCCTCGCGGCGATCGCCGCGGGCTGGATGGTTGATCGCGGGCGTCTCCGGTCGGTGCTCGTCGGCACGTTCTTTCTTTTCGCGGCCGCGCTGCCTTCGCTGCGGCAGGGCGGGCTCGCGGGGCCCGCGTACGCGGCGGGTATCTCGTTCTACTCCGTGTGCCTGGTCCTGTACCCGTCGGCCCGGGCCGACGAGGCCGGATGCGTGCCGGCCCGGTGGCGGGCTGCGATCCTTTACGGCGTGGCCGGGTGGATCGGCTCGGCGCTCGGCGTGGGGATGGCCCAGGAGCTGCACCGCGTTCCGCCTGCGTTCGTGGCGGGCGCCGGCGCGGCGATCGGATGCGCGGCGGCGCTCGCCAGCGCGCGGATGCGCAGGACGCTCCACGTTTTCAAGCTGCCCCTGGCGGCGGGTGCGGCGGCAACGGCGTTGTATGCCGGCTGGCCCGGCGGTTCCGGCGCGGCGTCGGATGCATCGCCCGTGGCGCGCGGCCGCGGCGTGTACATCGAAGAGGGCTGCATCAATTGCCATTCGCAGTTCCTGAGGCCGGGCACGGAGGACGTTGAGCGGTGGGGTCCGCACCGCGACGTGGATTTCGACGAAGCGCCGCCGCTCATCGGCAACCGCAGGCAGGGACCTGACCTCATGAACGTGGGAAACCGGCGCGGCGTGGAATGGCAGCGCGCGCACCTCCTCGCGCCGGGCCTCGTCTCGCCCGGGTCCCGCATGCCGTCGTATCGCCATCTCTTCGACGGCGGCTCCACGCGCGGCGAGGACCTCGTGGCCTACCTCATGAGCCTGGGGGAGGAGAGCCTGATGGAGCATGTCGCGCAGGCCGCGGCCTGGCAGCCGCGCGCGGTCTTGCCCGGATCGGCGGACCGCGGGAAAACGCTCTTCGAGCGAAGCTGCGCCTCCTGCCACGGTCCGGACGGCGCGGGTGACGGCCCGCTCGCGTCCGTCTTCAACCGCCCGGCCGCGAACCTTCGCAAGGGGCCCTTCTGGTTCGTCGCGCAAGGCCTCGAACCCGATGCGCAGGCCGTGGCGCTGGCCCGGATCGTGAAGTACGGGCTTCCAGGCTCGCCCATGGCCGGGCACGAATACTTTTCCGACGCGGATGTTTCCCACGTGGTGGCCTATCTGCAGGCGATGGCGGGCCGGGAGCGATGAGGACGATGGAAGCAATCGTGAAATTCTGCCTGCCGCCGGCGCTGCTCGCGGTCGTGTTCGCCGTGTACCTGCTCGGCTGGTTCTCCCAGCCGCGGAGGTGGGAACACGCGACAGGCTGGGACCAGATCGTTGCTTCGCAGCGACCGGAGATCGTCAGCCGGACGGTGCCCGGCGGACCGGACGTTTTCTGGCTCGGCCACTCCGCAATCCTCTTGCGGTGGGGCGCGACGACCCTGTTCCTCGATCCCAACACCGACGCATCGTGCACCGTGTCGCGCCGGGTCCTCGAGCCCGCCGCGTCCGTGGCAAAGCTCGGAACCGTTGATGCCGCCCTGGTCAGCCATGCCCACTACGATCACCTGAACGTTGCGACGTTGTCCGGCCTCGCCGACCTGCGGGAGATCGTCATACCGCGCGGCTCGGAGGTTTTCCTCGACGGCTCCCTGCGCGGGCACGCCGTTCCGCTCGGCCTCGGGGAATCGCATCGCGTCGGCGAGATCACCGTCACGGCCGTTCCGGCCGCGCATTGCGGGAATCGGTTTCATCCGTTGCGAAGCCGGTACCTCGCCGTGGGCTTCGTCATCGAACGGGAGGGCCTGGCCGTCTACTACGCGGGCGACACCGCGCGCCACAACGATTTTGCGAGGATACGCAACACGTACCATCCCGCCGTCGCCATCCTTCCCATCGGGGCCTACGCGCCGCGCTTTCCGCTGCGCCGGCACCACCTGACGCCGGAGGAGGCGGTCGCCGTCGCGCGCGAACTCGGCGTCGCGATGGCCGTGCCGTGTCACTTCGGCACGTACACCCTGTCGTTCGACCGGCCGCACCACGCGTTGCCCCGTTTCGCCCGCGCCGCCGCGGAAGCGAAACAGGCCTGGGTGATGCCGGCGTTCCTGGGCGCTGCAGCCGGCGATGACGGCGCCGCGCAACTCGCGCGCCATACCGCCCGCAACGAGGAGGCCCGTTTGCCATGATCCGCCGCATCTTCGCGTCCATCGCCAGGTTTTCCGTGGGCCATCCGCGCGCCGTGCTGGGCCTGGCCGTCCTGGCGTCCGCCATCTCGATCGTGGCCGCAGCGCGCGGGTTGGAGCTCAGGACGTCCAACCTGGACCTGATCGACCAGGACCTTCCGGAAGTGAAGGCCTTCCTCGACTTCGCGCGCGAATTCGGATCGCCCAACGCGCTGGTTGTCGTGCTCGAAGGCGACGACCCGGGCGCCCTGACCGCCGCGGCGGACCGGATCGGGCCCGCGCTGCGCAACGTGCCGGGCGTGCGCGACGTCCTTGATCGCCTTCCGTTCCCGCGGGAGGCGCTCGACGAACTGGGTATTGACCCCTACGTCAGGTCGCGCGACCACGGCATGTGTTTCCTGTACGTGCAGCCGGACGATCCGTATTCCAGCGCGGACCAGGTGGAGCCCGTCGTCCGCGGCGTCCGCGCGGTGCTTCAACAGGCCGGGCTGGACAAGGAGGGCATCCGCGCCGGGACCACCGGCATTCCGCAGTACGCCATTGACGACCGCGATGTCATCCAGCGCGACATCACCTGGTTGTCCGGCCTGTCGTGCGCCCTCGTGCTGATCCTCTTCGCCGCTGCATTTTCGTCCCTCCGCGGGCCCGCCCTTGCGGTCGCAGCCCTCGGGTTGGGCGTGGTGATCACCCTGGGTGTGACCTGCGTCTTCCCCGGGCACCTCACGCTCCTGTCCTCGTTCTTTGCCTCCACCCTGTTCGGGCTCGGCATTGACTATGGCATCCACGTGATTCATCGGATGGAGGAATTCGTGCGCGGAGGCATGGACGAGCGGGACGCGACGGTGGCGGCGATCGGCGCGCTCGCGCCCGAGCTGTTGACCGGCGCCGCCACGACTGCCGCGGCGTTCTACGCCATGAACGCGGCGGGTTTCAAGGGGTTCGCCGAGCTGGGTACGATCGCCGGCAACGGCGTTCTCATATGCCTCCTGATGATGATCACGGCGCTGCCAGCCCTGCTGGTGCTGGCGCCCGGGCGGAAGCGCCGTGCGCTGCCGCCGGCGCCCCGGCGCACGGCGCTGGTTCTTGGCGTGCTGCAGAAGCCGTGGGTGAGCGGGCCGGTTGCGGCGGCCGCGCTGGCGTGCGTGTTCGCCGGCGGGCCGGGTTTTGACAGCGACTACCTGAACCTCCAGCCGGTGGATTCCGAATCCGTTCGACTCGAGCGCGCGATGGTGGAGCGCTCGGACATCTCGCCGCAATTCGCCGTCTTTGTCGCCGGCTCGCGGGACCGCGCCGCCGCGCTTGCGGACCGGCTTCTCGACGAGCCGACCGTGGGCGACGTTCGTTCCATCGCCGACCTGGACCTGCTGTCCGAAGGGGGGGACGGTGAACTTGATGTGCCCGCGTCGTTCCTGCGCGCGTTCGAGAGCGAGCGCGGGAGGTTCGCCGTGTACGCCTATCCGCGACACGACGTCTGGGGTCCGGAGCACCGCTCGGCGTTCCTTGACGCCATGCGCGCGATCGCCCCGGACGTCACCGGCATGCCGATCCTGGGCGATTTCATGGTGGCGCGCACCCGGCGCGCGCTGCGTATCACGGCGCTCGCCGGCGGGTGCCTGCTCGTCATCTGCGTCCTCGCGGGCTTTCCACGGATCCTGCCCGCGCTGGTTGCGATGGCGCCGACGTTTCTGACATTTGCCGGCCTCCACGCGGTGATGAAGCTGATCGGCATGCCGTTCAATCCGATCAATCTCATGGCGCTGCCGGTGATCATGGGGATCGGCATTGACGACGGCGTCTACATCGTGCACCGGTACCTGTCCGAGCGGGGGGACGTTGCGAAGACGCTGGCCGCGACCGGTCGGAGCGTCGTGCTGACCTCGCTCACCACCATGGCCGCCTTCGGGAGCCTTGCGTTCACCTCGCACCGGGGCCTGGCGTCCTTTGCCGTCACGCTCACGCTCGGTGTCGCCATCGCCCTGCTCTTGAGCGTGACGGTTCTTCCCTTGCTGCTGAACAGGCTCAAGCGGGGGCTGCTTGCAACGCCGCCCCCGATCTCCCCAATTCTGGAAACCGCAAGTTGACGCACGCGTCCGGCGGCGGGCAGGCCGGCGGGAAGGTTGGGGGATAACCTCTAATTCACGCCGACCATGTAGATGCCGTTGCCGTCGGGATGGCCGAGCAGGCGGGTGTTTTCGGGCGGGGTGCCTTCCAGGTCGCCCTCAACCAATTCCAGTCGGGCGCCGGGCGCTTTAGCGTGGTAGATGGAATAGCGCCTGCCCGCCACGCTGCTCCAGGCCAGGGCGAGTCCGTCCGGCGTGACCCGCATTTCGTGGGCGGCAAAGAAGGAGTCGGGGTCGAATTCGTCCGTGCCGGCCATCGTTTCCTGGATATCCGGCGTGCGGTCCCAGTCGCTGTCCACCAGCGCCGCTGAATTGCCGGCGGCGACGTAGTCGTAAATCCGTGTCGTGCCCGAGGCGAGCGTCCTTCGCGCCGGCGCCGGGGCGGCCCCGTCGTCGCGTTCGATCGCGATGGACTGCGCCTTGAAGGGCCCGCGGTTGTAGCGGTCCTCGACGGCGAATTCGAGGATGCCGGCCGGGATTTCAACCAGCAGCGTGTAGGCATCCACGCTGATGTGGTCTATGAGGAAAGGCCCGTAGTCCATGCCGCCGATGTGGACGACCATCTGGCGGTTGCCCGGCTCGGGGTCCGTGTAGCCGATGCCGGCTCGGATCGTCACGCGGTAGCGACCGGCCTGTTCGACTTTCACATACTCGCCGACTTCGGCCCAACTGAACATGAACCAGGCGTCCCCGACATCCTGCCCGGCGGTCTGGATCGAGGCGAACCGGAGGTCAATCAGCGCGGATTGGCCGGGCCCCGCGCGGTGCGGGGCATCCCCCGCGGCGAGGTCCTCGTAGGTGAGGCCGCGCCGATCGAGAATCCAATCGAGTCCCTCGCGCATGCGCCGGACGCGCTCCACCGTGACCCAGTAGGCGGCGGCGGCCTCGGCCCGCTCGAGGTGCTGGTGCATCTTGCACAGGACGGCGATGGGGTAGGCCCCGACGCGCAACCCGTAGTCGTAGCCGCGCGCCTGGAGCGACACGTTGTTGGCGATCAGATAGCGCTCGATCGTTCTGTAATAGGCGAGCATCGGCTCCGAGGCCTCCCGGAAATACCCCGCGAAGAAGTCGCGCATGACGGTTTCCTCGTCCGCCTCGACATTCCAGTGGAAGCGCGGATAGGCATAATAATTCCACGGGTTGTAGGGCAGGGAATCCAGGTCGGCCTGGCTGCCCCCGGCCAGCATGTCGAGCGAGGCGTAGAAGCGCGCGCGATCCGCCATGGCGCTGACCAGCGGGATCGGCATGCGCAGCGGGCCCGACTCGCTGTGGATCAGGTCGTAGTCGTAATGCCGCAGCTGGGCGGCGATTTCCCGCCAGGCGGTCAGGCGCCGGCGCATTTCGGCGTTCTTGGGCGAGCTCAGCGGGAGGTTGCGCGACCCGTACATGCACACGTCCACCAGGACATTGTCCGGGAGCGGCGGCGCCGCCTCGGGCGGGAGGTGCGTGTTCGAATAGGCCATCGCGCCCACGGTGGCCTCGGGGATTTCCTCGCGGATGCCCTCGGCGATGGCGCGAATGAAATCGTAGTAGTCGCCGGAGACCGACCACGGGTAGGGCATCGCGTAGGGCTCGTAATCCTCGGCGAGCGGCTGGCGGAGCGCGACGGACGGCTCGTCCTCGCTGAACAGCGTCGAATCCTCCGGCAGCATCCAGAGCAGGTTGCCGTTGTACTTCGCGTGTTCCGGCCAGTAGGCGATCGCCTTGTTGATGATGAACTGGCGCGGGCCGGGGTGGGTGAGATCGAAGGTGGACTGGTTGTCGCGCGGCAGCGCGCGGCGGTTCATGTTCGCCTCGCCGACCCAGCCCGCCCACCGGCTGTTGGTCAGGATGCCGCACCAATCCAAGTGCTGCTCGAGGATGCGGGGCGGCAGCACGCTGTTGAAATTGTGCGGATAGCCGGCGAGGCCCTCGACATGGTCGGGGTGGATCGCCGCGTTGGGGTAGTGCTTCTTCGGCACCTCGTCGCCGCCCAGCGCATCGCGTTGGTGATGGCCCCAGGTGTGGCTCCACCGGTTGCGCCAGAAATGCAGGAAGGCGTCGGGGTCGTCGCGCAGGTACTCGACGCCGAAATTCGCATAGATGAAGTCCGTCGAGGGCTCGTACTGGAAGGGCGCGACGTCCGGGTCAATCCCGCTTCCGGCCGGCACGTGGTCGCCGTGCGCGTCCGGGAACAGCCAGCGCACGCCCTGCCGGTCGAGGAATTCCCAGACGCTCCACAGCGCGTTGCGATACGGCCATGCGCGGAACACCACCTCGCGCCCGTCGCGCTCCACGTTCACCGGGACGGAAGGCAGGATCCCGGACGCGAGGTTGTTCGTCATCTGCTCGTAGGTCTGCGCCAGCGGTTTGAGGTCGGCGATCCGGTAAATCGTGCCCGTGTAGGCGGCCGTCTGGTCCGGGGCGACCACGGGGATCGGGTAGCCGGCCAGCTCGCTCGCGTAATAGGAAAGTTCGTCAGCCGCGAGTTTCAGCGGGGCGGCCGCGCCGGCGGGCAGCGCCACGGCGTCGCGCGCCGGGGAGCGCGCGTCGCCCGGCCAGCCGTAAAGTTCCACCTCCCCGAGGTTCCAGCCGAGCCGCAGGTCGCCGACCGCCAGTTCGATGATCACATAGCGTCCGGCGGTCGCCGGGAAGCGCAGGTTGGCCGAGACGCGGATTTCCCTCCCGGTGATGCCGCCGAGGTCGCGCGTGGCCCAGGCCTGCATGGCGGCGTCCGGCCGGTCGCTCGCCATGACGCGCACCTGCGCCGTGCGCGGGGCGATCACGTTCGAAACGGCCGGGTTCAGCTCCAGAACCGGGATGGCCGGCGCGAAATACAGCCGGTGCACCGTGGCCACCGACCCGAGGTCGAGGACGCAGCGGATCGTCATCTGGGTCGCGGCCAGCAGGTGGCCGGTGTCGCGGTCGTTGTCGTTAATGCCGGGCAGCGGGTGGCCCGCCGCGCCTTGACCGGTCCATGTTGAAGATTCAAGCAGAGCTGCCTCGCCGGGTTGCGCCCACACGAACGCCAGGACGACGCCCGCCAGCGCTCCCGACAGAGTTGATTTTCGGCCGCCATTCATGGGAATTCCAGGCCACGTCTATAAAGCAGAATCCGCGCCAGCGCTGTTGGATGGCGGGTCGCGGAATGCCGAACTCTCTTGTGGAATGGGGGATAGAACCGCGCATTTTCGGAGGCCTATCGGCGGGCGGGCAGGCGCGTATCATTTGTGAGAACCGGTCCATTTTGCGTGGACTTCGTTTATCGCGCATCCCTATCGTGGTCCACCCGGGGGGTTCGATTCGTGCGCTTCATTTTTCTCAACCAGTACTATCCGCCGGACACCGCGCCGACCGGCCAGTATGCGCACGATCTGGCGCGCGAGCTGGCGTCGCGCGGGCATGCGGTGACGGCCGTCTGTTCGCGGCGGCCGTACAACGGCGATGCGCTGTACGAGCGCGAAAGCGTGCTCGACGGCGTGCGGGTGATCCGCGTCCGGGCCACCGGGTTCGGGCGCCGGTCCCCGACGGGCAAGATTCTCGACTATGCGTCGTTCTGGGCCGCGCTCGCGGCGCAGCTGATGCGGAGCGGGAAGGGGGTGGACGCCGTGTTGTCGCTGACGACCCCCCCGTACGTCGGCCTGCTGGGCCGCTGGGCCGCACGCCGGCATCGCGCGGCCCATCTGCACTGGGTCATGGATATCTATCCCGACGTCCTCGTCGCGCACGGAGGCCTGACGGACGGCAGCCTGCTGCATCGCCGGCTGGCCGCGCTGACGCGGACGGGGCTCCGCGGTAGCCCGCTGGTCGCCTGCCTCGGGGAGGACATGGCCGACCGGCTGCGCCGGTACGCGCCGGAGACGGACGCGGTCCATGCGGTCCCGCTGTGGAGCGATCCCGCGCTGGCGCCGTGGGCGGGACGGGATCCGCCTGCGTTGCGCGCCGAGCAGGGATGGGGCGGGGACGATCTGGTGCTGATGTATTCCGGGAATATGGGGCGCGGCCACCGGCTCGGCGAGTTCCTCGCCGGCGCGCGCGCCCTGAGCGGCGATTCGTCGGTGAAATGGGTCTTTGCGGGCGGCGGCAAGCGGCGCGAGGAAGTCGAGCGCGCCCGCGCCGAGATGCCCGACGCGCCGATCGCGCTGCTGCCCTACGCGCCGGCCGACCGGTTGCGCGAGCACCTCTGCGCGGCGGATATCCACCTGGCGAGCCTGGACAGCCGCTGGCAGGGCTGCATGGTCCCGAGCAAGATCCAGGGGATCTTTGCCGTCGGGAAGCCGCTCCTGTTCGTGGGCGGCGAGCAAAACGAACCCGCGCGCTGGATCCGGGAGTCCGGCGCGGGCTGGGTTGTCCCGGAGAACGACGGGGCCGCCCTCCGCGCGGCGGTGGAGTCCGCGCGCGATCCGGCGGAGCGCGCGCGGCGGGGATCGGCCGCGCGCCGGTTCGCGGAACGGCATTTTGACAAGGCCGCCAATCTGGCGCGGCTCTGTTCGCTCATTGAAACGGCCGCGGCGCGCTGATTCCGGGCGGCATTGCATGCCCCGCAAACCCCTCTATAATGCCGCGCGGGAGACCGCCCGACCCGTTATGCCATCCGACGCCTCCAGACCACGTGCCGCCCCGCGCTGGCGCGGCCTGTTGAACCGGTTCGGGTTCTACGACACGCCCCAGGATGCCGACCGGCGCCAGCACGTGCGCTACACCTGCGCCTTTCCGGTCTCGCTCCGGTTCGGGCGGGACCCGGATGCGCGCGAGCTTCGGGCCACCGCCGTTGACATATCGCTGGGCGGGATGCTGGTGGAGGGCGCGGAGGTGCCGGACGGGATTTTTCGCGTGCAGCTAGCGTTCGAAATTCCGGCCGAACTGCGGAAAAACCAGGCCTTGCCGGAGCGCGTCTCGACCGCCGCCGCCATCCGGTATCGCGACTCCAAGGCCGGGACGTTGAGCCTCGCGTTCGCCGAACCGCTGCGCCCCAAACCGTCCCGCTGGTATGAGGGGCGCCACTGGATCCTGATGCTGTCGCTGTTGTCCATCCTCCTCGCGATTCCGATCGCGTATTTCCATGAACCCGTCGCCAAGTACGTGGCGGCCTGGAGCGCGGGCTACCTGGTCACCCTGCTGTTGACCCCGCTGCTGCGCCGGTGGGCCATCCGGGCGGGGGTCGTGGACGTGCCGGACGAGCGGCGCGCGCACCAGCGGCCGACGCCGCGCGGCGGCGGTCTCGCGCTGGTCGTCGGGTTCTACGTCGCGGCCCTCGTCGGGTTTCGCTTCCCCTGGGAGTGGAGCGGCGGCAGCCTCGACGTGGAATGGCTGAACAGCTTCATCCTCGGGTCGTCCGTGCTCGTGCTGGTCGGGCTGCTGGACGATGTCCGCGGGCTCAAGCCGCCCGTCAAACTGTTCGGCCAGGTGGTTGCCGCGAGCCTGATGTTTGCAAGTGGAAACGGGATGGACCTGCTGCTGGGCTACGATCTGCCGCTCCCGCTTGATTACCTGCTGACCCTGCTGTGGTTTGTCGCGCTGACCAACGCGTTCAATCTGATTGACGGACTCGACGGCCTCGCCACGGGACTCGCCCTGGTCGCGGCCGTCGGACTGATGGGGGCCTTCTTCATCCGGCGCATGCCCTCGGATGCCATGGTGATGCTCGGCCTGGCCGGCGCATGCGTCGCGTTCCTGCGCTACAATTTCCATCCCGCGAGCATTTTTCTGGGGGACACGGGGAGCATGTTCCTCGGCTTCGCCTTCGCGTCCATCGCCCTCGCGACGGGGTCAAAGGGGACATTCCTCGCCTCGATCGGCGTGCCGCTCCTGGCGGTCGGAATCCCGGTATTCGATTCGATCCTGGCCATCTGGCGGCGCTCCGTCCGCGCGCTCGCCCCGGGCTCCTCCGGCCCCGCCGGCATCATGCAGCCGGACACCGAGCACCTCCATCACCGCCTCCGGCAGCGCGGGCTCAACAATTACCAGATCGCGGTGGTGCTCTATGTCATCAATGCCGTTCTGGTCCTGGTCGGCCTGTTGTCGCTGGCGTTCCGCGACCACGCGCTGGGTTTTTTTCTCGTGGCCTTCGTCGCGGGCGCCTACGTGGTCACGCGGCACCTGGCCGAGGTCGAGTTGTGGGACACCGGCCGCGCCCTGATCCGCGGGCTGTCGCGGCCGGAGAAGCGGGTCGCCGCCTTCTTCCTCTATCCGGTTTCCGATGTCCTGTTCCTCATGCTCTCCATGGGGATCGCCGTGTGGGTGCTCAACCGGGTCAGCCCGGGCCCGGGCGCCTGGGAGGAATGGCTCACGCTGCTGCCCATCTGGGTGGCGCCCGTGTTCCTGATTTTCTGCGGGGCCCGGATCTACAGCCGCGTCTGGTCGCTGGCCCGGAGCAGCGACTATCTCCTGCTGACGGCGGCCGTCCTGGGCAGCGCGGTGTTCAGCCTCGGCGTCAGCGCCCTCCTGGCCCCCGACTCGTGGCGGCGCTACCTGGTGCTGTTGTTCGTTTTCACCGGGCTGGCCCACGTCGCGACCGTCGGCAGCCGGATGACCCTCCGCGGCCTGGTCGAAGTGATGGCGGTCTGGCAGGAATCGCAGCACTACAAGCGCGGGGGAATCGTCCGCCGCGTCTTGCTGTACGGGTCCGGCAGCCGGTGTCTGCTGTATCTGCGCGAGCGGGCGATCCATCCGGTCGAGGGAACGCTGCGCCGCATGATCGTGGGCATCGCCGACGACGACACGAACCTGCGCTTCCGGCGCGTCGGCGGCTATGTCGTGCTCGGAACCGGCGCGGATCTGCCCCGGGTGATCCGCGATCACCGCGTGGATGAGGTCGTCATCACGGCGCAGCTGCGCGAAGAGTCGTTCTCCAACCTGGTCGCGCTCTGCGCGCTGAACGGGGTCCGGCTCTCCGAGTGGCACTACGAGGAGCGGGTGATCGCGGCGCCGGATCGGGCGCCGGACCCGATGATCGAACAAACCCTGACGGCGAGCAGCGGCGGCGCGGCGGCCAGCGCCAGCGCGCAGCCGCCGCCGGCGTAGCGCCACAGGCGCCAGACGGACCCGCCCGGTTCGCGGACCTCCACGCTCGCCCCGCTCGTCCACGCGCTGAAATCCATCGTGTCCATGCCGCCGCCCAGCCCCGTGCCGCGCGCCTTCAGCAGCGCCTCCTTGGCGGTCCACCAGTGAAAAAAGAGTTCCGGCATCCCGTTCGGGCCGCGCCGTTTCAGCGCCCGGGCCTCGTTCGGATGGAACGCGTGCCGCGCGATCCCCGCGTGGTCGCAGGTCCGGTCGAGGTGCTCAATGTCCACGCCCACCGCCGCGGCGTCCGAACAGGCGAGGACCATCTGCGCGCCGCTGTGGGTCAGATTAAATTCCAGAGGAGGCGTTCCGCCCGCGCGGGCCAGCGCGGGCTTGCCGTGCAGGCCCAGCGCGATCGGGACGAGGGCGGGATCGGAATCCAGATAGGCCCCGAGGATCCGCCGGAGAAGGACGCGCGAGGCGGCATACCGGCGCCCGTCCTCGCCGCGGACGAAGCGATCGCGGCGCTCGCGCTCGGCGGGGGCCAGACACCGGTCGTCCGGCCGACCGAGGCCGTCCAGATCAAACCGCCAGAGGTCAACGGCGCCACGGCCGGGCCGGTCGAGCCGATCCGGCTGCGCGGGGAGTGTCTCGAAGGTCATCGCGGGGTCCGCGACCCGCGCGATTTCCGTGGCGGCGTTCTCGTTCGACATGAAAAGCGTTCTGCCGGAGCCCGGCGGTGTGTATAGTCTAGCGCAATGGCCGGGCGAACGGAAAAGAAATGCGGCGGCGCGCGGGTCGCCGCGCGCCGTGTCAAAACGCTCCTGCTTGAACACCCCGAACGCGCGGCGCGCATCCTGCGCGCGGGCGGGATCGTCGCGTTCCCGACCGAAACGGTGTATGGCCTCGGCGCGGCGATCAACCGGCCGCGCGTGATCCGCCGTCTGTTCCTCGCGAAAGGCCGACCGGGCGACAACCCGCTGATTGTCCACATTGCCGAACGCCGCCAACTGGCCGGATTGGCCGGCGACATCCCGCCGGTCGCGCGCCGGTTGATGGACGCCTTCTGGCCGGGCCCGCTTACGCTCGTCCTCCGGCGGGCCCGCGCGGTGCCCCGCGCCGTCACCGCGGGACTCGACACCGTCGGCATCCGCCTGCCCGCCCATCCCGGCGCGCGCGCGTTCCTCGCGGCCGCGCGGGTTCCGGTGGCCGCGCCGTCGGCGAACCGATCCGGCCGGCCGAGCCCGACGTCCTGGGAGGCCGTCCTGGAGGATCTTTCGGGACGGGCCGACGCGATTTTAAAGGGCGCGCGCTGCGACGTGGGACTCGAATCCACCGTTGTGGACTGTACCGGCCGGACGCCCGTGGTCCTCCGGGCGGGGGCGACCACGCTCCGGCAATTGCGGACCGTCGCGCCGGGGACGCGCCGCGCGCGGAAATCGGATGGACTGGCGGGCCGCAGCCCCGGCACCCGGCACCGGCACTACGCGCCCGATGCGCGGGTGAGCGTGGGCGATCCCCCCGCGGGCGCCGGCGCGCGCGCCGCATGGATCGGCATCGGGCGCGTCCCGCCGGGTGTGTCGTACGTCCGCCCCTGCCGGACTGTCGCGGCATACGCGCGGGAACTCTTCGCTTTTTTCCGCGACTGCGAGCGGCGCGGCATCGGGCGGATCCACTGCAGGCCCGTGGCGGCGCGCGGGCTGGGTCTGGCCTTGATGGACCGCCTGCGGCGCGCGGCGGCGGCGACGGGCGGAACCCTCAGCCGCGCGCGGCGAGCCGCTGGGAAAGCGCCAGGTAAAGTTCGCGGCTGACCCAGGCGTCCGTGGCCGCATACGCGATCTGCGAGGGCGTCAATTGCGTGCGCGCCCAGTTGGATCGCTGTTCGCGCTTCGACACCCGGAAACCGAGCGCCAACCCCGCCAGCGTGCGCAGCCCGGTCTGGACATAGCCGAGCCTCCGGGCAAGTTCGCCCACCTCGACAAAACCCGCGGGCTTGAAGTCGTGCAGCTCCCTCAGCTTCTTCAGGTCGTCGGCCAGCGCGATGCCGGCCTTCAGGATGCGCGCGTTTCCGAAGAGCGAATACAGCACGTGGAGCTTCGTGAGGTTGCGCAACTGGAAGATCCATGCGCAGGACTCGCCCGCCAGTTGCACGAGCGCCGGCGGATGGGAGACCCCCGCCCGGAACACCGGCTTTGTCTCGGTGTCGAACCCGAGCAGCGTTTCCTTCCCGACCTCGTCAATCGCGCCGGCCACCTCGTCGTCCGACGTGATCAGGACAACCCGCCCTTGATAGGCGCGGATCGGAAGCTCGTTGATGGCCTCGCGTGTGATCGAGGAAGGAACCTCCTGCTCGGCGCGCGCGACGGCGCCGCCGGCCTCAATGAAGGGCAAATCGAGCTGTTCGGTCTTTTCGGACATAACCCAAGAATACCACAGGCCCGGAGCGGATGTTAATGGAGATGTATAATATCTTGCGGGACAAGGAGATGCGAGACTATGGAGCGTTGATCCAGCCCGAATCACCATCCCGGTGGAACTCTTTCTTCCAGATGGGGAGCCGCAGCTTTAATTGGTTGAGGACAAATTGGCAGGCGGAAAAAGCGGCGTCGCGGTGAACGGCCGTCACGCCGATCCAGACCGCCGTTTCGCCGGGCGCGAGCCGGCCGGTCCGGTGGACGCAGTCAATCCGTGCGACCGCGAACGATCCGCGCGCCTCTTCCTCGATCCGGGTGAATTCGGCGGTGGCCAGGGGCGCGGCCCCTTCATACTCCAGCGCGACGACGTCCCTGCCGAGGTTCTGGTTTCGCACGATGCCGGAAAACTCAACCAGCGCTCCGCGCCCGGGATCGAGCATCGCGCGCCGAAGCGCATCCGCGTCAATCGGTTGGTCCGTGAGCCTGAACATTTCGCAACTCAAATCTGAAATCGGAAATCCCCATTCCCCCGCTACCCGCCCGCCACCGGGGGGATCACGTGCACCACGTCGGCGCCCGTCACGGGGGTGTCCCACGGGCAGAACGAATCGTTCACAGCCACCCGGAATTGGTCGGCCGTCCACGCGATGCCGTAGCGGCCGCGCAAGTCCTCGAACACGCCGCGCGCCGTGTGGGCCGCGGTTTGCAACGCGATCTCCGGATGCCCGACGGTTTCCCGCAGCACGGCGTACAGCCGCACCCGGACGGTGCGCGACCCGGGCGGACAGGCGTCGCACTCCCGCTTCACCCCGGCCGGCTCGGTGTCGAGCGCCACGCCGCCCGGCGGGGCGCCCCACGCCCGGGCCGCCTCATCCGGGTGGTTCGCGTTCTCCAGCGCGAGCGGATGGGGCAGGTCCAGCAAACGGATATCGGACCGCATCAGGATCTTTCGCGGACAGGTGAGCCCGGCGCGGACGGCTTCGTGCAGCCGAGCCCGGATCGCCGGCTCATAGATCGCGCACAGCGGTTCCGGCTTCCCGTCCACCCGCCCCCGGAACGCGGTGGCCATGCGCGCCGGATCGCGCCCGGCGACCAGGGCATCGAGCGTGGCCCGGTCCAGAAATGGAAGATCAATCGCGCACACCAGCCAGGCGGCGTCGGGTCGCGCGTCCAGGGCCGTCAGGATTCCCGCGAGCGGCCCGATGTTGTCGTATCGGTCGGGCAGCAGCTCGCCCGACAACCCGGTCTGGTCCGGCCGGCACGAGAGGAAGACCCGGCCGCATACCGCGCCCAGCAATTCGCGCAAGGCGTCAACCTGCGCCTTTCCGCGATAGACCATCGCCGCCTTGTCGCGGCCCATGCGCGCGCTGCGTCCGCCCGCAAGCGCCAGCCCGCACACCTCAGGCGCGGACATCGCGGCGCCCCCCCGTCTTGGACAGCAGGCGGATGGATTCGATCCGCATCCGGTGCGAGAGCGCCTTGCACATGTCATAGACGGTCAGCGCCGCGACGGCGGCGCCGGTCAGCGCCTCCATCTCGACGCCGGTCTTGTGGTGCACGGACACCTCGCACGTGATGAGCGCCCGGCCCCGGCCGTCCATGCGGATATCCAGCCGGCAGCCCTCAATCGGCAGGGGATGGCACAGCGGGATCAACTCCGCCGCGCGCTTCACCGCCATCGTGCCCGCGAGGATCGCGGTCTGGAACACCGGTCCCTTCGGCGCGTGCAGTTCGCCCCGGTTCAGGACCGCGCGCACCTCCGGCGGCAGCGCGACGACGGCCTGCGCCTTCGCGACGCGGTGTGTGATCGCCTTGCCGGCCACATCCACCATGCCCGCGCGGTTGCGCCGGTCGAGATGGCTCAGCCTTCCGCGCTCCGTCCTCCGCTTTCCGCTATTCCGTTTTCCGTTCTTCCGTTTTCCGTTCTTCATACATCCCACGCATGATAGCGGAGCGCCGTGCCCGCGGGAATGCTTTCGCCGCCCGGTGGCGCCTCGATGAATCCGTCGCTTTCGCCCAGCGCCGCATAGTCGCCCGAGCCGTGGTACTCCTGTAGCCGCGCCCCCCCGGCTTCGCGCCGGACCGGCAGGAAGAGCGCGAGCGCGGGGTGGGGCGATACGGCGTCCGCGCAGGCGATGAATTCCGGCGGAACGGTTCGCGCGCCGAGCGAGCGCAGGATGAAGGGTTTCACATAGCGGTGAAAACAGGCCAGCGTGGAGACCGGGTTGCCCGGCAGCGCGAACACGGGTTTGCCGCCCGGCGCGACGCCGAACCACATCGGCTTGCCCGGTTTCTGCGCCACCTTGTGAAAATCCAATACGACGGCCAGCCGCTCCAGCGCCGCCGGCACGAAGTCGTACTTTCCGCGCGACACCCCGCCGCTCAGGATCAGGCCGTCGCACCGCCCCAGCAGGCCCATGAGCGCGCCCTCGATGCGCGCCGGATCATCGGGCAGGCGTGCGAGCTCCGAAACCGGACAGCCGAGCCCCGCCAGCGCCGCGCGGATTCCCCACGCGTTCGACGGACGGATCTGGAAGCGTTCGACCGGCGCGTCCGGTTCGACAAGTTCGTCGCCGACGGATAGCACGGCGAACCGCGGCGGTGTTGAGACATCCAGTTGCGTGCGTCCCGCGGAAATCGCGATCGCGATCTGCGGCGAGCGCAGTCGCGCGCCCGCCGGCAGCAGCGTGTCGCCCGCCCTGCGGTCCCCGCCCTGGCGGTGCAGGAACTGGCCGGGCGCGACCGCCGCATCGGGCCGGACCGCCGCGGCGCCGTCGCACAGCTCGACGTCTTCGTACGGCACGACCGTGTCCGCGCCGGTGGGGCACATCGCGCCCGTCATGATTTCGAGGCAGCCGTTCTCCGGGTCCGCGAGCCGCCCCGCCGGGGCGCCGGCCGGCTGGATCCCCTCGATCCGAAACCGGGTCCGCCCGGGCGCATGCGCGATGGCGATGCCGTCCATCGTCGCGCGGTCGAACGGCGGCAGGTCGCGCTCCGTGCGGATGTCCTCGCGCAGCACCCGCCCCGCCGCCTCCGCGGTGGAGATGCGTTCCACGGGCCGCAGCTCCGCCCGCGCCAGGATCCGCGCCTCCGCCTCCGCGACCGGTATCACGGGCGGGTAACCTGTTTGGGTCTGTTCATTGCGCGGTTGGCCGGCGCCCGGCCTTTTGCTACCTTCCACTTATAGGGAGGAAGCCGGGGCGGCACAAGGGGCTGCTGTCCGTGTGGCGGCGCGCCGCCGTGTGGGGCGCGGGGAAGATTTGTTCGCGCGTAACCGACGGTATGACTGTCATGGGGTGTATCCTGCCCAGAAGCCTTCGACCCCTCCTTCCCGGAGGATCCGCGCGCCGAATACGCGCGGGGCTGCCGGTCGCCATCGCGATGGCGGTCAACTGGGGAGCGATGGGGGCGTCCGATGCCGAGCCCCCGGCGGGACGGGGGCCGTCCGAACGCGAGCGACTGATGGCGACGGCGGAGCACCATCTTCGCGCGGGATCCTATACGGCGGCCGCGGAGGTGTATGAAACGCTGCGGGCCGCCGACCCCGCCGGCGCCGCGGTGCTGGATGCGCTGCTGGTGGACCTGTACATCAAGTCCGCGCAACCCGAGAAGGCGATGGCCCGGGCGCGGGCGCAGATGGCGCGCACGCCGGATCCGCAGGCGTATCTGGCCGGCGTTTATGCGCGGCTCAACAGGGTCCCCGAGGCCGTGGCCCTGGTGGAGCGGGAGCTTTCCGGCGAAACCAATCCGGTCCGCCGCTTCGCCCTCCGCGCCCAACTCGTGCGCCTGCACGAGCAGGCGGGCGACACGCAGGCGGCGTTGGAGACCGCGCGCGCGGGACATCAGGAGGTCGTCGGAACACCAATGGAATCCGCGGCGCGGCGCGCATGGGACCGCTATCTTCTCGAGCAAACGCCGGAGTCCGTTGCGCCATGAGTCACCCACCGGTTTCTCCGTGTTCCGCCGTTTATCTCCCGATTCCACAACGTTTTTCGTTTGTCTGGTTGCTTGTGCTGGCCCTGGCTCCCCTCCGGGTCATGGGGGATATCCACTATGTATCGCTGGCCGGTGGACATATTCCGCCCTTTACCAGTTGGGCAAATGCGGCGACCACGATTCAGCACGCTATCGATATGGCGAAGGATGGCGACTCGGTCCTGGTCACAAATGGAATGTACGAAGTGGGGGCTTTGGAATGGAATGGTCATTCCAACCGCATCGTAGTGCCCGGCGGCATCACAGTGCGCAGCGTCAATGGCCCATCCGTTACGACGATACGGGGCGCGGGGCCGTCCGGGAGCAACGCCGTCCGCTGTGCATACCTCAAGGCGGGGGCTCGACTCGAAGGCTTCACGTTGACGAACGGTCACACCCGGACGGCGGGCGATTTATTTCTGGCGCGCAGCGGCGGCGGGATTTATGCCGAAACCGGTGCCTGGGTTTCAAATTCCGTGGTGATTGGAAATCGAGCGAACCATGGCGGGGGCGGTCAATATGGCGGAAACGCCGTGCGCTCCATCTACCCGGGCAATGAGGCGAGCGATTTCGGGGGCGGTATGGCGGCGGTCACCGGCTCTCTGTGTGAGATCAGAAACAATTCCGCCACGGCTTCCGCCGGAAGCGGGGGCGGCGCATCGGACTGCTATTTGACTTCGTCGCTGTTCCTGCACAATACCGCCGAGCTGGGGGGCGGCGCGTCCGGCGGCCGGCTGGAGCACTGCACCATCATAAGCAATACGGCAGCGTACCATGGCGGCGGCGCGGCGTTCGCGGGTCTTCGCAACTGCCTCCTCACGCACAACACGGCCGGCAGATCCGGCGGGGGTGCGCGGGACTGCGACCCGGCGGAAAGCTGCACGATTGCCATGAATCGCTCCCACGGGCAGGACGGCTTCACGGGCGGCGGGGTGCGCGGATGTCCGGATGTCCGCAGCTCCATTGTCTATTCCAACCGCGTTGACGGCTTGCCCGAAGGGAACAGCGGACACAACTATTCCGATTCGACGTTCGCGAAGTCCTGCTCCTATCCGACACCCTCCGGCGGGAACAATATCGGGTCGTACCCCAAATTCATCGCCTTGACCGCCGGCGATTTTCGCCTCCAGGAAACGTCGCCATGCCGGAATGACGGGGTCTCGCGCGAGTGGATGGTGGCGGGCGTTGACCTGGACGGGAATCCGCGCCTGATCGGGGAGTCGTCTGACATGGGGGCGTACGAGCGCGGGCCGATGCTGGTTCTGCGCCTCTATCTTCAGGGCGCGTTCGATACGAATCTCAACCGCATGGCCAGCGCGCTGACAAACGGGGTTCTGCCCCGAACCTCGCCCTATGCGGTTGACGCCCGGACCATCGCGGCCTTCCCCCCGCTCATCACGGACTGGGTTGCCATTCAACTGCACGCTACGCCAACGAGTCCGCCCCTGGTGGCGAAAAGCGCCCTGTTGAGACGCAACGGCTATGTCGTGTCGGAGGCCGGGACTACCGGGATTTTCTCCGGCGTGGAAGGGTCGTACTACGTCGCGGTTTCTCATCGAAATCACCTGGGCATCATGTCGGCCAGCCCCAAGGTCTTCGCCGATACCAGTATCACCGTGGTTGATTTTACGGGATCCTCCAATCAGTACTACGGATCGCAAGTGGCCGTGCAGATGAAGCCCGGCTACTGGGGCATGCTCGCCGGCGACGCGGACGGAGATGGGGCCGTGCGGGGTGCGGATGCGTTGATTCGTCAAACACAGGCGTACGAATGAGGCGTCGTGATGAGTCCGGGTGCGCCATTATTGGGAAGAGACAATTGGCGGCGGTCGACTATACTGGATGGTGCCGGGGGGGGGGGGGGGGCTTGCTTGACCCGAGCCGTATTTAACACATGGCGTCGCGTGTGCTTTTCGAGGCGCGCGGTCGTCACGCTGGTCGCGGTCGCCGGTTTTTCGGCACCCGCATGGGCCGGCTATCATCGCGGCGATTTTAATCTCGACGGGATTGTGGATGCGCTCGACGAGGCCATCTGGGCCGCGAACTTGGGCCGCACCAGCGCCGTCCCGCGGCCCGACACCATCCTGACACCCGCCCTGCGCGTCGCGCCCGACCGGCGCACGGTGCTGAGCGGTGAGACGGTGGAGTTGACGGCCTCGGGCGGGACCGGCCTCGTGCACTGGACGTTCGTCAAAAATCCCGCCGGCGGCTCGCTCTCCACCACGACCGGCGTGTCCGCGACCTACACCGCCGGCGCCACCAACGCGAGCGTGGACGTCATCCAGGCGTGGGACAACGACAACCTCCTGTCGCGCACGTTCATGAACGTGATCAGCTCCAACGAGGTGGCCTCTCTCGGCAAGGCGATCATCGTGGCGGGCGGCCGCAGCATGGACGATCCCGTCTGGCTGGCCACGGACTACATCGCGGACAAGGCCTTCAACGTGCTCCGCTACCGCGGCTTCTCCAGAGACAACATCCAGTACTTAAGCTTTGATCCGGACCAGGATGCCGACGGCAACGGGCAACTGGACGACATTGATCTCGACTCCTCGTTCGCGAACGCCCAGGCGACGTTCACCGGATGGGTCGGCAACGCGAACCAGCTGCTCGTGTACCTGGCGGACCATGGTTCGGATGCCGCGGGCGAGGGATTCTTCCGCCTGAACGGATCGGAAGTCCTTTCCTCCACCAATGTGAACAACTGGTTGAACGACTTGCAGAATACGTACGGCATGGATGTCACGGTCATCATGGATTTCTGCTACGCCGGCAGCTTCCTGAACAATCTGGCGACCTACACCGGCACGCCCAAGCGCATCCTGATCGCCGCCGCCTCATCCAACGAACTCACGTACTTCATCGCGGGCGGCGCGGTGAGTTTTTCGGATTTGTTCTGGAGCGGCATCCTGCAGGGCCAGGATCTCGCGTCCGCTTATGCGCTGGCCGCCGACGGCATGAGCTCGTTCCAGTCGTCCGTGCTGGAGGACGGGGGGGAAGCCTCCAATCGTTTCGTCGGCGCGACTTTTGTGGCCGGCAAGGACTTCCCCGTCATCGGAACCGTGCTCGGACCGCAGTCGTTGACGGAGGGGACGACGGCCACGTTGTGGGCCGACGATATCGAGTCCTACTATCCGCTGGAGCGCGTCTGGTGCACGGTCATCCCGCCCAGCCACAGTCCGAATACGAACACGGGCATCCCGGTGCTGGACATCCCGGTGATTGATCTGGCTTACGATTCAGCGCTCGGCCGCTACCAGAGCTCGTTCGACGGGTTCGCGGAACAGGGCCTGTACCTCATCAACTATTACGCGCAGGACATCTGGGGCAGCGTCTCGCCGCCCAAACCGAGCTCGATCAACCAGGCGGGCATTGACGAGCGGCTGCTCCTCGTCGCCGCGGGAACCACGAACGATGCCCGGTGGGAGTCGTGGAATTTGATCGCGCGCAACATCTATCAGACCTTTCGTGCACGGCAGATCGCGCCGGACCGGATCCAATGCCTGTCCGCCGTCACGAACCAGGATTTTTCGGGCGACGGGACCAACGATGTGTGGGCCGCCCCGACGCTCGCCTCCTTCGCCCAGGCCATAACCAACTGGGCGACCAACGCCAGCGTGCTCACGGTGTACCTGGTCGGCGGGGAGACGAACGGGGCGGTGTGCCTGAATGACACCGAGACGCTGTCTGCCGCCGCGCTGGATGCGCGTCTGGACGCGTTCCAAACTTCGAATCAGGTCGTGAATCTCATCCTGGAGTTCCCCGGTGCCGGCTCGTTTATCCCGGTCGTGACGCCCCCGGCGGGCCGCGAGCGCATCTCCATCGCCTCCACGGGGGAGGGCAAGACCAATCTGCTTGCCTCCGGCGGATTGATCAGCTTCTCCAGCCACTTCATGTCGCAGGTCGTCACCGGCCAGCGCGTGGGCGATGCGTTCCGCGCCGCGCGCGGCAGCATCCGCTTGGCCAGCGGCGGGTTGCGCCAGGGCGCGGGCATGGACGACAACGGCGACGGCGTGGCCAACCAGAAGAGCGTGGACGGACTGCTGGCGGTCCAGCGCTACTTTGGCGCGGCGTTTGTCACCGGGGAGGACATTCCATCCATCGGTTCCGCGATTCCCGACACGGACATCACGGGGACGAACTCCGTTGTCCTGTGGCTCAAGGACGTGCTTGACGTCAACGGCATCTCGAACGTGTGGGTCGCGCTCACCACCCCGAGTTATGCGGGCGGGGACCTGTGGGAAACCAACCTCACTTTCAATGTGCTGAACGACCGCTATGAGGCGCGGGTGGACGACTTGGAAGAGGGCGGCACCTACGTGGCGACCTTCACCGTCGAGAACACGAAGGGGGCCCGATCCTCGCCGGTCCAGACCCTGCTGTATAGCTTGGATCCGTATGAGGTGGACGACACGGCGGCGCAGGCGAGTTTCCTCGACGTCGGCAGCACGCAGCCGGGGCACAACTTCCACGTTTCGAACGATGTGGATTGGATCCGCTTCTACGTCGTGACCGGGCAGAACTACACGGTAGAGGTCGCGCAGCAGGGCGAAAATGTGGATGTGCTGCTGGATCTCTACTACGAGCAACCGGACGGAACGCCGGTGGCCGTGTATCTGGATGAAGATGAAACGGGTCCGGGCGATTTGGGTGAGTCACTGCCGCTTGATTTCTTAACGGATACCAATCTGGTGGAGGGCTTTTACCTCCTGCGCGTGTCGCTCAGTCCGGATTTTCCCGAAGCCTGGGGCGCGGATAGCGACTACGACGTGAGCATCTTTGTTGGCGTCGGGGGCGGCGATCTGATTGTCATCGCGGTGGACAAATTGAATCCGACCTCTTCGCCGCCCGGCGCTGTGGCCATCCTGAACAACACGTCCAACAAGGCGTTCAGCGGCAAGACCAGCGTCGTATTTGACGATGTCGCGGCGGGTATTCACACCGTGCGGGTCGAGGTGGCGGCGGGCTACGTGATGGAGAGCGACCCGGCGCAACCGGACCAGCAGGGCAATCCGACCAATACGCTATACGGCAACCCGAAGCGCAAGCTGGTTGTGGACGATTCCTGGCAGACCGTGACCTTCCAGTTTTTCCCCTATGTCGAGGCGACCGGCCTGGCGCGGGACGAGTGGACGGGCGAGTATGTGGAAGGCGCGAAAATCGCGTTCCTCGCGCGCAGCGGTGTGATCAGCAACATCGTCTACGACGGCATCCCCAACTCGGCGGCCTACAAGACCCAGTGGTTCAGCCGGGTGGACGGCGCGTTCCCGACCAACGTCGTGCTGCCGGCCGTGGCCTATGACTTGAACCTCACCCGGTCGGGCTACGTGACCACGCTAGTCAGCAATGCGATCCTGGCGCCGACCGCCGGGCTGCAGACGAATCTGGGGCTGCTGTACATGACGCCGCTGGACACCAATTCCAACGGCATCGCCGACGCATGGGAGGCGAATCACTTCGCCGGGACCAATGCGCCCCCCGGGGACGATGCGGACGACGATGGCATGAGCAACGCGGCTGAATATCGAACCGGCACAGACCCCACGAATCCCGCGAGCTTCTTCCGTTCGCAAGAGGCGGTGGGCCTGGGCACCGGCCTGCGCATGACCTGGCCCGTGGCCCCCGGTCGCATCTATCGCGTCAACGCCGGATCCGATCTCGTGGCGGGCGACTGGCCCGTTGCCGCCGGCCCCTGGACCGCCGCCGTCGGCCAGACCACCATGTCTTACACCAACCCCCTCACCGGCACCGGCCTCTACTTCCGCGCCGAAGCCTTGACCCCGTGATAGGCGCCGCCCGTCACCTTGGGTGATCCGGCCATGCGGGCGGCAGGCCGCGGCTTGTCCCGGAGCGAGCGAAGACGGGCGCTCGGGAACCGCACCCATACCGATGCCATAAATATTGGGTCTCTATGGGTAGGGCGCGGCCTCCGGGCGCGCCGCGCCCTGGCGGGACCGACCGCTTCCGCCGGAGTGCGGCGCGCCCGGAGGTCGCGCCCTGCCGGACGGCATGGTTATCGAAAGTTTTGTCTGCCTGATGGGAAGCGCATGCGCCCTCGCATGCCGCGATTTCCCCTCCTTGGCGAAAGAGAGTCTCTCGCCCTCCGTGTCTTCGTGGTGAGGATATCTTCTCAGGGGCGGCGTTCGCGGACGATCAGCGCGGTCTCCAGGGCGGGCGCGTTGGTTGCGGACCAGGACACGCTGAATTCGCTCCACATCTCCTCCGCGCGCACCACGGTGGCGGTGCCGATCACACGGTCGGCGGCATAGACGCCGGACGCGGGCTTGGTGAGCACTTCGTATGCGTCGCCTTCCTGCGCGCCTTGGAAGTGACCCGAGCCGGCGATCAGCCCATCGGGGCGCAGCTCCAGTACCGTCGCGGTGAGGGGCTTCCGCTTGATGGCGGTTTCCACCAGGGCGGCGGCGAGGCGGGCGCACAGCTTCTGCATGTCGCCGTCCGGCGGATTGGTCTCGGTGACAGCGCCGAGCAGCCGCGAGGTGGCGGTGTCCACGAGGCGGAGGGAAAGGCGGTCACCCTCCTTTGTGGGGATGATGTCGCCGAGAATTAATATGCCCGCGGGCAGCAGCTTGCCCGCTTCCGTCTGCGCGCGCGGATCCGCGAGGTCGGACGTCCCGATGTCGAGTTCCGCCAGCACGGATTCCAGCGCTTCGCGCTCGATTGCGATGACGCCTGTGTGCGACGCGAGGCTTTCCGACAGCAGGAGGCGGTACATCAACGCCCGCGCCTCGTCGTCATCCGTCCTGCCGCGCGTGAACGGGCCGATGCTGGCGAGGATGCGGGGCCTGGCATAGTCCGCCCATGTGTTGTCCCGGCCCTCGACCACAGCCTTCTGATTCGCGAGCCGGTCAATCAGCTTCTGGAGGGAGGCCTGGCGATCCTGGCGCTGCTGGTGGGAGAGATGGTTCTTCACCAGCTCCACCAGGCGCGAGGCGTCAGGGTCGGACTCCACGGAATGAAGCAGGGACCACGCGCTGTTGGTCGCGCCCTGGCGCGCCAGCAGGACGGCATTTTTCACCAGTTCCTGTGCGGTCGCCCTCGCCGGCGCGGGCGCGGTCGGCGCCGGCGTATCGTCGGCATCCGCCGCCGCCAGCGTGCCGACATCCGCCGCGCCGCGCAAGAATACAAACTCGCCGCCGGCATCGCTGGCCACGCGCAGCGTGCCCATCCGCACGAGCTGCCCTGTCAGCGCGCTGACCCGGTCGCGGATGGACTGGCCGAGGTCCGAGGCGGAAAAAATGTCCTTCTCGGGGTGCGCCAGGTAATTCAGCACCTGCCGGGCGAAAATGCTGTGGCCGCTGCCGCTGTCGAGGACCGGTTCGAGGTTGCCGCTGGTGATCAGATAGCGCGAGGGCGCCTTGAGCGCGCGCCGGTACCAATGCGTCCGCCGGTCGGGCGGGGATGCGTCCGGGCCGCGGAACAACGAGCCGCTGTAGCAGGAATCGGCCAGGACGAGGATGTGGCGGGCCGGCGAAGACGCGATCAGTTTGGTGATCGTGGAGTTCCAGATCCAGTCCTCCTTGGTGAGCCGGTTGTCCGCCCGCATGCGGGCATCGGCGGGAATCCAGTAGCCTTCATCGAGGGCTTCCTCGTAGTAGCCGTGTCCGGCGAAATAGATCAACAGCGCGTCGTCCGGACTCAGGTGCGACAGCCGGTCCAGCGCCACCATCATCGCATCGCGCGACGCGTCTCGGTCGAGCAGCCGGGTGACGGAAAACCCGTATTCCTTTTCCAGCAGGTCGCCGACCGCCTCCGCGTCGCGCCGCGCGTTGCGCAGCGGATCCCATCCGGCGCCGTTTCGTTTCTGATAGTCGCTGATGCCGACCACCAGCGCATGGTACCGGGGGCGCAGGTCGTCAACAGCCGGGAGGGCTGGCGTTGCGCTCGCGCTGGAGCGCATTCCGTTGGGTGGGGCGGCCGGCTCAGGCGTCTTGTCCCCGGACATGAAAAAACCGGCCAACCCGATCACGCTCGCGAGGGTTCCGGCTGCATGGAACCAGCCGTTGAGGACCCGTTTCCGTTTCTTCTGCTTCAGGCGGATCGTGGCGTGCGGGTCCGCGGTGGCTGCGGCGAGCGCATCCACAAACGCGGTGCAGGATGCGTAGCGCTGGCCGGGTTCCTTCGCCAACACCTTGCCCAGCACCGCCCCGGCGGCTTTTGACAGCCCGGCTGGAATGGAAACGGTTTCCTTCAGCACAACTTCCCGCATGACGGCCGGTTCCGCGTTGGAAAAGGGGAGGTTGCCTGTCAGTAGTTCATAGGCGAGCACGCCCATCGCGTATTGGTCCGTACGGCCATCCTGCCGGCGACCCTGCCACTGCTCGGGCGCCATGTAAGGCGCGGTGCCGCTGATTTTCACCGGTTGCCCCGTGAGATGCGTCATCGCATCCCGGATGCTTCCGGCGATGCCGTAATCGAGCAGTTTGGCGGCGCCTGACGGCGTGACGATCACATTGGCGGGCTTGATGTCCCGATGCATGACATTTTCCGCGTGTCCATAATCAAGCGCCGACGCCAGCTGCCGGAGCAGGGGGATCGCCTGCCCGGGATTCAGCGTGCCGCCATGCCGCTTCCGGTGTTCGAGCAGGGTGGGGCCCTCGACATATTCCATGACGATGACGAAGCGCCCGGATTCCCGGTCCTTTTCCAGATTCTTGAGATTCGCGATGTGGGGGTGGTTCAGGCGCTGGATCAGCCTGAAGTTATCCCGGATCTCCCGCATCTCGGCGGGATTCAGCGCGATTTCGGGAGGGATCAGTTTGAGCGCGACGTCCAGTTCCGCCACCGTGTCGTGACAGCGATACACCACGCCCATGCCGCCGCGCCCGAGGATCTCGATCACCCGGTACCGTTCCAGGAGCACCAGGCCCTGCTGGAGCGGGCCGCCGGCGTCGGGGCGCGTGGCGTCCGGGTCGAGTTCCGCGTCGCTCCTCGTGAGGTCATCGTGCATGGATATAATCGCCCTCCCGGACCAACGTGTTGGCCGCATCCGGCATGATTTCGGCCCAGCCCGTCTGTTCCGCGATCCGGCTGACGGCGAGTTGGACCAGGGCTTCACCGGCCCGATAGACGGGCGCCGCGTCCTTGTCCCCGCCGCCGGGAAGCACGACAAAGCGCGTGAAGGGTTGGACCCCGTGCCGCTGGCCCACGTCAACCTGCGCCGTGGCGCCGGTCACCTTCGTGATGTGCCCGCCGACCAGCGGGAATCGTTGCTCGATTTTGAGGGCCAGCCCGCGCAGGTGATGGGCCAGTTCGTCCGCCTCCGGTTGCGCGAACACGTCGTCTGAAAAAAGCAGGCGGCCATCCCGGGCATCCACGACTTTGGCCAGCACGGTCAGGCCCGTGTCATGGTCCATCACGCTGCTCATCAGCATCAATTCGGCGGGCAGCAGGCGTCCGATCAGGCGGGCGGAGCGTGGATCGGCCAGATCCGACAGGCTCAACTGCTGTTCGCGCAGGATGAAGTCCCACCCTTCGTCGCGCTCCAGGATGTGGAAGCGCGGCGGGTCGGCCAGCACCGCCTCGCGGAGCAACTGCTGGATCAGGGCCGCATCCGCGCGCTCGCCCGCATAGACGGCCGGTGTGATGCCGAGGGAGAGGCGGTACGCCTCGTCCATGTAGTCGGGGGCGCGCCGGATGACGGTGAGTTGCCGTTCCAACGCGTTGCCGGCGGTGTCGCGCGCGACGACTTCAAAGGTGTTGGTGCCGGGCTCCAACGGGACGCGGCGGGCAAAAAAACAGATGCGTGCGCCACGGGCGCCCTCCGGCAGGAGGTTCTCCCCGTTCACTTCCACGGCGGACACGCCGCCGCCGTCCGCGGCCTCTCCGTCCATGTAGAATTCGTCGGCGAATACGACAATTTCCGGCCGGACGGCGCGCAGGCGCAGCGCCGGTTTCATCCGGTCGCGGGACTCGCGCGGCGTCTGGACGTCCGCCACGGCGTCCGTGGCGACCTCGGCCAGGAGCGGGCCCGGCGTCCGCAGCGCGCGGGCGAGACCGTCCCGCGTGAACTCCGCGGCGATTTCATTTCCCGCCAGATCGCGTACCACCAGGCGCACGGGCTGCGGGCCGGCGATGCGCAGCGTGTGAGGCACCGCGCGCGCGGCGCGGGCGCCCGCCGACGGCACGGCCTCGCCGTTTTCGAAAATGGACGCCACCCCGCGGTCGTCCTCAACCAGCACCTCCACCTCCTCCAGATGGGCCGTTTTGCGCGTCCGCAGGACGGCGATGGTGGGCGGCGTCCAGTCGGCGGTCACGCGCACCTGGCGCTCCGTCCGGCGGCCCAGGAGGTCTGCAACCGCCACCGCGATTTGATTCTCCCCTTCGCGCAGGGGCACGGCACGCTCGAACCGCCGCTCCGCCTCGGCCAGCTCGATAAATTCGTCGCGGCCGCCGATGCGGATGGATTTCACCCGCGCGGCGGCCGCCGCGACGCCGCGCAGCGTAATGGCGCGCGCGTTGCTCCACATCGGCGATTCGCCGCCGTCCACGACTATCCGCGGCGGATCGGCCGGCGCCGTGGACAGGCGGCGGGCGCGCACGAGGTTGAGGTAGTGTTTGGCCCGCCCGGAGGGCGTCTGCGCGAGGGACCGCGCCAACTGCTGCTCCGCCTCCGCATCCCGGCCCAGGTGATAGAGGCAGATCCCCATCTCGCGATGGGGGAAATACCCTTCGACAAAGTGTAGGCCGTACGTCCGCGCGCGCCAGATGTCGCGATCCGCCCCGTAGGTCGCGCCGGGGCTCAGGCCGAGGGCGATTTCAAAATGCAGGCGGGCCTCGTCAAACGCCTGTTGCTCCTGCAGCCGGAGGGCGCGCTCGTAGAAGTTCCACCAGTTCTTAAACCGGACGCCGGATTTCGCCGTTTCGCGGGGCGCCTGGCATCCGCACCACGGGCCCGCGCCAATGGCGAGGAGGAGGATGAGCGCAAACGAACGCGCGATCGCGCCTGCGTGGCATCGCCGGGGCGGGAGGCGGCAACGAGGGGCGTTCATGTCCGCGGACCTCTAGTGCTCGCGGAGGGCCGACAGGTCGGACGCGATCCGGGCGCCGAGCGCATCCACGGCGGCCAGATAGGCATCCTTGCTGTCGAATTCCTCGCGCCATTCCTTGACCGTGGCGTCGCCGGAAGGGGTCCGCGCCGTGAGTCCGATTTCGAGGGCGCCCGCGTGCAGCTCCGCGATGCTGGCCGCCATGGCGAAATGGGCCTTTGATTTAAACGCGATGTTGAACCGGGATGGCTGCGCCTCCTCATAACGGGCGGTGACGGACTTCTCCAGCAACGTGGCCAGCGCGAGCAAATCGTCCTCGCGATAGGCGGACGGCAGAATCGCGCCGTCCGCGCCGCGGGGCTGCGCCGTGATGACGCTGCTGTGCTGCCAGACCAGCGAACGATTCCACCGGTGCTGCATGGCGATGGTGAAGGCGATCACCCCGATAAGCAGCAGCGAGGTGATGAGGTTGGTGGCTTTTTTTGCCGCGATATTCATGTCTGTCTCCTTTGCGTATCTGTCGTTGTTCCCGCCCTGGATATTCCCGACCAGCCATCCTCCCGTTCCTTCAAGAGCGAGGCCATAATGGCGCGCGCCCATGCGGGAAGCCGCAATTCCATGTCGTGTGCGTCCGTAAAGACCTCCTGCCAGCTGCGGGTGGGCTCGGTCCCCTTTACCGCAAAGAAGGCGATTTCGACAAGGATTTGCTGATCGGCGGTGGCGGCCACGCTGATCTGCCAGGCGCCCTCGAGCCTGGGCGCCGCGAAGGGGAATTTCCGCGGATGCCGTTCCCGGAACGCCGCCCGGAGCGCGTGCCGGATCCGGGCCTCCACCCCGAGCAGGGCGGCGTGGTCCTGCCCGCCCGGCGCCGCGCCGCGGTAAACGGTGGACGACGCGGTTTTTTCCCAGCGCAGCGGATCGCGCAGCTGCCCGTGGATCCAGGCGCCGAACAGAAGGACGACCGCCGCCGCCCAGGCCAGGGCGGGATAGGTCATGCGCCGCCACCAGGGAAACGGGACGGGCTCCGCCGCCCGCGCGCGATCCCCTCCGCCCGCGCGGTCCGCCTCCCAGGCCCGGATCAACCGGTCCTCCAGCGCCGGGGCGTCCTCCGCCGAGCGGGGCAGCAGCCGGGCCAGCTCGCGGTGCGCGGCCTCCAGCGCGCGGACGTGGCGCGCGAGTGCGGGATCCTTGCTCATTTGCGCTTCAAGCACCTGGCGTTCGCGCGCATCCAGCTGGTGGTGCACATACGCCCACGCGCCCTTCAGGTTCGTGCCCTCTTCGTTCACATCGTTCCCCCGGTCATGTCGGCCCCCGGCGCTCATATCTTCCCCTCCCGGTCCGGGATCGCGTCCGCGGCGGCGGCGCGCAGCTTGTCCAGGCACTTGGCGAGCCGGCTGCCGACGGTGTTGACCGCGATGCCCAGGCGCTCCGCCATTTCCCTGTACGTGAGTTGGTCCAGGTAAAAGAACCGGATCGCCGTGCGGCAGGTTTCATCCAATGCGTCCACCAGGGCGCGTACGCGCGCCGCCCGCTCGGCCTCGAGGATTTCGGCGACCGGGTCAAACGAGGCGTCCGCGGGCGGGTCCCAGCCGTCCCGGCCCTCCTCCTCGGCGAGCGGAGACATCAGGACGTATCGGCTGTCGCGCCGCACGTTCTGCCGAACCCGGTCCACGCATACATGCATGGCCACACGCTTGATGAAGTATTCGATGGAGGAGTCGCCCTTGAACGATCGTATCCCCTTGGGGAGATGGGTCCGAATTTCCTGCACAACCTCCTCGATCTCGTGGCGCATGAACCGCCATTTCGGCCAGCCGGCGATGGAGGTGAGCAGTCCGTCGTATTGCTTGAAAAAGGCGTGCCACGCCTGTTCGTCACCGCCCCGAAGCGATTCCAAATCACAATCCATTCTGTTTTCCCGGTTGCAGCGATGCGGCGGCGCGGGAAGAAAGGCGTCGCGGCACTCGACATGCACTTTACAGGTCCGGTAAGCTGCGTCCATCCAAAGTCGTGGGGGTCCTTCCGACCGGGGATCGTATGCCAGTTCCTGTCAGTCGCCTTGTGCCTGGGGTCCGGTTTGCGTTCCGTCGTCCGCGCGGGGGCGTTGGGGCGTGATGCGCGCTGTCGCTCCAGTCGTCCGCCGCCCGGCCCGGTGGTTGCGGCCGGCGTGTTTTTGGATCGGCCTCGCCATGGCCCCCCATCCGGCGCGCGCGCAGTCGTTCGTCATCAGCACCCCCGGCGGCGACGTCACGGTCGAGGTGCCCCATGTGGCCCCGCAAGGATCGCTCGTCGAGGCCGATTCTCCGACGCCGCCCGGGTTCCGGCCGCCCTCGATCTTTTCGGCCCCGCTGCCGAGCGGATCGGGCGCGCGGGCGCTGGGGGTGGCGGACAGCTTTACCGCCGTGGCGGACGACGCGACGGCGGCCTCGTGGAATCCCGGCGGGCTGATCCAGCTCGAACGCCCCGAATTTTCCTTCACGCTGCGCCTGTCTCGCGAGCAGACCCGCCACGAGTCCGGGGACCCGGACGTTGATCCGCGCGATGCGCAGACGGACTTTCTGAACCTCAACTACGCGAGCCTCGTGCTGCCGTTCCAGCTGGCCGGCCGCAATTTCGTGCTCTCGCTCAACCTGCAGGAGGCCTACGACTTTACCCAGCGCTTCGGTTCCCTCGGCGCCGGCCGGTCGGGCGATGCGGACCGGGCGTCCGCGTCGCGCACCTACTCGGATGTGGATGTGCAGGACATCGTGGACGGCGCCACGGAGTTGACGGTCACCAGCCACCTGACCACAACAAAGACCAGCGTCTTTGACCAGCTCCTGCGATCCGAACTGATGAACGATCTCGCGTTCGAGCAGGAGGGCATCGTGTACGCCTTTTCCCCGGCCCTCGCGGTCGAAGTCACCCCTGCGCTCGCCGTGGGCGCCGCGGTCAACCTCTACCGGGACGGCGCCTTCGCCGGGCAGCCGGTCCGATCCCGGACCCGCGTGAAGTACAGCGGAACCACGGAGAGCCGGGTCGCCGTCACGGACACGGTGACCACCCGCGGCGACTATGAATATGAAGGGGTGTTTCATATTCCGCCGGGCGGCGACATCCCGGTCCCGATCGACGTGCCGTTCTCGGGAGAGGGCGATATCGAACCCTTCACCGATACCGCGGGCGGATCGGATCGGAAGGGTCTCTACGTCGAGGGGATCTACGAAGAACGCAACGCCTTCGACGATCTGGAGGGTGTGAACGTGACGCTGGGTGGCCTGTGGACCCTCTCGCGCCGGCTGCGCCTCGGCGGCGCGGTGGACCTGCCGTGGACGGCCCGGGCGCGGCAGCGAAAAACGGTGCGGAACACGGCGACCACCTACGACGCGTCCCGCGCGCGCATCCTCGATGTGGCCGCCTCCGAGTCCGGCGACGCGAAGGACGTCGAGTTCGATTTCCCCCTGCGCTGGTCCCTGGGCGCGCTCTGGCGCTGGACGGACCTCTTCTATTCGACGCTCGACATCAGCCGCACCCACTGGTCGGATTTTTCGTTCAGGGCGGATGGCGATCCCCGACTGAACCCGCTGGACGGATCGTTGTATGGCGAAAACCCGGTTGACGACACCTGGCGCATCAGCGGCGGCCTGGAATACCTCCTCGTCTTCCGCAAAACGGAAGTGCCGTTGCGCGCCGGTATCGCGTGGGAGGAACGGCCCGCGGTGGGAGCGCCCGACCGGTTCTGGCATTTCACCCTCGGCCTGGGCCTCTCGATCGGCCAGGGACCCGGCAAGGTCATCCTCGACGCCGCCTATGTCTACGCCTTCGGAGACGACGTCCTCGGCACCCTCGTCCCCGGCCAGGACTTGCGATCGGACGTGGACGAGCACCAGGTGTTCGTTTCCCTGATCAAACACCTGTAGCGGAACCGGCGGCTACCCCCCGATCTCCGACATTACGCGGTGGGTGGGATAGGCCTGTTCCGCGAGGCCGTGGCCCCAGGGCTTGTGCCAGATGCTTTTTTCGATGAGCCCCAGCAGCTCCTCGTCGGTCGCGCCGTTGCGCAACAGCGGGAGCAAATCAAGTTCCTTGTCGCGCAGCAGGCAGAGCCGGAGCTTGCCGTCGGCCGTCAGCCGGGCGCGGTTGCAGGCGGCGCAGAACGGCCGGGTCACCGAGGAGATGAAACCGACGGCGCCCGGCGCGCCGCGGAGGCGAAACATGCGCGCCTCGCCGTCGAGCGTGCCGCCGTTGAGCGGTTCCAGCGGGCCGAGCGCGGACTCGATGGTCGCACGGAGTTCGTCCTCCGACACGATGTGGCTGAGCTGGAAATCCGCGATGCGGCCGAGCGGCATCATTTCGATAAACCGCGCCTGCCAGGGATGGTCCCGCGTCAAACGGGCGAGATCCACCACGTCTTCGGCGTCGTTCACCCCGCGCACGACGACGGCGTTGAGCTTGATCGGAAACCCGGCCTCCTCCGCCGCGCGAATTCCGGCCCTCACGTCGTCCACGTTGCCCCAGCGCGTCAGTTCGCGGAATTTTTTCGGATTGAGCGTGTCGAGGCTGATGTTGATCCGTCGCAGGCCGGCCTCGGCGAGGGGCCGCGCGAGGTGTTTGAGCAGGATGGCGTTGGTCGTCAGGGCCACCTCGCGCGCGCCCGGCAGGGCGGCAAGCTGCCCGACCAGGCCGACGATGTTGTGGCGGATCGTCGGCTCGCCGCCGGTCAGGCGGAACTTCGTGAAGCCGAGGGCCGCGAAAAGACGGGCGAGGCGAATCAGTTCGCCGTCCTGGAGCAGCTCCGGTGACGGGCGGAAGGCCATATCCTCGGGCATGCAGTAGACGCACCGCAGGTTGCACTGGTCGGTCAGCGAAATGCGCAGGTAGTCAATCCCGCGCCCGTATTGGTCGAGCGTCATCCCGGCCCTATGCCCCGTGGAAATCCGCCGCCCCGACGCGCAGCGTCCCGTCGGATTCGATGCGCGCGCGCAGCCCGCCGTGGCCCTTCAGGAAGGCCTCCGCGCCGGGGCCGACGGCCTGGTCCATCCAGGAGCAGGGCCGGCACTCCTCGGCGCCGTGGAACCGGATTCCGCCGATGGAGAAATCGCGGCCGACCAGCGCGTTAAGGTCGAGGCCGGCCACGATCACGTTGCGGCGCACGGCGGACGGCGGCGCGTCCGGCGCGCCGGCGGCTCGTTTGAGGCGCTCAAAGACATCCCACGAAAAAAAGGTGATCTGCCCCTTGTAGTTGTCCTTGTGGTCGAAGAACCGGTCGCCCTCGATCCCGCGGCCCGCCACGCAGCGGCACTCGTCAACCGCGTGGATGGGGTGGGTCCCGGCGGGCCCGCCGTGGTGGCCGAAGAAGTTGTGCCCGGGCGAGATGAAGAGGTGCCGGATTTCAATCCGCCGCGCATCAGGCGTCACGGTTCGCGTCCTCCGGCGCCAGCACGTCGTTGATCCATGACATGGCGCGCACCATCGCGGGGAAGCCGACCGTCGTGGTGGCGAGCAGGCCGGCGTGCCGGATTTCCTCCGGCGAGGCGCCCGCCTCGCGGGCGATCCGCACGTGGGCGCGCGTCGCGCTTTCCAGGCCGGCCCCGATGGCGATGCCGATCTTGACCAGCTCGCGCGCTTTGGGATTCAACGGGCCGTTCCAGTGGCAGGCCTTGCCCAACTGCTCGTACGCCTCCACGACGGACGGGAAGGCGGCCTTGAAGGCCGTGTAGTGCGCGGGCGGTGTGGAGGCGGGGGGGCGTGCGGTTTCTTCCTTCATGGGTGCAATCTCCGCGGATATCCTACGCGCGCACGGCGGGCCGGTCGAGCGCCGGATGGACGGATTCCGCTCATCCTACGGGATGGGAATCGCCGGCGCACGCGCCGGAGGCGGGGCAGGGGATCGTGTCCGGTTCGGCGGGCTGCCCTGCGGGGCCCAGCGGTTCGACTCCGGAGATGCCGAATTCGCTCGTGACCTCGTTCATCACCGCCATCAGAAGTCCGGCGGTCTGGATGTAGAAACGGGTCGTCGTCGCGGATAGCAGGCGGTCCACGAAGGCCGCGATCCAGCGCGCCGGGTGGTCTTCGATGAAGCGCCGGGTGGCGTCGCGCGTGATCGCGAGGGGCTCGGCCAGCCCCCGCTGCTCCGCGCGCCATTCCTTCAGGCTCATCCACGAGAGAAACAACAGTTCGTTCCGCAACGCGTCCGCCGCGCCCTGCGAAGGCAGCAGCCGCAAGCCGAAGGCCTCGTAGAACGCCGCGATGTCGCCGAGGACCGCGCCCCGCGCGGTGCGATGGTACGTGCTTTCGTTCGGGCTCGCGAGCATCCGGGTGGTGAACAGCAGGTGGTATTCGCGCTCCAGCGCGCCCGCCTCCGCGTCCGCGCAGGCGGCCGCGAGCGCCCGCAGCGGGGGGGCCAGCGACGCGCGGGCGTCCGCCAGCGCTTCGGCGCAGGCCGCGATCTCGCCCAGGGCGTCCTCCGCGGGCCGGTCGAGCGCAAGGGCCAGCAGGCGCCAGCACTCGGCTCGCGCCGCCGCCTGGAACGGCGCCCCGCGCCTCATGGCAGGGGTTCCAGGGTCATCGGGATCAACATGCTGTAGGATTTTTTGGCGCCCACGTCGTTCTCGCCGCCGTCCCAAACGGCGAAGTGGATTTCGTGCGCGTCGCCTGGTTTAAGCGCGCGGTCCTGCGGATCGCCGGTGTCCAGCGGGCGCGCGAACACGACGGTCCATCGACCGTCGGCGAAGCGGCCCCACGCGCGCGCGTCCTGGCGCGACTGCGTCGTCAGGGTCCCCGTGAAGCCGGCCGCCGCGAGCTGCTCGACGGGGTGTTGCCGGTTCACCTGGCTGACCGGGTTGCCCAGGCGGATGGCCGCCATCGCGAGGCTGGCCTCCGGGTCCGCCGCCAGCTCTTTGAGGTTGTGCTCATAGGCGTTCGTGCGCCCGTGATAGTTGACGACCGCCGTGTTCGGGTGGGTCGCCGTGATGTCGGCGTAGCCCTGTTCGACATCCCGCTGCCAGACCGCTTTCCAGTGGTTGATTTCCACCGGCGTGCCCGGTCCGCCCATGAAGGGCGACGTCGTGCCGGGTTCGCCGCGTGGAAACGCGACGGCCACGGCGTCGGAGTTCAAGTCCTTGTTCACCATCCGGTCGTCTTTCTCGTCGGCCCACGCGACCGCGACGGCGATCCACCGCCCGTTGTGGACCGCGCGCGCCTCCAAGAACGGCGTGCTCACGCTCATCTTGGAGGGGGGGGCGATCATCTGCGGCAACAGGGTGACCGTCGCCGGCGGCGCGTCGGCCCACCGGGCGGACGCGGGATCCGGTTTTTCGAAAAACGGGTCCGGTTCCGGGACGTGTCTGACGACGAGCTGGGCCCGGGCGGCCATCGGCGCGCAGGCGAGCGCCAGCGCGGCCAGGAGACGGTAGTGCATGGGCATCCTCACGGGGTGTTGTAGCGGTACGCCTGGAATTTCTCGTCGTAGGCGGCGCGCACCTGGAACGGTTCGGTGAGCGGGACGCGCACCTGTTCCTCGCCCTTGTCGTTGAAGCCGATGGTGTGCGTGTCGGTGTAGGCGTAGCGGGTGGTGATGTTCGCGGTGTTGCCGAACAGCAACATCGCCGCCAGCGCGGCCTGGTCTTCCGCGGCGGCGCGGTAGGCCGCGACCGCCCCCTCGGCGCCGGGCCCGAACATCTGCTTGAGGAAGTTCATCGGCACGTGCACCGGGGGCACGTAGTACACGTTCGGCTCCGTGCCGTATTGCGCGTAGAGCGGCAGCGCGATCTTCTTGATATGCACGAGCTGGTCAATCGGATTGTCCTCGCGCGCCTTGCCGGGCCTGGAGATGAACCCCTGCAGCCGGATCTTGCCGATGCAGGTCGAGACGCATCGGGGCTGAAGGCCCCGCTCGATCAGCGGAAAGCAGCCGATGCACTTTTCCGACACGCGGGTCACCGCGTTGAAGAACACCTTCTTGTACGGGCAGGCCGCGACACAGGCCTGGTAACCGCGGCAGCGGGTCTGGTCCACCAGCACGATGCCGTCCTCGCGCCGCTTGTAGATGGCCTTGCGCGGGCAGGCGGCGACGCACGCGGGGAACGTGCAGTGGTTGCAGATGCGGGCGAGGTAGAACATCCACATGTGGTGCGTGCCCATGTAGTGCGCGCCCTTCTCGAGGTCGCCGGCGACCTCGTCCTCGCCGAGGTTCGCCTGCGCGTAGTCCTCGTCCTCGGGCTTGTGGCCAAGCACGCGCTCGCCGGGCGGAACGTTTTCGAACACGGTCTTTCCCTCGTACGTCCCGCCCGTCCATTTCTGCCCGCCGAGTTTCTGCAGCAAGTTGACGTCCCAGGCCTGCGGATAGCCGCCATAGGGCTTGGTCTCGACGTTGTTGTAGAAGATCTGCTCCTGTCCCCTGCCGGAGGTCCAGGTCGTCTTGCACGCGACGCTGCACGTCTGACAGGCGATGCATTTGTTGGTGTCGAAAATGTAGGCGATCTGCCGGTCGGGACGGTTTTCCTCGTAGGGGAATTCCATCTCTCGTTGCAGCTGCCAGTTGTTGACCGTGGGCATGGGGTGTTTCCTCAGGTGGTGACAAAACCGCCGTTCATGTAGGTCTTCATCGCGTCGGATTCATAGGTCGGGCGCAGGCCGTTGCGCGCCGGCCGCCAGAGGGCCTCGGCGCCGCGGCCGCCGTCCTCCGCCTTCGAGATGCGCACGATGGCCTCGCGCGGCGCGCCGTTCGCGCAGTGCACATCGAGCGCGAACCCCTTGCCGATGGACTGGCCGATCACGTCCTTGCGGACCAGCGTGTCGGTGAGCCAGGTCGGCTTCAGGTAGCCGCGCGTGCAGCTCTGGTGGCTGCCCGAGCGGAACATCGCCTGGTAGCCGGTGGAATCGCTCTTGGCCAGGCCGTCGGCCCGCCGCGCCTGCGCTCGGACGCTCCCGACGGACGCGCCGTACATGTTGTACCACATGCGCGTGATGCCGCGCGGCGTCCCGGCGTAATAGCGGGCGCGCGCCATCAGGCGGGCGACCTTGTAGAAATCGTCGGCCGCTTTCCAACCCCTGTAAGGCCGGGTGCGCGGGTCGGCGTCAATGTATACGTAGTCGCCGTCCTCGATGCCGAGCGCCTTGGCGTCCCGGGGGTTGATATCTACATAGGCCTCGTTGATGAACGGCATGCGCGCGTCCCGGCGGTACGTGTCGGTGAACGGCCCGAACCAGACCGCGCAGAGGTCGGTGTCCACGCCCATCGTGTGGGCGCCGTGGCGATATTTCGGCGTGTGGAACACGAGGTCGTAGCCTTTTTCGTTGAGCGGATGTTTCGTGTGCTTCACCTCGCTCCACGGCTTCACCACGTGCCGGGCCTGCACGGTGTCGGGGCCGAGATCGTCGCGGGCCACGCCGTAGGCCTCGGGGCCCTTGGGCTTCAGCAGCGGATGCGGACCGGACACGATGACATTCGGTTCGTAGAACGTGCTGTCAATCGGCTCGCGGTGGATCGGCATGTTCTCGCCGTTCTCGCGGAACTCGACCTCCTCGCGGTAGAATTCCATGCGCCCGGTCTTGGTGTAGAACGGCTTGCTTTCCATAACCTGCTCGAAGTGGCTGTACTTCGGATAGGTCCGGGTGAGGATCGGCGCCGGAATGCCCATCTTCGCGTCCGCCAGCAGCGCGTCCAGCTCGTACCCGGCGGAGGCGTTGGTGTTCTCGAGGATGCGCCGCAGGTAGGTTCGGCTGCCGTCCTCGCGCACGAACTTCCAGTATGCGGCGCAGCGCGGATCGTCAATCAGCCGCCCGATCGCCTCGCCCACGCCGGCGACGACTTCGAGGTCGGGCTTGGTGTCGTGAACGCGCGGGAGCGGCGTGTCGGGATAGAGGTAGAGGAACGGGTTGGTCACCGAAACGGTCGCATCGGGCATCTTGAACTCGGCCCAGCTGTCCACCGCGAACACGATGTCGGCGTATTCGCACGAGGTCGTCCACCACCACTCGCACACGCCGATGAAGTCGCACTTCGGGATCGTGTTCGCGACGAGCGCGTAGTGCCCCTTCGCGTTCCCGATCAGCGAGTTCGAGTTGGCGACCATCACCGACTTGGTCGGCGTGGGGATGTGCCCCTTGCCGGTGACCAGCTCCTTGCCCATGCGCAGCACGACGTCGCCGCTGTTCCAGAAATGCGCCGATTCGCTCTTGTAGCAGATGCGGCGCTTGACCGGCGCATCGGCGGACGCGGCGATGTCGAACGGATCCTCGTAAATGTAGAACACCGCGCCGGAAAAAAACGCCGTGCGGTAGTTGCCCGCGAAGCTGCCGACATTCGCGCCGGGCTTGCCGATGCTGCCGGTCAGGCCGGCCACGAGGAACACGGCGCGGTCCTTCAGGTCGCTGTTGAAAAACTGGTTCGGCCCCATGCCGAGCGCGAACAGGGTCTCGCCGCCGTGCCCGGCGATCTGGCGGGCGATGGACTCGATCGCCGCGGCCGGCGCCCACGTGATTTCCGACACGATCTCCGGCGTGTAGTTCTCCATGACCAGCGCCCGGATGTGGTCGAACACCGGGCGCACCGTGACCGTGGTTCCGTTGACCAGCTTCGCCTCGAACGCGCCCTCGAGCGCGGGCGTGAGACCCGTTTTCGCGAATTCCGCGCCAAGCTGCTGCCGGTTCACCGCCTTGAAGGCGCCGTCCTTCTCATCCACCATCACATAGTCGCCCCACTCGGCGCGGAGCGACTCGGGAATGTAGCTGGTTCCCTGGCCCATCGGCGCGGGCGGTTGCTCGCCCGGGGCGAGGATCCGGGACGTGCGGCTCAAATCGGCCGCCCGGTAGTCCGGGAAGAGGTCCGCCGCGCGCAGCAGCTCGTGCGTGTCGTCGCGCACCAGCATCGGCAGGTCCGTGAAATTCTGAACGAAGGGCCGGTCATAGAGCTTGTCGCGGAAGAGCACGTGGGCGAACCCGAGCGCCAGCGCCGGCGTCGTGCCGGGCCGTACGATAAGCACCTCGTCGCCCTTGTTGGCCGTGGCGCTGTACTCGGCGCTGATGACGATGACTTTCGTGCCCTTGAGCCGCGCCTCGGTAAGCCAGTGGCTGTCGGGCATTTTCGTGGTGATCCAGTTCATGCCCCAGACCAGGAGCAATTTCGCGTGCTCGACCAGGGCCAGGTCGAATTCGCTGGTCTGGTGGCCGACGACCATCGGGTGGCCCGGCGGCAAGTCGGTGTGCCATGTGTAGCTGTCCCAGACCCGCCCGCCCACCGCCTCATCAGGCCCGGTGCCGCGGATGTGGCTGTCGAGCAACGCGAGCATGTTGGTCAGGCGGTAATGCGCGAGGATGCGGGTCGCCCCGAGGGCCGGCATGCCGCCGCGGAATTTCAGCGCCTGTACCCCGGCGCCGTGCATCGCCTCGACCATGGCCGGATCGTAGCCCTGGGCCAGCAGCTTCTCGGCCCCCTCGGGCCCGCTGTAGGTTTCGGCGATGTTCTTCAGCGCCCGGGCGGTCAGGTCGAAGGCCTCCTCCCATGGCACGCGCACATACGGGTCGTGCCCGCGCTTGAGGTACTGGGGATCAACCTTGCCGTCGGAACCGCGGGGAAACCCCGCGTCCGCCCACGCCTTGAAGCCCGTGCGGACCATCGGCGCCTTCACGCGGCGGTCCCCGTAGATGCGCTGCACCAGGGCGAGACCTTTCTGGCAGCAGCGGGGATCCCATCGGTGCGACGCCGGGTTGCCGTAAAGGTCCTTCGCCTCGCCAAAGCCGTACGACGGCCCGATGCGCACCACCGTGCCGTTCTTCACGTAGGCCGTGAGCAGGCAGTTGTGCGTGTCGTTCGGCGCGCAGAGAAAGTGGAAGGTGCTGTCGTAGCGGTAGAGATCGCGGTGGTTCTGCTCCCAATCCCGGTTCGGATAGGCGTCGAGCGGCGACACGATCTCGAACGGCGCGTCGAACCCGAACAACTGCGCCCACGACGAGCTCGCGACCAGCGAACCCGCGCCCGCGGCGGTGGCCAGGCGCAGGAAGCTGCGGCGGGTGAGGGCGGTCGAGGCGCGGGGATCGGCGGGGTGGGACATGGCGCGTTCCTTCCTGACGTGAGTGTGAGTGGGCCCAAAATTTCCCGGCGCTGGAACGCCAGAATGTGAGCGATAGTACAACGTCCCGCGGATGTCAACGGGATTGCGACACGGGATTGCGACACGGGATGCGAACCGGGATTCCCGGCCGGCAGGTAGCGCTTGCTGCGCCATGGGCTATGTGGTTTCCTTTGGCGGGTTAACCGGCGCGGCGCCCGCGCGCGCGGGTGCGAGTCGGCGAGGTTTGCATATGGCCATATCCAAATTGTCGTTGCGTTCCGCCCGGCCGGATCAGACCTGGAAACTCAAGACCGAAGACGGGTCGGAGTTCGGCCCCGTCCCTCTCGCGGACCTCGAACTCTGGGCGCGCCAGGGCCGCGTCGGCCCGAACCACAGGATCGCCGCCGACGGCGAGGACTGGTTCCCCGCCTGCGACCTCCGCGATCTTGGCATGGAGTGGATGCTCGATACCGGCGGGGGCGAATCGGTCGGGCCGTTCAACCTGCAGGCCCTCGGGGAACTCGTCCAGGAGGGAACCGTCGCGCTCACCGCGCGCCTGTCCAACCGGATCACCGGCGAATCCACCACCGTCGAGCAGCAGCAGGAGCATATCCTGGCCGGGCTGCCGACCCCGGAGGCGTTCGCGCAGCTGGAACAGGCCCGGCAGGAATTGGCGGACGAAAAGGCGCGGGCCGAACGGCAACTTGTCGAGACCCAGCAACGCGCGGCGGCGCTGGAGGCCGAACTGGCCGGCTCGGCGGGCGCCCTGGCGGAGGCCCGCCAGGCCTTCGAACGGCGTTTGAGCGAGAACGAACGGACGCTCGGCGACGGCGCGGCCGAGGCGGAGCGCCTGCGCCTGCGCCTCCAGGAACTGGAAGACCAAAAACGCGATATTTCTGGGCAATTGGATGCGGCGCAGATCGAGGTCCGTCGCCTGAAGGATGAGGCCCGGAGCCCGTCGCCGGGGACGCCGTCCGCTCCCTCGCCTTCGCTCGAACTGCAGGCGCGCCTGGAACAAATCGAACAGGCGGTGATTCTCGCGCGTAGCCAGATGGCGGACCAATCCTCAAGCATCGAAACCGCGCTCGCAGCGCGCCACGAGCGCGAACGCGAGCTGCTGGCCCGGATAGATGCGCTGCAGGGACAGTTCGCCGAATCGCAGACGGCCCTCGACGCCGCGCGGGAGGAACTGGCCGCCGAACGGGCCCGCCAACTCCAGGTGCAGGCCGAAGGAACGGATTCCACGGGGCAACTTGAGGCGTTGAGCGCCGAGGGCCGCTCCGCGCTGTCCCGGTTGGAACAGGCCGGGATTGAGTTGCAGGAGCAGAGGAAGGCGCACGACGCGGCCGTCGCCAAGGCACAAGAAAGCGAGGAGATACAGCGCCGGCTCAGGGTGGACTTCGAGGCGCAGTCCTCGGACTTGCGATCGCAGCTGGACCGCGTCCGCAACGAATTGGCCGAGGAGCGCGCCCGCGCGGACGGCACGGCGCGGGAACACGGGCAGCGGGAATCCGCGCTGCTCGCAAAGATCGAGGGACTCGATGCCGCCCGCGGCGAGTTGGCGTCGCGCGTCGCCGAACTGCAGCGCGACGCCGAGTCGAAACAAGCCGCGCTGGCCGATGCGGAGCAAGCGATCCATGCGCTGCGCGCGCAGGAGGAGACTCTCCGCCAGGAACTGCAGTCGGACCGCGAACGCCGCGATGAACACGCCCGCGAACTCGAAAGCCGCGCACAGGTCACGGCGGAACAGTTGGCCGAGCTGCGCACGGCGCGCGAGGCCGAGGCGGCCGAGGCGGACGCCGCCCGGCGCGAAGGGGAGGCCCGCCTCGCCGCGATCGGCGCGGAATTGGAGCGGGCGCGAAAGGAAGCCGGCGAACAGGGTCGGATGTTTGAAGACCAGATCAAGAAACTTAACTCCATCCGGGCCGAGGCCGGCAAGGAGATCGAGACCCTGCGGCGCGGCCTTCAGGAGCGCGAGGCGGAGCGGGGCGCCGCGCGGGAGCGCGCCGGCCAGTTAGAGAACGAGTTGGACTCGACGCGGGCGTCCGCGAAGCACCAGGAACAGGAACTTCGCGCCGGACTCGACCGGCTCGCGGGCGAACAGGACGAGGTCCGACGCGCCCTGGACGAGGCGCGCCGCGCGCTGGCCGGGGAACAGTCGGCGCATGCCGGGACCCGGCGCGAGTCGGAGGAGCGCATCCGCGCCCTGGAGTCCGGCCTGGCCGAGCTGCGCACGGCGCGCGAGGCCGAGGCGGCCGAGGCGGACGCCGCCCGGCGCGAAGGGGAGGCCCGCCTCGCCGCGATCGGCGCGGAATTGGAGCGGGCGCGGGCGGAGGCCCGGCGACGGCAACAGACCCTGCAGGTTGAATTGCAGGCGCTCGGCGCACTCCATGCGTCCGCCGAGGAGGGAGGCCTCACGCGCCGCATTGAGCAACTGCAGCAGGACTGGCGGACCCTCTCGACCAAGGCCGATCCGAAGGAGCGCGAATCGGCGGTTCGCCGCATGGTGACACCTCTCGCCGCGGCGCCCAGTCACGAGGTCCCGGCTGAACCTTGCCATCCGGCCGCCGCCGAACATGGCGACCCGGAGCCCATTCCCTCCGCGAAGCCATCCGCTCGTCCGCGCCGGGCGATCGAGCCGGTCGTGATACCGCCGCGGTCGGGACCGAAGTTGACTGAGATCGAAGCCCAGGCGCAGATGGAGTTGAAGGCGTGGAAGACAAATCGCGACGCGGGCGCCGGCGCGTCCGCCGGGGCTGATCCGCCGAAGGAAAAGAGCGACCCCAAGGGCGGCCGCAAAAAATTCTCTCCCGTCCCATGGCTGAAGCTGAAATAGAAAGCCGGAAGCCCGCCGTCGTGGGGGCGCCGCCGCAAGTCCTCAAGCAGCAGGTCCGCACCCTCGCGGCCAATCAGGATATCCGGTCTCTGCGCGAGGGCGGGATACAGGCCTTTGGCTCGAAGCTGCCCGTCCTGCAGGCCTTCCAGGAATTTCTCGAAATCGAGCGGCGCAACGCCCGCCGGCGCCTGGTGCGCATGGCCCTGGGTCTGACCGCCCTGCTGGTTGCCGTACTGCTCGCGGCGGTGCTCTACGTCGGAGGTCTGTCCGGCCGCGTGGACCGCGAGATGCGCCAGTTGGAGCGGGCGCTATCAGCCGCGCGCGGGGAGTCCGGCGCGCTGCGCGGCGACACCGAGGCCATGGGGCGGTCGCTTGCGGACGCGAAGGACGCGTTGACGCGGCTCCGGTCGCGGTTCGATCTCCTGGAGCCCTCCGCCGGCGCGGCGCCGGATTTCAGCGCCGTTTCGGG
>CAYMCD010000002.1:50849-71479 GCA_964388845.1 uncultured Verrucomicrobiota bacterium
GACCATGAAACCAGGTGGACGCGGACGGTGTATTCAGCGCCGTTTCGGGCGCCATCGAACTCCTGCAGATGGTCCAGCACTCCCGGGCGGACCAGGCGGAGGCGGATGCGCTGCTGGAACGCCTTCAGCACGAAGCGGAGCAACTGGCGCTGGATCGCCGGGCGGAGCGGCAGTTCGCCGCTCGTGTGCGCCGCGCCTGGGCGGAGTTCGCCCGCGATGCGGAGGCCTTTGCCGCGCGGCGCGGAGAATCCGAGGCGCGCGCGCGGGAGCTTACGGCGGCCGCCCGCCGTCCGATCCGTCCCGAGTCGAAGCCGACGTGGCGGAACTTGTGGAAGAAACGCAAGGGCGCGCGGCGGGCCGATCCGCCGGTGTCCGTCCCTGAACTCGCGGCCGGCCTGCTGGAGGATATCCACCGGCTGCGATTTGATCAGACGCTGTTGCGGTCGCGCGAGAACGGGCTGTCGCGCGACCTATCCGAATGGGAGAGGCTTCGTTCGGCGCTGGCGGGACGGGAGGAAATCCTGCGCCGCCGCGTGGCGGATCTCGACCGGAGGGCCGCGGAAATCCAGGCGCGCAACCAGTCCATCCTTGCGCGTCTGGACGGACTGCGGAAGCCGCCGGACGCCGCGCTCAATTTCAATTGATACCGCTTCAGGCTGTTGCGGCCCGCAGGGCGCGCCCAAGGCGCGCGATCAGTTCGCCCGGTTCCTCCTGCCCGACCGACAGTCGCAGCAACCAGCGGGAGACGCCGCAGCGCTCGGCCCAATCGAGCTCGCTGTAGTGCGCGAGCAGCGTGAACGGACAGCAAAGCGTGAAGACGGTGCCCAGGTTGGGGCCTTTGCACAACTCCAGCGCGTCGTAAAAAGGGACGCTGGCGCGCTCCGGATCGCGCAGCACGAAGGAGAAGAGTCCACCGTACCCCCCGTTCGGACGGCGGAAGCGGTCGTAGCGCTCCCGGTGCTGGAACTTCGGGTAATACACCTCGGCGACCGCCGGGTGCGCGCGAAGCCAGTCGGCCACGGCCTCGGCGGTCGCGCCGGCGCGGAGCACCCGCTCATCCGCGTCGCGGGAAAGCAGTTCGGCCAGTTCGATCGCCTCGCCCCATGTGCAATCCTCGTATTCGCCATTCAGCGCGTCGCGCAATTCCTCCGCGTGGGGGCCGGCCGGATTTATCACGGCCGATCCGCCCATCACGTCGCCCCGTCCGGTAAACCACTTGGTCAGGCTTGTGACGATTATGTCGGCGGCCGGCCGCAGATCCACATGGGACCAGGTCGAGATCGTGTCGTCTATGACGAGGGGGAAGGCGTGGCGGTCCGCGAGCGCCCGCAGGGCTTCGAGGTCGGTGCTGACCAGGGTCGGGTTGGACGGAAATTCGCAGAAGAGCCCGCCGATCCGTTCGCGCGAGGCGCGGTCCCCGAGCGCCGCCAGATCGGCCTCATCCGCGCGCGCGTAAAAGACATGCGGCGTCCCGAAATCCTGCAAAATCTTCAACGTGTCCACATAGGGGAATCCGAACTGGACCTGGGCGCGGCCGGGCGCCCGGCGCACGAGCGCGCGGTGCAGCGCATAAATAGCCGCCATGCCGCTCTTGAACAAATAGACATCGCGCGGCGCGACCCCCGCCGATTCGGCGATCCGCTGCTGGAGCCGGCGTCGCGCCTCGTGCGCGTCCGGCGCGGCGCGCCCTTCCATCAGCGCCTGGGCGTGGCGGGAGGAGATGCCGTCGCCGGTGTGCCGCCAGTGTTTCAAGGACCATTCTTCCCGCGCGGTCGGATAGCACAGCGCGTACACGCCGCGCCCGGACCATTCCGCGACCCGCGTTTCCGCGCCGCACCAGGCCCGGACGCGATCCGCGGCCCGCTCGGCGGCCCGCCGGGTCGGATAGAGGTGGCACGCCTCATCCGGTCCGCAGAGCTCGCGGCGGGCGGCGGCAAAGGCCTGCGCGCAGGGCGGCTGCACCACGAAGCGCGGATAGCCGGCGCGCAACCGCTCCATCACGCGGGGTCGTTTCTCCTCGTACTCCACCACGTCCCGCCAGGTGGGCAGGCAGACCGAGTTGGCGTGCGGCAGATCGGGCAGCGGGGTCCCGAGATCCTCTCCCCGCCAGCGCGGGTGGTCGCACAACGAGAGGGCGGACTGGGGTGCGGATGCGTCGGGCTTCGGCATGCGGGGAAGATGAAGGAAGCCGTGGGAATCATCAAGCGCGGGGCGCGCGACGTGACAAAGAAAACGCGGGTTTCACGATGCCTTTACGCGGCATGCGGGCGATGTCCGAAATAGAATTCCATGAAGCGGCGGGGGATCGGCCGGTCATGTCTCCAGGTGCGTCTTTTCCAGCATCTTTTTCAGGTCCCGCTCGATGCGGTCCTTATCCTTGTCAGGCAGCCCGAGGATGTCCTTCAGGCCGAGGGCTAGGTGGGGAATGTAGAGTTCGATGTAGTTGCGCTTGCGCGCGGCCTCCATGTCGCGGCGGCGTTTGTTCAGAAAGACCGACAGGCGGCGTCCGCACTCCTGGAGCGCGAGCGTCATCTCGGCCAGAATTTCCTCGTAGCCCGCGATGGCGTCCTTGCTCTCGCTCGTGAACGGCACCCAGACGCTGGCCATGTGGGCCATCACGACCAGCGGCCCGAGCGGCAGCGCGCCCTTCGGCTGGTTCAAGCCGTACGCCTTCCAATTCACGCCGATGGCGGCCTTGGTGATCGCGCAGGCGCCCGGCTGGTAGAGCAGGGGCACGCGGTTCGCGAAACGCAGCAGGCGGATCGGCTCCTCCTGGCCCATGTCCTCCGAGGCCTTGCTCTCCTCTGGTTTCGCGTATGCGAGTCCGATCTCGATCTGGAACGGGTTGCCCCGGTAGACATCGGGATCGCGCGTGACAGCCGTATAGAAGTCGGCCCGGATCTCCTTCTGCAAGCCGGCGACAATCTGCTCCTCGCCGATCGGCGACAGGCAGTCGGTCGGAGGCCGCATCAGTTTCGTGCCCTGGATCGCCTTGAAAAGCGACTCGGCCTCCTGGTGCGCGACGCGGGTCGGATTGGCCTTGGGGTTCACCCCCGCCCGCTCGCAGATGTGCAGCGCGGTCGCGTCGCTCACGCGCGAGAAATCGCCGGCCAGCGCGGACCGCACGGTGCGGGATTCGGTGTCCTTCAGCATCTGCATCAACATCCCGAGCTCCACGCCGTGCGGATGCGGCATGATTTCGCTCGGGATCTTGGGCATGTCGCGCAGGGCGCGGGCATAGGTGAGCCCGGCGACCTCGGGCGGGGGATGGGGCTCCGGGGATGCGGAGGCGTCCGCTTTCGCCTTCAGCGCCAGCCGGTAGTGCAGCGTGAGGTGGGGGTTCACGATCGCGCACTGCTTGATGAACTCGTCCACCGACTGCTTGCCGCGCTGGTACTGCGCCTCCATCTCGATGGACACCGAGGTGCCGTGCGCGTACTCGGCGGGGGCGCCGGCGGGCGCGCCCGCCTCGTCAACCGGCTGGAAGGCCGGTCTCCACTCGATCTCCTCGTCGGACAGGATCACCGGCCTGTTCGATTTCGTGTCAATCTGCACGGCCAGCCGGTGCGCCTTTTTCGCGTTCTTGATCTTGGAGAGAATCCTAACCGCCGAACCCGTGGTGAGCTGGCCGTACATGCCGGCCGCGCTGATGCCGATGCCCTGCTGGCCGCGCGACATGCGGAGCCGGTGGAATTTCGAGCCGTACAGCAGCTTGGCGAAAATCTTCGGGATCTGGGCCTTCACGATGCCCGGACCGTTGTCCGTCACGGTGACGCGGAAGCGCGTTTCCGCGGTCTGCTCCAGCTCCACGCCGATTTCGGGAACGATGCCCGCCTCTTCGCAGGCGTCCATCGAGTTGTCCACCGCCTCCTTCACCGCGGTCAGCAGCGCGCGGCGCGGCGAATCGAATCCCAGCAGGTGCCGGTTCTTGAGGAAGAATTCGGAGACCGCGATTTCGCGCTGGCGCGCGCCCATGGATTCCGCGGTTTCCGGTCTGGATGGCTTCCGGGCCTTGGGCGCCGGCGCGGCGGGCGCGGCGGGTTGGGGGACCGACTTGGTTCTCATCGCGGGCATAGGGTAGTGGCTTGCGCCCGGAAATCCATTGGAAATTCGGCCGCCGGGTCAGCGGATGAGTTGTTCGCTGTCGGTCAGCCGCAAGAGGGTCCCGCCACTGTCCACGCAAAGCCGCCCGTCGCGGTCAACGCCGCGGCAAACGCCGGCGCGGATGGTCGGGCCGACGCGCACGCGCACGGGCTTGCCCTGCGTGTGGCTGCGCCGGGCATACGCCTCCTCCACGTCGGCTCGCGCGAGCTGGTCCCGGATCGCCTCCCACAGTTCGACGAGCAGGACGGCCCGGGGCGGCGCGCGCGTGGCTGCAAGGTGGAGGGATGTAGCCCCGCGCCGGAACTCGCGCGGCATCCGCCGCGTCGCCGTCCGGACATTAAGGCCGATCCCGATCACGTCGCAGCCCCGCAGGCGCGCGCACAGCACGCCCGCGATTTTCCGACCCTCCACGAGCACGTCGTTGGGCCATTTGACCCGGACCCGGCCGCCGGGCAGGTGGCGCGCGAGGACCTCCGCCACGGCCAGGCCCGCGCGGAGCGGCACCTGGCCGGCCGGGTGGCTGCTCGCGGGCAGCACATAGCTGGCGCACAGCGAACCGGCATCCGACCACCAGCGGTTGGCGCGCTGGCCGCGGCCGGCGGTCTGGCGGGCGGCGACAACGACGGCCGGGGCGGACAACCGGCCCGCCTCCACCTCTTCCATCGCCCTCTGTTGGGTGGAACCCAGGCGGGCATAGAGCAGCACGCGGGCGGGATACAGGTGTTCCCCCAGCCAATCGCCTCGCAAGCGGTCGGGCCTCATCCCTTCGCCGCGCCGGAGGGGGCTTCGATCACCAGGAGCAGGTCGCGGTTTTCCACCGGCGAACCGGTCTTGACGCGAACCTCCTTCACGTGGCCGTCCATCGGGGCGTACACGGCGGTCTCCATTTTCATGGCTTCGATGCTCAACAACTTGTCCCCCCTCTTGACCGCCTGGCCGGCCTGCGCCAGGAGCGCCGACACCTTCCCGGGCATGGGCGCGGCCACCTGGCCGGGTTGGTCGGGGTCGGCCTTGACGTGGTGGCCGGCCGCGCGCGCGAGGGCGCGATCGGCCACCCGCACGCTGCGCGGCTGCCCGTTGAGCTCGAAGAAGACTTCCCGCGTTCCATCCTCGTCCGGCTCGCCCAAGGTGAGGAATTTGACGATGATGGACTTCCCGGGTTCGAGTTCGACGCCGGCTTCCAGGCCCGGCGTCATGCCGTAAAAAAACACGTCGGTGGGCAGCAGGTTCGTGTCGCCGAATTGTTTGCGGTGCGCCGCCAGGTCGAGGAAGACCTTCGGATACATCAGGTAGGACAGCAGCTGCGACTCGTCCGGCTCCTCGCGCAATTTGCCCGCGAGCTCCGCCCGCACGGCCTCGAAATCCGTCGCCGGAAGCAGCTCGCCCGGGCGCTTCGTCAGGGCCGGCTTGCCGCGCAGAACGACCGCCTGCAGTTTCCGGGGCCATCCACCCGCCGGCTGGCCCAGCCTGCCCTCGAACAATTCCACCACCGAGGCGGGGAACGCGACGTCCCTTCCGGGATCGAGCAGGTCGTCGGCCTTCAGGTTGTTGGCCACCAGGAACAGGGCCATGTCGCCCACGACCTTGCTGGTCGGCGTGACCTTGACGATGTCGCCGAACAAGCGGTTTACCTCGGCGTAGGCGCGCGCGACCTCCGGCCAGCGCGGCCCGAGTCCCATGCTCTTGGCCTGCTCCTGCAGGTTGGTCACCTGGCCGCCGGGCATCTCGTGGTGATAGACCTCGGCGGTGGAGGCCAGCATGCCCGACTCAAAGGGGTAGTAGAGTTTGCGCACGGACTCCCAATAGGCGGAGTACGCGAGGAGCGCGCCGCCGTCGAGGCCGGTGTCGCGCGGGGTGTTGCGCAGCGCCTCCACGATCGAATTCATGTTCACCTGGCTGGTCATGCCGCTCATGGAGGAGGCGGCGCAGTCCACGATGGAGGCGCCGGCCTCGGCGGCCTTGAGGAGGGCCGCCGCCTGGATGCCCGCGGTGTCGTGCGTGTGGAAGTGGATCGGGATGGCGATCTCGTCGCGCAGCGCCTTGACGAGCTTGTGGGCGGCGTAGGGCTTGCAGAGGCCGGCCATGTCCTTGATGGCGAGGATGTGCGCGCCCGCGCGCTCGAGCTGCCGCGCCATCTTCACGTAGTACGCCAGCGGGTACTTGTCGCGCCGCGGATCGAGGATGTCGCCGGTGTAGCAGATGGCCGGCTCGCAGATCGCGCCGGTTTCCAGCACGGCGTCCATCGCCGGGCGCAGGTTGGACAGCCCGTTGAGGCAATCGAACACGCGGAAGACGTCAATGCCGCGCGCCGCGGCGCCCTTCACGAAGCGCCGCACGACGTCGTCGGGATAGTTCGTGTAGCCCACGGCATTGCCGGAGCGGAGCAGCATCTGGAAGAGGATGTTCGGCACGGCGGCCCGCAGCGCGTCGAGGCGCTCGAATGGGTCTTCCTTCAGGAACCGCATCGCGCTGTCGAAGGTGGCGCCGCCCCACATCTCGAGGCTGAAGAGCCCCGGCGCGCGGCGCGCGATGAACGGCGCGATGCGCAGCATGTCGTGGGTGCGCATGCGGGTGGCCAGCAGGGACTGGTGCGCGTCGCGCATCGTCGTGTCGGTCAGCAGCAGGGGCTTTTGCTTGGCCACCCACGCCGCGAATTCCTTCGCGCCGAGCTTCTGCAGCGCCTGGCGCATGCCCGCGGGCGGTTCGCCCTCCGCCGCGGGCGCGGCGTCCGGCGCGAAGGCGCGCCCGTCGGCGCGGCCTTTCACCTCGGGATTGCCGTTGACCACGACATGGCCGATGTACTGGAGCAATTTGGTCGCGCGGTCCCTGCGCGCCGGCCAGCGGAACAGCTCGGGGGTGTCGTCAATGAAGGTGGTGACGGCCCCGCCGCCCTGGAAGGTCGGGTGCAGGATCAGGTTGTTGATGAACGGGATGTTCGTGCGCACCCCGCGGATCCGGAATTCGCGGAGGGCCCGGTCCATGCGCTGGATGGCCTGCCGGAACGTGACGCCCCACGTGGTGACCTTCACGAGAAGCGAGTCGTAATAGGGCGTGATCACGGCGCCGCTGTACGCGGTCCCGCCGTCGAGGCGCACCCCGAAACCGGCCGTGGACCGATAGGTGGTGATGCGCCCGTAATCGGGGATGAACCGATTCTCGGGATCCTCGGTGGTGATCCGGCTCTGGAGGGCGAACCCGCGCGTCTGGATCTGGTCCTGGGACGGAACGGCAAGGTCGTCGTCCTCGAATCCCTTGCCCTGGGCGAGCAGGATCTGCGAGCGCACGATATCAATGCCGGTGACCATTTCGGTGACCGTATGCTCCACCTGCACGCGCGGGTTCACCTCGATGAAATAGAACTCGCCCGTGTCGGCGTTGACGAGGAACTCCACCGTGCCCGCGGACAGATAGCTGACGGCGTGCGCCAGTTTGACCGCCGCCTCGCACAGCGCGACCCGCGTGCGGGGATCGAGGTTGGGGGCGGGCGCGATTTCCACCACCTTCTGGTGACGCCGCTGCACCGAACAGTCGCGTTCCCACAGATGCCGGATTTCCCCGCGCCCGTCGCCCAGCACCTGGACTTCAATATGGCGCGCGCGCCGGATATAGCGCTCGAGGAAGACGGCGGGATTGCCGAAGGCGCCGCCGGCCTCCCGCATCGCCTCCTCGAGCTTGGGTTCGAGTTCGGCCGGCGATTCCACCACGCGCATGCCGCGCCCGCCGCCGCCGAAGCTCGCCTTGAGGATCAGGGGAAAGCCTATTTTCATGGCGGCCTTGGCGAGGGCCGGGCCGGGCGCCACCGGCTTGTCGGTGCCGGGCACGGTCGGGACATTCGCCTGCCGGGCGATCCGTTTGGCGGCGAGCTTGTCGCCGAAGGTGTCCAGCATATCCGGCGTCGGCCCGACAAACAGGATGCCGGCCTCCTGGCAGGCCCTGGCAAACGCGGCATTTTCGGAAAGGAAGCCGTAGCCCGGGTGGATCGCGTCGGCGCCGGCCTTCCTGGCCACCGCGAGGATGCCCGGGATATCGAGATAGGCGGCGACCGGTCCCTTGCCCTCGCCGACGAGATACGCCTCATCCGCCTTGAAGCGGTGGAGCGCGAAGCGATCCTCCTGGCTGTATATGGCGACCGTGCGGATGCCCAGTTCGTTTGCGGCCCGCAACACGCGGATCGCGATTTCGCTGCGATTTGCGACGAGCAGTTTGTGGATCGGTTTCATGGTTTTTTCCGATGGATCGCGCGGAGCATGTCGGGTGCAGGACGTCAATGGGAACAACGTTCTCGGGGGCCCCTATCGCACGCCGGTCCGGGCCCACGCATAGACGTCCGCCAGCGTCTGCTCCAGCGTGAAACGCGGCGCCCAGCCGGTCTCGGCGCGCAGTTTTTCGGCGAGCGTGACGGGTTGCCGGTCCGTGGGGCGGTAGCGCGCGGGGTCCACTTCCAGCTCCGGCGTTACGCCGGCCGCGCGGCAGAGCGTTTTCAGGACGTCGGAGACCGGGACGTTTTGTCCGGTGGAAATGTTGTAGGCCTCGCCGGCGCGGCCCTTTTCCATCAACAGGCGGTAGGCCGCGGCCACGTCCCGCACATCCATGAACTCGCGCGCGCATTCGAGGTTTCCCACCTTCATGAGCGGCGGGGCGCGCCCGGCCGCGATCTCCGCCAGCTGCCGGGCGAAGGCCGGCGCGACAAAATCCGCATCCTGTCCGGGCCCGGTGTGGTTGCACGGGCGCGCGGTCATCAGGGGCATCCCGAAATGCCGGGCATACAGCAGCGTGTTCAGGTCCGCCGCCATCTTGGAAACGGCGTAAAGGGTCTCCGCTTCCATCGGCGCGCGTTCGTCGCGGGGCCGGCCGGGGTCGCGCGTGCCGTAGACCAGCGCGCTCGAAACCACCACGGTCCGGCAGGCCGGCGCGTGGCGGCGCAGCGCCTCGAGCAGGTTCAGCGTTCCGCCGACGTTCACCTCAAACACCAGGCGCGGGCGCGTCCACGCGATCGGCACGAAGGCCACGCCGGCCAGATGGATGCACCCCTCGGGCCGTATCGCGGCGATCGTCCGATCCATCGCCTCCGCGTCGCAGATGTCGGCCACGCGGTCGTCCGGGCCCGGATCCGGGCAGTCCTCGGGCCGGCAAAGGCGCGCCACGGCATGTCCGGCGGCGCGCAGGTCGGCCGCCGCATGACGCCCCACAAAGCCCCGTGCTCCGGTGACCAGGACGCGCATGGGCTTATCGCAGGCTTCGGCGGATCCGCTCGAGGTCGGCGTCAACCATCATCTTCACGAGCCCCTCGAAGGTCACGTCCGGCGTCCAGCCCAGCTTGAGCCGGGCCTTCGAAGGGTCGCCCATCAGGAAGTCCACCTCCGCCGGGCGCAGGAACTTCGGGTCCACGACCACGTAGTCCTTCCACTTCAATCCGACATGGCCGAAGGCGAGGTCGAGGAACTCCCGGACCGAATGCGACTCGCCGGTCGCGATCACGTAGTCGTCCGGCTCCGCCTGCTGCAGCATCAGCCACATGGCCTTCACGTAATCGCCGGCGAAACCCCAGTCGCGTTTCGCGTCGAGATTGCCCATGCGCAGCTCCTTCTGCGTGCCGAGCTTGATGCGGGCCACCGCGTCGCTGATCTTCCGCGTCACAAATTCCTTCCCGCGCCGGGGGCTCTCGTGGTTGAACAGGATGCCCGACACCGCGAAGACCTTGTAGCTCTCCCGGTAGTTCATCGTGATGTAGTGCCCGTACACCTTCGCGACGGCGTAGGGACTGCGCGGGTGGAAGGCGGTGTCCTCGCGCTGCGGCGGCGCGGCCGCGCCGAACATCTCGCTGCTGGAGGCCTGGTAGAACTTCGCCTTCGGGCAGGCGAACCGCATCGCGTCGAGCATGCGGGTCACGCCGAGCGCCGTGAACTCGCCGGTGAGCAGCGGCTGGCTCCAGGACGTGTGGACAAACGACTGCGCGGCGAGATTGTAGATCTCGTCCGGCTGGATCTGCTCCATCAGGTGGACCAGCGAAATCTCGTCCATCAGGTCGCCCTGCACGAGGTGCATGCGCTCCTTCAGGTGTTCGATGCGCTCGTGCGTCTCGGTGCTGGAGCGGCGGACGACGCCGTACACGTCGTAACCCTTTTCCAGCAGCAATTCAGCCAGGTAGGAACCATCCTGCCCGGTCACGCCCGTGATCAATGCCTTCATCGGTGTTCCTCCCGTCGCCCCTGTTCGCTGTCCGTCCACGCGGTCTTCAAAAAGGCCAGCCCTTCGGAGACTTCCGACGCCGGTGTCCGCGAGGACGGCTCGACCACGCGGACCATAGCGGAAACGGCGAACCGGTGAAAACGGCTAAAATCAATCTGGCCGCGGGGCGGCATGACATGGTCCGTCGCGGGGGGGCGCACGTCGTGAACGTGCATGCCGGCCAGATGCGGGGCCAGGCGCTCCAGCCAGCGCTCGTGGTTGATCAGTCCCATGTTCTGCCGGATCTGGCCGTGGCCCATGTCGTGCCAGTAGCGGAGGTGCCGGTCCCCGAACCGCGAAAAAACCTGTTCGAGTTCGATCTCGGTGGGAAGCGATTCCCATGTGGGCAGGTTCTCGATCGCGAGCAGGACCCCGGTTTCCTCGAGGACCGGCAGCAGGCGCTCCAGGCTCTTCAGCAGCAGGTCGAACTGGCGCGGCGCCTTGCGGTCGCGCTGGTCCTGCATCTTCTGGCGCGCCCGCTCGAAGGCCGGGCTGAACTGCTGACCGGCCAGCGCCAGATCGAACAATTGCGCGCTGAAGAACTTCATCTCGACGTTGCCCGCGTGCGTCACGACGACCCGCGCGCCGATTTCGGCCGCGAAGCGGATCGTCTGCGCCGTTTGCTGGATCGCGCGTTCGCGCTCCCGCTCGTCGCGGGCCGAGAGGGTCCACAGCTCCGGATGCCCGCGCGCCGCGCCGAGCGGGACGGGGCAGAAGTTGTGAACGCTGTCCACCCGCGCCGCTCCGCTGCGGACCATCGCCTGGACGCCGGGCACGAGCTCCATGCGGAGGTCGTAGCCGAGCTCCAGCCGCTTGAACCCGAGCTGGAGAATTTCCTCGACCAGGGTTTCACCCCTGGCGTGCCGCGCGGCGTTCCAATGTGTCGAAAGCGCAAATTCCATGGGGCGTGTTTATATCACGGCGGGCGCGGCGACACAGGGAAAGGTTTCCATCGGGCAACCCAAACCCCGGCCGGCTCCGAACCCGGAAATCCCAACGCGATCCGGATCCCGATCCCGATGCGAACGGCCAATCAAACCGTTTCATTAAAGCAAAACTCCCCGGCGGCGGGGAGTTTGCCAGTCTCGATGGGAGCAAAGGTCAGGTGTTCGTGCGCATGCGCGCCCGCGCTTCCTTGCGCCGCTTCCGTTCGCTCGGCTTCTCAAAATACCGGTGCGAGCGGATTTCGCGCATGATGCCTTCCTTGTCGAGTTTCTTCTTCAACCGGCGAAGGGCTTTGTCAACCGATTCGCCTTTGCGTACTTTCACTTCAGCCACGTGACTGTTTCACTCCCTTCTCAAGGCTGGATGACGGCAGATCCCAAACGGCCCACGAAGGTAGCAGGGCCCAACGGGGTGTCAATGGGAACGAGCGCGGGACGTTCCCCCGGTTTTCTTTCCCCCCCCACCGGCGCAAGGCCGGCGGGGCCTATATTCGCCATCTGGGATTCCGCCGTTTCCGACGCTATTGCCGGCCGACCGAATGGTATGTAAACCCTTTGGCGCGAACGGCTTTCGGATTGAATACATTGCGGCCGTCTATGATAACGGGGCATTTCATCACCGACTTCAACCGATCCAGGTCCAGTGCCTTGACCTGCGGCCAGTCGGTCAGGATCAGGACCAGGTCCGCGCCGGTCGCGCATTCGATCGGGTCCTTCAGGTACTGCTCGCCCGGATACAGCTGGGCAAAGCGCTCCTCGCCGACCGGATCCCACAAACGCAGCTTCGCCCCGGCCTCGATCAGCTGCGGGATGAAATAGAGCGACGGCGACTCGCGCACGTCGTCCGTGCCCGGTTTGAACGCGAGGCCGAGCACCGCGACGACCTTGTCCTGAATGACCCACAATTCGCGCTGGATCTTCTGCATCACGTGTTCGCGCTGGGTCTTGTTCACGCGCTGCACTTCCTTGAGCAGCTCGAAGTTGTACCCGATGTGATCCGCGATCTGGACGAACGCGTCCACGTCCTTCGGGAAACACGAGCCCCCGTAGCCGACGCCCGCGCGCAGGAACTGCGGGCCGATCCGGCGGTCCAGGCCCATGCCCTGCGCCACCTGCTCGACATCCGCGCCGGCCAGCTCGCAGACCCGGCTGACGGCGTTGATGAACGAAATCTTCATCGCGAGGAAGGAATTGGACGCATGCTTCGTGAGCTCGGCGCTCGCCGGGTTCATCACCAGCAACGCGCACTTCGTCCTGTCCACGATCGGCTGGTAGATGTCGCGCAGCAGCTTCTCCGCGCGGGGGCTCTCGACGCCGATGACGATGCGATCCGGGCTGTACGCGTCCTCGATCGCCGTGCCTTCCTTTAGGAATTCGGGATTCGACGCGACATCAAAGGGAATGTCGGCCCGCAGGTATTTCGTGATCGTGCGCTTCAACTGTTCGTGCGTGTTGACCGGAACCGTGCTCTTTTCCACCAGCAGCTTGTAGTCGGTCATGTGTTCGGCGACCTGCCGGCCGACCTGTTCGACATACGACAGGTTCGCGGCGCCGCGGTAGCCCGGCGGCGTGCCCACGGCGATGAAGATGACTTCGGCGAACTGCGTGCCCTCGGAGATGGATTCGGTGAAGTGGAGGCGGCCCGCGGCGACGTTTTTCTTCACCAGCTCCTCGAGGCCGTCCTCGTAGATCGGCATCTGGAGCTGCTTGAGCATCTTGACCTTGTTCGGGTCGTTGTCCACGCAGAGGACATTGTGGCCCCAGTCGGAAAAACACGCCCCGGTCACCAGCCCGACGTATCCGGTACCCACCACTGTAATGTTCATGCGACTGCCTCCTCCACCGCGATAAGGGGCGAAACCGTAGCCAGCCGGCAGTCGTATTGCAAGCCTGCGGCAATTCCAGTAGCCTTCGCATCCCGCTCCACGGGACACTGAACACTGAATACTGAACACTCGCCTCAAATGAAAACCCTCCTTCTCGGTTCCACCGGATTCCTCGGCCGCGAGACGGCCCGCGCCTTCGCCGGGCCCGGCCTTGTCGCCGTCAGCCGCCGGGGCGGGGCGGGCGCCCGCGCGGTGGATATCCGGGACCCCGCCGCGCTGGCCCGCCTGGTGGACGAGGCGCAGCCCGACCTCGTCCTTCTCCTCGCGGCCTGCCGCGAGCCCGACGTCTGCGAGGCCGACCCGGCCGAGGCGCGCCGGCTGAACGTGGAGCCCGCCCGCGTGCTCCAGCGTGTCCTGCCCGGAACGACCCGGATCATCTTCACCAGCACCGACTACGTCTTCGACGGCGAGCGCCCGCCCTATACGGAAATCAGCCCGCGCTCGCCGGTCAGCGAATACGGCCGGACCAAGTGCGAGGCCGAGGACGCGCTCGCCGGCCGCGCGCGCGCCGCGATCCTCCGCATCCCGCTGCTCATCGGCGGCGGCCCGGACCTCGCCGGCTGCGGATTCATCGGGCAGATGGTCGAGGCCATCCGCGCCGGCCGGGCCCAGACGCTCGACGACGTGCTCGTCCGGTTCCCCACCTGGACCCGCGACGTCGCCGGCGCCATCAAATTCCTCGCCGACCGCGAACTCGACGGAATTTTCCACTACAGCGGTTCGCGCGGCGGCACCCGCCACGCATGGACCGTCGAGACGGCGCGGATCCTCGGTTTGCCCCACGGCCCCTTCACGCCCTCGAACCAAATCGTCCAACGCAAGGCCCGCCGCCCGCTCAACAGCCGGCTGAATGACGACAAACTCCGCGCCGCGGGGTATGGTGCGCACACGGACTTCCCGGAAGTCGTGCGCATCGTGCTGGGGGAATTGGAGAAGAGCGCTTAGCGTTTCGGGGTTGGGCTTCCAACGCCCGGCCTCCTTCTCCCGGCCCCCGCCACTCCGCAAAACTTCCAACGTCTGTAAAAAATGTGTCGGGGCGCTTCCAACGTCTGTAAAAACTTTGTCGCGCGGCTCGCCGCGGCCGCCGCCGCGGTTGTCGCGCACGCCGCGAGCCCGGTGCGTGAGCCGGTGTCGTTCGTCGTCGTCTCCAATGCCGGTTTCGGCCGGAGCCTGTATGTCGTGGGCGGCCCTCCGGACCTCGGCGAGTGGAGCCCGACCGCGTCCGTCCGGCTCGTGTGGTCGCCGGGCAACGTCTGGTCGGGCCGGGTCGCGGTCCAGGCGGGCACGACGGCCGAGTACAAGTTCATCAGCCGGGTTGATTCGAGCGGGCAGCACTGCCAGCCGACGAATGTCGAGTGGATGGGCGGGGCGAACCTCACGAACGAGACTCCGGCGCAGCCCGCCGCGCCGTATGCGGGCAAGACGCTGTATTACCACTCGTCGTGGACCGGCGCGTTTGTGCGCTGGTCAGTGAACGGGTCCAACTTCTTCGACACGGCCTTCGAGCGGGTGGGGGACGGCCGGTTCGGCGGCGAATCCCTCTTCCGCGCGTCCGGGTTCGCCGAGGAGGGGAATCCGGTCCAGTTCGTCTGCTCGGGTTACCTGAGTGGGACGCAGTATTGGGACAACGCGCCCTACGTCGGATTCGGATCGAACGATTACTACACCCCGTTGGATGTGTTCTTCCTCCAGGAAGGGCACGTGTTCAACTATTGGCCCCCGGCCGCGCCGTCCGATCCGACAATCGTCACGCAATATGTCGGGTCGTCGTTCAGCAACATCCCCGGCCGCAACGTCCGGGTCTACCTGCCGCGCGGCTACACGAACAACACGTGGAAGCGCTATCCGGTCCTCTATATGCACGACGGGCAGAACGTGTTTGATCCGCTGACCGTTATTGCGTCGTGGGGGATGCACCACGCGAGCACGAGGGAAATCAGCCAGGGCCGAATGCGGGAGACGATCGTCGTGGCGGTGAACAATACGGGCAATCGTTGCGCGGAATATCTGCCGCCCGGCGAAACGATACCGCCCGATATCGCATGCGGAGCGAGCCCGGTCCCGGGGATCGGGGAGCAATATGCCGGATTCCTAATCCACAACGTCCGGCCCTATGTGGACACGGATTTCCGGACGCTGAACGACCGTCCCAATACGATGATTGCGGGTTCGTCGCTGGGCGGGTTGATTTCCGCGTGGATCGCGCTGCGGACAAACGTCCACGGCGGGGCCGGCGTTTTGTCGCCGTCGTTTTGGGCCGCAACCAACGAATTCCTTGATTGGATCGAGTTGAATGACACGAAGGGCTCACGGCTGTACCTCGATCTTGGAACAGACGAGTCCGACCTCTACATGTGGGACTATTTCTGGCCCGTCCGGGGTTCTTTCATGCAGGACGGCTATGCGGAAAATCTCGACCTGCTGACCCGGATCGGATGCGGGGCGGGGCATAACGAGGCGGCGTGGTCGAACCGGCTGCACCATCTCGTCCGGTTCCTTCTCCCGCCGGTGGATGAGCCCAACCGGCTGGCGCAGGCGGAGTTTCCGCCTCGCATGGAGTGGGGTGGGGTGACTGCGCTGACGCATCGGACCCTCGGCGGGTTCGCCTATCGGCTGGCCATGGCGACGAACGATGCCGCGGATGTCTGGACGCAGATGGCGACCTCATCCGTCGAAGCGCTGCCCTGGTCCACCGCCACTTGGAACTTCACAAACGCGCCCACAGGCGCCGCCAAGGGGCTGTTTCGCGTGGAATCTTTCGTTCCTTAATGCTTGTCAGTGAATTTGTTGCGATTTTGTAGAAAAAATGTTTTAGAGTCAACTTGACTTAAACGTTTTAGCTTGTATTGTCGCGGCGATTGTTGAGGAGCGCTCCGGACTGGGCCGGGGGGCCATGAAGATCTACGGTGCAAGGGAGAGCACTTCATGAAGCAGGGTTATTTTGGATTCGCGTCGGCCTTTGTCGCGGCGGCTATTTCTTTTGGCGCGATCTGGGCATGTGCCGACCAGCCGTCCTCGACGCGGATCGGGCCGATCGCTGTTCCGTCTGCGTCGCGCGATGAGATCGCGGCGCGCCTGGCGCTCCCCGTTCCCGCGCGCGTTGCGGCGCCCGCCCCGGAACGGCCGGCGACCGGGCCGCTGCTGGACCAGCGCCTGATTGCCGATTTGCTCGTGGATTCCGTCGTTCATATCGAATCTGCGGGCAATCCCGCGCGGATAGGAAAGCGCGGTGAGCGCGGCCTCATGCAGATCAAGGGAGAGACGTGGGGAGAGGTGACCCGCCGTCACCTTGGGGCGCGTATTCCCTTTTCGCGCGCGTTCGAGCCCTCGTTGAACCGCCGTGTCGGGACCGCCTATCTGGCCGATCTCCAGAAATTCCTCGTGCGACATCGCCGCCAGTGGAAGGCCGATGAACGCGCCCTCCTGCTGGCGTGCTACAACGCGGGACCGGACCGGGTCCGCAACGCGGGATTCGACATCCGCCGTCTTCCGGCCTCGACGCGGGACTATGTGGCCCGCGGCTCGGCCCTGCACGACGCCTATCTGGCTGACCACAATATCTCGGCGCAACTGCTGCGCCTGGCGATGGACGCCGGCCGCCGCGCCGGCGGCGTATAATCGCCTCCGCCCCATCGGCCTCTTATGGCCCCCCTTGGAGAGGATTTTGGGGTGGGTATTCGGCAAACGACCGAATGACGAATTGGGGGAAATGGCCAATGTCCAATTTCCCAATGACCAATGGGGGGGGACCAATTCCGAATGACGAATTCCGAATGACCGAATGACCAATACCCCAATGCCGATTGGCCGTCGGCCCAATTCGCGTTCCGCAATCCAAAATCCGCGGTTTCTCCTACGGCTTCGCGCTTGTCTCGCGCCCGTCCTGCATGGTATCTAGACTCAATTCCCGGAGGTTCCTATGAAACCGAACATTGATATCGGCGAAGCGCTGCAGCGCGGGTTCGACCTCTACAAGGAAAACATCACCACCTTGATGCTCGCCACCCTGCTGGCTTCTATCATCAGCTTTGTCAGCCTTTTCATCCTGGCGGGCCCGATGTTCGCCGGCGTCATCATGCTGACGCTGGCGCTGGTGGACAAACAACAGCCGAAACCGGATGTCGGCGAGATTTTCAAGGGGTTCGACGTGTTCCTGCCTTCGCTGATCTTCATGATTCTCCTGATGGTGGCGATGTTCGCCGGGCAGGTGATCCTCGGCCTCTTTCCCCTGATCGGCTTTTTCCTGTCCACCCTTTACGTGATGGCGCTGAGCACGGTCGCCATGTTCGGGCTGTTCTATATCGCCGATCGGCGGATGGATGTGGTCGCGGCCATCCAGAAGAGCTACGAGGTGGTGAAGTCGAATTTCTGGATCTTCCTGGGCCTGAACATCGTGGCCCAGGTGGTCAGCTCGCTGGGCGTCATCGCGTGCATCATGGGGATCATTGTCAGCATGCCGATGTATTATTGCGCCGTCGCGGTGGTTTACCGCGACCTTCATCCCGCTTCGAACGCCGGTTGATGCGGCCGGAACGGGCTTTCTGGTTCAGCGTCCTGATGGCCGGCCTGGCCGTGCTGGGCGCCGCTTCGTGGATCCCGCGCGATTCCAATGTCGGCGCGCGGTGCGCCTTTCTCGCCTGGGCACGGATCCCGTGCCCGTTCTGCGGGCTGACGCGGACGTTCCTCGACGCCGGGCATGGGCAATGGGCGAGCGCATTCCGGCAGTCGCCCGCCGGGCTGTTGCTCTATGCCGCCGTCTGGGTCCTCGCGCTGTATGGCGCGATCCAGGTGATGAAGCGGGTTCCCAACCGCCCGCCCCGGCGCATTGCGCGATGGGTGTGGGCGTCCGGACTCGCCGTGCTGGCGATCAATTGGGGATACCGATTGATCGCGGGATTCCGATGAACCCGGTCAGACCACCTTCACGCCGCGCCGCTTGAGATCCGCGTCAATTTCGGCTTCCGCCTCCGACCAGTGCTGCGAGGAATCGCCTTGGAATCCGTGCTTTTCGGCGCGGAAGTAGGCGGCCTGCTCGACCATGCGCTGGCGCTCGCTCCGGCTGATGACTGTCGCCTTCGGCGCGGCGAGCGCCGCCGCCGGTTTCGCGGGCGCGGGAGTCGGGGCAAACGTGACAGTCGGCTTCACCGGGGCCGGCGGGATAACGGCTGTTTTCACAGCCACCGGCGCCGGCTGGCCTTTGGTTTCAGCCACAGCCGATGCGGCGGCAACAGCCTTCGCGGTCGGAACCTTGGAAGCTTTTGGGGTCGTGTTTTTCTTGGCTACACGAGTCGTTTTCTTGGATGTTTCGGCCATGACGTAATCCTCCTATTGAAGCGAAATAGCTTCGTTAGTAAGGGCCGAATATATTGGCCTGAACCCGTAAAGCAAACGTTTTAGTGTTAGTTTTTTCTTTCATTCCGGCGACTTCGGCCAACAGTATGCCTCTCGACATCCGGGCAGGAGGCAATCATAACGTCCGCCGCCCGCAATGTTTATAACAATATAAACATGAACACATTGGAAGAATCGCTGTCCGCCTGGGCCGGGGCCCGTTTCTCCGCGCTGTTTTCGGGGGCCGACTTTTCGGGCGTTTCGCTTGAAGTGGTGCCGACGGCGGACGAGCGGTTTGGCGATTATCAGTGCAATGCGGCCATGGCGCTGGCCAAGCGGGTCAAGTTGCCGCCCCGCGATGTGGCGATGCGGCTGCTCGCGGGGGGCGGCCTCCCGGACGGCGTGGCGAAAGCGGATATTGCCGGGCCGGGCTTCATCAATTTCCGCATGGACGACTGCGCGCTCGCGCGCCGGCTGGAGGCGATGCAGACGGACCCGCGGCTCGGCGTGCCGGAGGTGGGCGCGGGCCGGACGGTCATCCTTGACTACTCGAGCCCGAATATCGCGAAGCCGATGCACATCGGCCACATCCGCTCGACGGTGATCGGCAACGCGCTCGACCGGCTCCACCGGTTTCTCGGCTATCGGGTCATTGCGGACAATCATCTCGGCGACTGGGGCACCCAGTTCGGCATCCTCATCCTCGGCTACCGGAATTTTCTCGACGCCGCGGCGCTCGCGGCCGACCCGATCGCGGAGCTGGAGCGGCTGTACGTCAAGAGCTACGAACGGACAAAGGAGGACGAGACCTGGCTCGCCCGGGCGCGGGCCGAGCTGGTGAAACTCCAGCAGGGCGACGCTGAGACCCGCGCGCTCTGGCGGCGTTTCGTCGAGCTCAGCCTCGGCGAATTCGAGAAAATCTACCGCCGGCTCGGCGTGCGCTTCGATCTGAACCGGGGCGAGAGTCACTACAATGACCGGCTCGCTGGCGTGATCGCCGGCCTCCAAACCCGCGGCCTCGCGGAGGAAAGCGAAGGCGCGCTGGTCGTGAAACTGGACGACGAGAAGCTGCCGCTGTGTATCGTTCGGAAAAGCGACGGCGCATCGAACTACGCCACCACGGACCTCGCGACCGTGTTGAGCCGCGCCGAGGAATTCGCGCCGGACGCCGTGATCTACGTCACCGACGAGCGCCAGCAGCTCCATTTTCGGCAGATCTTCGCCGTCGCCCGGAAGCTCGGGGTCCAGACCCGGCTGGTTCACGTTTGGTTCGGCCTCATGCGTCTGCCGGAAGGGACTTTTTCCACGCGGCAGGGCAATGTCATCAAGCTCGAACGCCTCCTCGACGAAGCCGAGGCCCGCGCGCTTGCGATCGTCCGGGAGAGCAGCCCGCGGATGGACGACGCGACGCAACGCGAGGTGGCTCGCGCGGTCGGCATCGGCGCGGTGAAGTACGCCGATTTGAGCCAGAATCCGCAGAGCCTGGTCACGTTCACATGGGACAAGGCCCTCGCGTTGGACGGCAATTCCGCGCCCTATCTCCAATACGCCCACGCGCGGATCGCCAGCGTGCGGGACAAATACCGGGAGCAATGGCCCGACCGGAATCCCGATGCGCAACCCATCGCGTTGGGCGAAGCCATCGAGCGCCGGCTCGCCCTGCGCCTGGTGCGATACCCCGAAACCGTCGCCCGCGCCGCCTCGGCCTACAAACCGAACCAGGTCTGCGAATACCTGTTCGATCTGGCCCAGACGTACAGCACGTTCTACCAGACGGTGCCGTTCCTCAAGGCGGAGGACGGCGTCCGGGAAAGCCGCGTGCGGCTGTGCGACCTGACCGCCCGCGTCCTCAAGCAGGGCCTCTCGCTGCTCGGCATCGAGGCCCCGGACCGCATCTGATAACAGTATTTCCGTCGCGCGGTATAATCCCTGGACATGGAGACCCGGCGACCGCGCCGGGCGTATGCCCAAGCGCGACGGGTCGTCGCGGCTCCAACATATAATTCCTGGACATGGAGACCCGGCGACCGCGCCGGGCGTATGCCTAAGCGCGACGGGTCGTCGCGGCTCCAACATATAATCCCTGGACATGGAGACCCGGCGACCGCGCCGGGCGTATGCCTAAGCGCGACGGGTC
>CAYMCD010000003.1:0-39439 GCA_964388845.1 uncultured Verrucomicrobiota bacterium
CGCCGGCGCCGCCCGATTCGCCGCGCGCGGCGCGCTCGCGCTCTCCGCGCTACGGCGCGACCCGGCGTACCGCCTGCGCGTCCTCGCGCTCACGTTGTTGTTCTACGCCCTCGCGCTGCTGAACGTCTGGCTGGCCTTCCGCGCCTTCGGCGCACAGCCCGCCTGGCGCGACCTCGCCGCGCTGCTGCCCGCCGCGATATTCGTCGCGATGATGCCGGTCGCGCTCGGCGGCCTCGGCCTGGCGGAAGGCTCCTACGTCTTCTATTTCGGCCTCGCCGGCGTCTCCCCCGCCGCCACGCTCGCGATGGGCCTCCTGCTGCGCCTGAAAATACTTGTGTTGGGCGCCGCCGGCGCCGTCGTATACTGGCGCGACCCGGCGAAGCCGCCGGAACAGGCCACCCCATGAGCGCCGAACAACAAATCCAGCGACTGCTCCACGACGAGCGCCAGTCCGCCTGGCGGAAATACGCGCTGCTCACCGTCGGCCGCCCCTCGCTGCTCGCGCTGCTGAACTACGAACTGCGCACGTTGCTGTTCGGCGCCGTATCCGGCGCGCCCGGCTACGCGCTGCGCCGCCGCGCCTTCCGGTCCCTCTTCGCGCGGTGCGGGCGGAACGTGATGATCGGGCGCAACTGCACGATCCGGGGCGCGGACCGCATCGCCCTCGGCGACAACGTCCTCCTGGACGACAACTGCGTGCTCGACGCGCGCGGGCCCGACGCCCGCATCGAACTGGGCGACGGCGTCGTGTTGAGCCGCAACACTATCGTCCGCACGCGCGGGCGCGAGCTCGTCATCGGCGCCGGCGCCGACATCGGCTGCAACTGCATCCTCGCCACCGACAGCCGGCTCGCGCTGGGCCGCGATGTCCTCGTCGCCGCCTACACCTACATCACCGCCGGCGGCAACCACCGGTATGACCGCCGCGACGTCCCGATCATAGCGCAGGGCTTCACCAGCGCGGGCGGCGTGACCGTCGGGGACGGCGCGTGGATCGGCGCGCACTGCACCGTGATGGACGGCGCGCGGATCGGGGCCGGCGCGATCGTCGGCGCGCACTCGCTCGTGCGCGGCGTCATCCCGGATTTCGCCATCGCCTTCGGCGTCCCCGCCGAGGTCCGGCGCCAACGCCCTTGAAACTTCCAACGTCTGTAAAAAGTGCGCGCCGGCGCTTCCAACGTCTGTAAATTACAGAGATTGCAAAAACGGCCGCGCTGATGCTCCGTCATTCTTTAACGGTGTCAGGATAGGGGCCGAGGAAGCGCTCGCCATTAAAGTGAATGACATGGTCGGGGTTGTCCGCAACCCAGACTTCGGTTTCCCACGAAATCCGGTCGAGGAATCGACGCATCGTATCGCGCGACTCAAAAGCCGTTACAAAAACAAGGCCACTGCGAAATCCGGAAAAAAGCGCCTTCAGTTCTCGCCTTCGCTTTCCGTCCACAATTCCGTCATTGGTCACGGCCTCTCCGATGACCAGCCATCCGCGTTTGGGGTCGTGAATCACGACATCCGGCATCTTGGCTGAAGAGTCAATCAAGACGCCCAGACGGGCGAAATAGTCCGTTTCAAAATGCTGGAACTTGTTTTCGGCGTCTCCCACGTAAAGCACTACGCCGCCCGGCACAAATCGACCGCAGAACGATTCAATGAACGCTTTGATCAGGGAGTTCTGGCCGCCGGGTGAAAGAGAAATCTTCTTGCCCGATGGCAGACGGACCGGAATACGCGCGATGTCTCGAGCGCGTTGGAGGTCTCGTTTGATGTCATTCCTGACGGCAAGGTACCGCTTGAGGGCAGGGTCCCATGCCTTGGTCTTGAATGTTCTGCACAGGCTCAGCGCCGAGGGCTCGATTTGATATACCGTATTACCGCTGTTCGTCGGTCGCTTGGGGTTGTCGGGATTCTTTGCCAGAAGCCCTTCCTCGACAAAATATTTTACAGCTTCATCGCGAATGGTCTCGCGTGTGTTGGGAGCGTACCGTACTCGATAATTCCGTGCGACGAAATCGATGACGGGCGTGATTCCGCGGAGCGGGTTTCTCGCCTGTCGCCAAGGGTCATGCGGGCCGAGGTCGAGCATGGCCAACAGCACATACCCGGCGACTTCGTTGCTTTGTTTGGGTCCGAACCCGATGGCGCGCAAGATGGCCATGGACTCATGGAGCTTGATCGCGCCACGTTGTTTACTCCGTCGAGCAGGCGGGCTCACGAATTCAGTTCCCTTGTTACGAGTTGATCCACTTGCATTTGTCCAAGCGTCTCGTCTCCGACTTGGCGACCCATCGCGCGCAATTGCCCGGCGGTCGGGAATCGCACATTCCGGAGGTCGGTGGCATTGACCTGTGTGTGGCCGTTGAATTGACGAAAATAGAGGTCGAGAACCGAGGAATTGAGGAAAGCCCAAAGACCCTTTGCCAACGCCATGTCCAGGCCCTTTCCTCCCGAATGAATGTAGTTCAAGTGATTCTCGAACCCAACGCGCTGCGCTGGCACACGCGATGGGTCAAAAATACAAGCGACAACCCTCCGGCGCTCTTCCTTTGAAGTGAATCGCTTCGTCAATACATAAACCCCGCCCGGGATGAGGAGATTTTGTGTTCCGGCCGCGTCACGAATTGCGTTGGGTTTCCGGCTTTTTGTCGCAGGCCAATTCACAAAAAGACCGTCGAAATGACAGGGATATATCAGCGGACAAGTGCCGGGCTCCGCGTTTTGGCGTATATGCGCACGCGCCCGGAAATCGACGACTCGACCGGTGGATACCGTGAGCCCCAAGCTGTCCAGGGTGGCCCCCAGGCGGGAAACCTGGCTGCGTGCGACCACGTGTTGTGTGGATGTTGGAATGTGGATGAATGCCTCGGGATCGGTCGGCGAAACGATCTCCGTGGCCGGAAAGACGCGGCTTTGAACCTTGTCTTGCGCCCCGCCCCCGCTTTGTGAAATACGGATCGTTGGGTAATGCACCGCAGTTTTGACGGCGGAGAGTATGATATTTTCCTGAAGAACCTCGTCATGTCTGAAAGCCGCTGCTCGCGATTCGAAGACATGGATTCGACGAAAGGACATTTCCTTGTTCAGGCGCGCGCGAAACAATTTGAAGTACGGACCATTGCAGAAGCTGCGGGGAGTAATGGCGACCATTTCGCCTTTGGGATGAAGCAACCCCATGATCAGATTGAGGAAGGCGGTATACAGGTTCGTGGTCTCCGCCCCCACAGCGCGCAAGATGCGGTAACCCGCAGAAGCGGTAGTTAGTTTCCCATAGGGGGGATTAACAATGGCTGCATCGAATCTCTGCAACGGCCTCGAGAACAAATCGCGGCGAAGCAGGGCTGAAGCTTCGGAGATGAAATCCACGTTGTGTATCGTCGCTGAAAACATGACGCCGCGTTGCTCGCACGCAAGCCGACACGCCTCGCAGGTCTCCCGAAGTCCCGCGACAAGCGATGCGTCCAATTCGTACGCCGTGACGTCGATTCGCCGGGGCGGTTTCTTCCTTTGCAACAGACGCCGAACGAGCGCGGCGGACAGGATGCCCATTCCGGCGCCCGCATCCAAAAGGCGAATGTGATGTGATCGAAGAATGAACATGGATGCCATTAGATCGGCGACGTGCGGGGGCGTCAGAAACTGGCCCAGGTCCTTCTGATGCTGCAGTGAGACGGCTGTAAAAAAGCGAGCCCGCAGCGCGTCGGCATCCGACACGAGGGCATCCGCATGCGCACCTGTCACGGGATGGATCGCGGCTGGCGCGGAGGCTGGATTCATAGTGAGTCACGCTACGCCGAGTTTGACGAAACGGCAACAGGAAAACCGACTGAATCTTGCAGGCGTCGAATTGTTGGGTGCAGGGTGATGTTTCGCGCTGGCCGTGCGGCACTGGGTGTCGCCCGTTAGAATGGCGGGAGGGAATTCCTGCCCGGCTACTTCGCGCGGCGGTATTTCCGCCGCTTCAGGAAGAGGCGGATCTTGATCAGCGGGATGGCGTAGCGCGACGTCAGGAAGGCGAGGATCGGGTAGCGGAAGGCCTTGTGTTTCGCGAGCGAGAGCAGGCCCGTCGCGAGGCGCTCTATGCGCCGTTCGCCGCGCGTCGCCGGCGGGACGGGGCGGTCGTAGCGGGGCGCCGCGATGCCCATCCGGCGCCAGCGCTCCACGCGCAGCGGGGCGATCATGCCCTTGCGCTTCGTCTGGATGCGGTGCGTCTTGTAGCTGGGGTCCCGGGTGACGTCGAACGCGTGCAGCGCGCCGGCCTCCATCGCGCCGCGGACGATCTCCGCGCCGCGGTCGGTCCGGACCAGCAGGCGCGAGTGCGATTTGAATTTGTAGTCGCCCGATTCGTCGCGGGTCCATGCGTCGCTGACCGACACATCGGCGAATTCGGAGGAGCCGTCTATGCAGGTCTGGCAGCGCACCGGCATGTAGAGCGAGGTGCAGTAGTTGTAGGCGCCGTCGCGGTAGTTCGAGTAGTGCAGCGGGATGACGCGCCCGTCCTTCAGGTGGGCGCGCATCTGGCCGGGCCATTCGCCGCCGCGGAATTCGAAGTGCTTCAGCGACTCCTTTGCGAGGCCCTTGCTGCGGAGCAGTTCGAGGACCATGGTCGGTTCGAGCGAGCCGCCGCAGAAGAGGCCGACGATCGCGTGGAGTTTCGACGCGAGCTCCGGATCGTGGCGCTGGACCAGGCGCAAGCCGTGCACCTGGCAGGGCAGGGCGGCGACGGCATAGCGGCCGGGCGAAGTTCGGATTTCCGCCAGCGCGCGGTTGAGCGGGATGATCATGTAGCGCGAGCCCTGGCTGGCCAGCAGGTCCTCGTACGAGCGCGCGATGAACGGTTCGCCGACCCACGGCTGGTCCGGTTTCATCCGCGTGACGATGCAGCCGTCCACCAGGCCGCGCTTGAGGAGGTCCCAGAGCAGCGCGGTCACCACGCCGCCGCCCGCGCCGCCGCCGCGCAGCGCCGGGTCCGTGGCGTACCCGAGATACGTGGCCCGCACGTGGCCGTCGAACGAGTCGCTGTCGCGCCGTTCGCCGAAGGTCTGTTCGGCGAAGTCGAGGAAACGGACCTCCGCGCCGGCGCAGGTTTTCGCGCAGAGGCCGCACGCCGTGCACCGGTCGGCGATCAGTTTCGGGAACAGGCGGTCGGTGAGGCCGACCGCGTTCTCCGGGCAGACGCCCCCGCAGGTCCCGCACCGCGTGCAGAGATCCTCCTGCGTGAATCCGATGCTCAGGCTCTCGAGTGGGATCGGGGGCATGCGGGCGCGAGTGTAGCCGCGGGCCCGCCGCGGGGGCAACCCGGTTTCCGGCGGGACATGCCCCGGTGGGGTCGTTTCGGTTGCTGCGTCACCCCTTTTACATTGCCCGACCGATGTGCGCATATTTCGGGCCGACAACCGGGGATCGTCCCGGGTTTCCAGGCGGTGGAACTTTGGAGTGGTCATTTTCACAAACGCTGGAAGACTGGGCGGGATGAACGACTCCCTGAAGGAACGAGCCCGCGCCGCGATGCCCGGCGGGGTCAACAGCCCGGTCCGCGCCTTCCGCTCGGTGGGTTGTGATCCGCTGTTCGCCACATGCGCGCAGGGGCCCTACCTCGAGACGGAGGATGGCCGGCGCCTGATTGACTTCTGCCTTTCCTTCGGCCCGCTGATCCTCGGCCATGCCCCGGCGCCGGTGACGGAGGCGGTCCACGCCGCGGCGCGGCGCGGCACGAGTTTCGCGGTGACGACCCGCGCCGAGATCGAAATGGCGGAGCTCATCAAGCGGGCGATTCCCTCGATCGAGCGCGTGCGCCTCGTCAGCTCGGGCACCGAGGCGTGCATGACCGCGGTGCGGGTGGCGCGCGGGTTCACGGGTCGCGACAAGATTCTCAAATTCAGCGGCTGCTACCACGGCCACGCGGACGGCCTGCTGGTCAAGGCGGGCAGCGGTGTCGCGGGCGTCGCCGCGGCCTCGTCGGCCGGCGTGCCCGAGGCGTGCGCGCGCCAAACGCTGGTCGCCCGATACAACCACCCCGGGGATGTCGAGGCGCTCGTCCGGGAGCACGGGCCGGACCTCGCGGCGATCGTGGTCGAGCCGGTCGCGGCGAACGTCGGGCTGATCCTGCCGGCGCCGGGCTTCCTGGCCCTGCTGCGCGCGCAGGCGGACGCCTGCGGGGCGCTGCTGGTCTTCGACGAGGTGATCAGCGGATTCCGCTTTCGCTTCGGCGGCTACCAGGATCTTTGCGGCGTCCGTCCGGACCTGACCTGCCTCGGCAAGATCATCGGCGGCGGGCTGCCGGTCGGCGCGCTCGGCGGGCGGGCCGACGTGATGGAACGGCTCGCGCCGCTCGGGGACGTCTACCAGGCCGGCACGTTGAGCGGCAATCCCGTGTCGGTCGCCGCGGGCCTCGCGCTGCTGCGCCACCTGGCGGAGACGGACCCCTATCCGGAGCTCGAGCGCCGGACCCGCCGGCTGGTGGGGCGGATCGAGGCCGCCGCGGAGCGGGCCGGCAAGCGGGTCCGGATCCCCACGCTCGGCAGCGTCTTCTCCATCTTCTTCGCCGATCGCGCCCCGCGCGATTTTGACGAGGTGCTGGCGACGGACAAGGAAGCCTACGTGCGGATGTTCCACGCGCTGCTGGACGGCGGCGTCTACCTCCCGCCCTCCGCGTTCGAGGTCAGCTTCCTGTCCACCGCGCACGACGACGCCGTGCTGGAGCAGGCCGCCGGCGTTTTCGCGAAGGCGCTGGCCTGACGATGAGGCGGGCCGCCGCCCGGCGGGAATCCGGTCCGCGCGCGCGGCGTCAGGCCCGCGGCGGCGTGTGACACGGCGCCGCGCGGATGGTATAACGCTGCGCGATGGATCGGTTGAGCTATTTTATCCGCCGCGTGGCGCTGGTGGTTCCAACCTTTATCGGTATCACGTTCGTTTGCTTCACCCTGTGCCAGTTCGTGCCCGGCGGGCCGGTGGAACAGGCGCTCATCCGGATGCGCGGCATGGGCGACACCGCGCGCGGCGCGGCCGGCGTCGCTTCCATCGGCCCCGAGCAGCGCAAGGCCATCGAGGCGCACTTCGGTTTCGACAAGCCGATCCCGCGGCGCTACTGGAAGTGGCTCTGGACGGACCGCATGGGGCTGGCGGTCGAGTCCTACAAATATCCGAACAAGACCGTCTGGCAGTTGATCCGCGAGCGGTTCCCGGTTTCCCTGGTCTTCGGTCTCGCGGGATTTGCGCTGACCTACCTCGTCTGCATCCCGCTCGGAATCGCGAAGGCCCTGCGCCATGGGAGCGCCTTCGACGTCACATCCTCCGTGCTGGTCTTTGTCGGCTACGCCATTCCGGCGTTCGCCTTCGGCATGCTGCTGAAGAGTTGCTTCAGCGGGACGACCGATTTCGCGCTCAATTGGTTTCCGGTTTCGGGATTCCATTCGCCCCAATTCGACACGCTCGGGGGCTGGGCGCGGGCCCGGGACATCGCGCACCACATGTTCCTGCCGGTGCTCTGCTACGTCATCGGCAATTTCGCCGTCCTGACCCTGCTGATGAAGAACGCCCTGCTGGATCAGATCAGCCAGGACTACGTCCGCACGGTGCTGGCGAAAGGCGGCAGCCTGCGCCGCGCGGTCTGGAGGCACGCGCTGCGCAACGCGCTGATCCCCATCGCGACCGGTTTCGGCGGCGTGTTGACCGTCCTGTTCGCCGGTTCGGTGTTGATCGAGCGCGTCTTTGAAATCCCGGGCATGGGCCTGTTGAGCCTGGAGGCGATCGTCAGCCGCGACTACATGCTCTTCATGGGCATCCTGGGCCTGACCTCGGTGCTGGGCCTGATCGGCCGGATCCTCTCCGACCTCTGTTACGTGTTGATTGACCCCCGGATCCATTTCCAGCCATGAAGCCGCTGGACTGGTTCCATCCGATCACGCGCCGCCGCCTCCAGCGCTTCTGGGCGATCCGGCGCGCGCGCGGATCGTTCGTGCTGTTGGCGTGCGCCTACGCCGCGAGTCTCGTCGCGGAACTGTGGGTGAACCAGGCGCCGCTCCACATGCGATTCGAGGGGCGGCATTATTTCCCCGTCTTCCGGTTCTACTCCGAGCGCGCCGTCACCGGGGCGGGGCCCGAAACGCGGCTCGACTTCAAGGCGCTCGCCGCGAGCGAACGATTCCGCGCCGACCCCGCGAATCGCGCGCTGTGGCCGCCGGTTCCGCACGGGCCCCTCGAAATCATCCGGCCCGAACGGATCGGGCTGCCGGACGAGGTGGTCGTCCGGCTCGCGCCGGAAGCGCGGATCGCCAGCGTCAACCTGACGCCCGACTGGCGCGTGACGCGCGGGGTCGCCGCGGGCTATTTTTTCGGCGGCGCCGACGGGGCGGAGGAGGGGGCGGCGTGGGCCGCGCATTGGCCGGCGGACGGTGCGTTGCGGGCGGCGGTCGAGCGGCGTTTCCGGAACGAGGCCGCGCCCGAGGCCGTCCTGGACCTCCGCGGCGCTTCGGGATGGGAGGCGGAGGTCTCCATGCCGCCCTTCACCCCGCGCGCTTCGCCGCCGCGCACGGTGCGCGTGACCCTGCGCGAAAAAGCCCCGCCGCGGGACGCGATCCAATGGCGGATCGCGCGGGACGGAAACGCCGCCGCCGGGGAATGGCCGGAAATATGGGCGCATTTCAGCGAATCGGTCCGCGCGGAAATTCTGGCGCACGCCGCCCGGCGATTCGACCGCTTTGTCGAGCCGCTGGTCATCGAACACGGGGGGCGGCCCTACCGCGTCCGGTTCGAGCGCGAGGAAATCCGCTATCCGTTCCGGCCCGTGGCGGGGCATCCGCTCGGTCTGGATGCCGCGGGGCGGGATGTGCTGGCGCGCCTCGTCTACGGGTTTCGGACCTCGATGACCTTCGGGGTGATTCTCGTCTTCGCGTCGCTGGCGGTCGGCACGATGATCGGCGCGGCCCAGGGCTACCACGGGGGCCGGATTGACCTGGTCGGCCAGCGCGCGATCGAGGTCTGGGACGCGCTGCCGTTCCTCTACATCCTGATCCTCATGGGGTCCATCTACGGGCGGAGTTTTGCGCTGCTGCTGCTCTGCTACGCCGCGTTCAACTGGATCGGCATCTCCTACTACATGCGCGCCGAGTTCCTCCGGTTGCGCCGGTGGCCGTTCGTGGAGGCGGCGCGCGCGCAGGGCCTTCCGGCCTGGCGGGTGATGTTCCGCCACATCCTGCCCAACGCGCTGGTGCCGCTGGTGACGTTCTTCCCGTTCTCGCTGGTGAGCGCGATCGGCACGCTCGCCGCGCTGGACTTCCTCGGGTTCGGCCTGCCGCCGCCGATCCCGAGCTGGGGCGAGCTGCTCGCGCAGGCGCAGGAATACCCGTGGGCCTGGTGGCTGACGCTCTATCCCTCGCTCGCGCTGTTCGCCGTGATGCTGCTGGGCGTCTTTGTCGGCGAAGGCGTGCGCCAGGCGTTCGATCCCAAACCCTATTCGAGGATCGAATGAAGCCGGACGCCCCGCCCCCCCCGCTGCTTTCCGTCCGCGATCTCTCGATCGAGTTCGACTCCGACCGCGGGCGCGCGCGCGTCGTGGATCGCGTCAGCTTCGAGGTGGGGCGCGGCGAAGTGCTCGGCCTGGTCGGGGAGTCCGGCTGCGGGAAGAGCGTGACGGCGTTGAGCATCCTGCGCCTGCTGCCGTCCCCGCCGGGGCATGTCGCCGGCGGCGCGATCGAATTCGGCGGCGAGGACCTGCTGCGCCTGCCGATCGCGCGGATGCGGGCCGCGCGGGGGCGGCGCATCAGCATGATCTTCCAGGACCCCATGTCGGCGCTGTCGCCGCTGCATCGGGTGGGGGACCAGCTGGTCGAGGCCGTCCGGTTGCACGAGGCGATGTCGCCGCGGGATGCGTGGGCCTTCGGCGCGGAGTGGCTGGAACGGGTGGGCATCCCGGATCCGGCGGGGCGGATGCGCGCGTGGCCGCACGAGTTGTCCGGCGGGATGCGGCAGCGGGTGATGATCGCGATGGCGCTGATGTTGAAACCCGATCTCGTGATCGCCGACGAGCCGACCACGGCGCTGGACGTCACCATCCAGGCGCAGGTGTTCGACCTGATGCGCGAACTGCGGGACGCGAGGACCGGCCTGGTCCTGATCACGCACGACATGGGCGCGATCTGGGAACTGTGCGACCGGGCGCTGGTCATGTACGCCGGGCGCATCGTCGAATCCGCGCCCGTGGCGGAGCTGTTCGCGTCGCCGCGCCATCCCTACACGGCCGCGCTCCTGCGCGCGATGCCGCGCGGCCGGTTGGCGGACGGCCGCCTGCCCACCATCCCCGGGCAGGTGCCCGCGCCCGCCGCATACGCCGCGGCGTGCCGGTTCGCGGATCGTTGTCCGCACGCGTGGGCGCGTTGCCGGGCGGAGGACCCGCCCCTTTACGCGGCGGGGCCGGGCCGGCGCGCGGCCTGCTTTCTCGTGGAGGAGGGCCGCACGCCATGAGCGCGCCGTTGCTGGAAGTGTGCGGCCTCACCACGTGGTATCCGATCCGCCGCGGCGTGTGGTCGCGCACCGTGGGCCACGTGCAGGCGCTGACCGAGGTGGACCTGGTCGTGCGCGAGGGCGAAACGGTCGGGCTCGTCGGCGAGTCGGGCTGCGGGAAGACGACCCTGGGCCGGACGCTGGCGGGCCTGGAGCGGCCGGCGCGGGGCTCGATGCGCTGGCGCGGCCGGGCCCTTCCGCCGGGCATCCGGCCGCCGGCCCTGCAGCGCGAAATCCAGATGATCTTCCAGGATCCCGCGGCCTCATTGAATCCGCGATTGACCATTCAGGATCTGCTGACCGAGGCCCTGGCGCACCACGGCCTCCTGGACGGCTCGCGGCGGGCCGCCGCGGGCGCGCTCCTGCGGGACGTCGGCCTCGATGAGACGGCCCTGCACCGATACCCCTTCGAGTTCTCCGGCGGCCAGCGGCAGCGCATCAGCGTCGCCCGCGCGCTGGCGCTGCGGCCGCGGCTCATCATCTGCGACGAGGCCGTCAGCGCGCTGGATGTCTCGGTCCAGGCGCAGGTCCTCAACCTGCTCGCCGACCTCCGCGCGAAGTATGGATTCGCGTACCTGTTCATCTCGCACGACATCAATGTGGTGCGCTGCGTTTCGGACCGCGTGGCCGTGATGTACCTGGGCCGGATCGTCGAGGAGGGCGCGACCGGACAGGTGCTGGACCGGCCGTCGCATCCCTACACGCAGGCGCTGATCAGCGCCGTGTTGAAACCCGGCGTCGCGCGGGCCCCGCGCCGCTTGCCGGCCGGCGAGATGCCGTCGCCCGCGCGGCCGCCGGGCGGGTGCGCCTTCCATCCCCGCTGTCCGATGGTCATGGACGTGTGCCGGGTGGAGCGCCCGGCGCCGCGCGCGGCGCCCGACGGACAAAAGGTGAGTTGCCACCTGGTCCCGCCCGGCCTATCCTGATGACAGGAGGTGCGTATGACAAAGGTGCCTGTCGTCCGCGAATTCATGGTGACCACACTGGTCACCCTGCGCCCGGAGCAACCGATTCGCGAGGCCATTGAAGTTTTATTGAAAAACCGGATATCCGGGGCGCCGGTCGTTGACGCGGCGGGGACCCTGGTCGGCATGCTCTCCGAGAAGGACTGCCTGCGCGTGTTTGCGAACGCGGCGTTCTACAACACCGACCCCGGCGACGTGGAGGACTACATGTCGCGGACCATTCACAGCATCGAAGCGGAGGCCGATTTGTTCCGCGCGGCCGACGCTTTTCTGAAGCACTCGTTCCGCCGCCTGCCCGTCATCGAAAACGGCAAGCTCATCGGCCAGATCAGCCGCCGCGACGTGCTCAACGCCAGCCGGCAACTCGCCGATGCGCCGCCGGTGGCCAAGCCGTGGACGGACGCCAGGTATCTCACCGACGAGGTCAAGGCCGCGCTGGCGGACAAGCCCGCGTCCCGGGACGATCGCGCCTGAGCGCGACTCGAAATCCGCTGCGCGGCCGCGACCGATGGTCGCGCCGCGAAGGCGGAGGGGCCGTTCCCGCCGGCGATGGTGGATCGTGCATCATTAACGGCTGGGGCGCGATAAAATCCGCTCCCATCCTTGCCCCGCTTCGGTTAGCCTTCGGCGCATGAAGAGCGTGCCCGTCGAATCCGTTGAAATCCAGAAGGAGTTGTTTTCCGGGAAAAAATCGGCCCTCGGGAAATACCGCGATCTGGTCATCGGCCGGGCGGGTTTCTGGCAGTTGCTGAAGTACGAGCTGGTCACCTCCCTGAGCTATTGCCCGGGCGCGCTCGGTCTCTTTCTCCGGAGCCGGTTGTATCCGCGGCTGCTCGGTTCCTGCGGGCGCGGCGCGGTGTTCGGCGTCGGCGTCGTGCTCCGGCATCCGCACAAGATTCATTTCGGCGACAATGTCGTGATTGACGACCATGTGGTCCTCGACGCCAAGGGAAACAGCAACCGGGGTATTTTCCTTGGAAACGGCGTCTTCCTGGGCCGCAACACGATCCTGTCGTGCAAGAACGGGGACATCACCCTGGGTGAATTCGCCAACCTCGGCTTCAACTGCGAAATCTTCTCCGGCGGCGCCCATGTGGTGGTCGGGCCCCGCGTGATGTTCGCGGCCTACACCTATGTGATTGGCGGCGGCCACGCCTATGACCGGCTGGATGTCTCGCCGCTGGAACAGGCGCGCACCGCGATCGGCGTGACGATCGGCGAGGCGGCGTGGCTCGGCGCGGGCGTACTGGTCCTCGACGGGACCGCGATCGGCGCCCACGCCATCATCGGCGCGGGCGCGGTGGTCACCCACGACGTGCCCGAAAAGGCCATCGCGACCGGCATCCCCGCCGAGGTGGTCCGGAGCCGCGCCTGATGGACGCGCGGGGCCGATACACGATCCTGCACCTGTGCGAACATTTCGGCGGGCGGGAGGCCACCCTGCACGGCGTGGCGCGCGCGTTCCAATGGTGGCTGCCGAATTATGACGGCTCGCGGTTCCGCGTCCTGCTGTGCAGCCGGAAGGGCTGGGACAAGGCGGCGGAGCAGATGAAGGCCGCCGGGACGACGCCGTTCACGCTGGGCTACGGCAAGATGGATCCGCGGAACCTGTTCGCCCTCGCGCGCCTGGCGCGGCGCGAGCGCGTGGACCTTATTCACGCGCACGGCTACGGCGCCTGCACATGGGGACGGCTGGCCGCGCTCCTGTTGCGCATCCCGGTCGTTGTCCACGAACGCTGCAACTATCACGCGGTGCCGCTCTACCAGCGGCCCGTCGAATGGCTGTTGGCCCCGTTCACGAATCACGTCTTCGCGGTGTCCGAATCAACCCGGCGGTTCTGCATCGAAAAACGGTTCTTCAAACCGGCAAAGGTCGAGACCCTCTACAACGGCATCCTGCCGACCGACCTGCCCCCGACCACGCCGGAGTGGCGCGCCGCGCTGCGCGCGGAACATGGCGTGGCCGACGATGCGCCGCTTTTCGGCGTGGTCGGCCGGATCGAGTCGCACAAGGGTCACCTCGACGCCCTGAAGGCTTTTGGACTGCTCCTCAGGGAGCGGCCCGCGGCGCGGCTGTGGATTGTGGGGGATGGGGCGCACGAGCCGGCGGTCCGCGCCTACGTGGCGGAGCACGACCTTGGCGGGGCGGTTCGCCTCCTCGGTTTCCGGCGCGATGTGCGGCAGGTGATCCAGTGTTTCGACGCGCAGATCTTCCCGAGCCACCAGGAGGGCACGCCGAACACGCTCTACGAGGCGATGCTCGCGGGCATACCGCCGGTCGCGTCCACGGCGGACGGGCAGGGGGAAATCCTGGAGGACGGGAAGACGGCCCTCCTGTTCGCCCCGGGCGATGCGGACACGCTGGCCGCGCATCTGCGCCGCGCGGTGGACGACCCCGCGCTGCGCCGCCGCCTGGGCGACGCCGTCCGCGTGCGGATCAAGGACTTCGACGGTCGCCGCTGCATCCGCAAGATGGAAGAAACGTATCGGCGCCTGCTCGCGCCGCCCCGCGCTTGATCTTGCGTAGCAGGCGGCGGAAACCTATTGTTTTCGCCTTTCGCCCATGTTTGAGCCCGTTTCCAATCGCGTCCATTTCCCGACCCAGGAGGAGCAGATGCTCCGTTTCTGGGAGGAGGCGCAGGTCTTCCGCCGCTCGCTCGAGCAGCGGCGGGGCGCGAAGGAATACGTCTTCTACGACGGGCCGCCGTTCGCGACCGGCCTGCCGCACTACGGGCATCTGCTGGCCGGCACGATCAAGGACATCGTGCCGCGGTACCACACGATGCGCGGGCACTATGTGGAGCGGCGGTTCGGCTGGGACTGCCACGGATTGCCGATCGAGGCGCTGGCGCAGGAGCAGCTCGGGCTCGCGGGCGCCGCCGCGATCACGGAGAAGGGGATTGACGTTTTCAACGAGACCTGCCGCTCGCTGGTCCTCCGCTACGTCGCGGAATGGCGGAAAACCGTCACGCGCATGGGGCGCTGGGTGGATTTCGACAACGACTACAAGACCATGGATGTGCCGTTCATGGAGTCCGTCTGGTGGGCCTTCAAGCAACTCTGGGACAGCGGGCGCGTGTATCAATCACACCGGATCATGCCCTACAGCTGGAAGTTGACGACGCCGCTCTCCAACTTCGAGGCGGGGAACAACTACCAGGACGTGCAGGACCCCTCGATCACGGTCCGGCTCAAGGTGCGGCAGGCCGAACTCGATGCGCGCGGCCACGCCGGAGACTGGTATTTCCTGATCTGGACGACGACGCCCTGGACCCTGCCCGCGAACCTCGCCGTGTGCGTCGGGCCGGACCTCGACTATGTCGCCGTCCGCGACCCCGGCGAAAAAGGCGCGGTGTACGTGCTGGCCGAGGCGCGGCTGGATGCATACTACAAGAAGCGGGAGGACCTTGAGATTGTCGCGCGCTTCAAGGGGAACGATCTGAAGGGATGGTCCTACGAACCGCTCTTTCCGTATCTCGCGGGCGAGGCGAACGCCTTTGTCGTGCTGACGGATCCGTTCGTAAGCACGGACGATGGCGCCGGGATCGTGCACCTTGCGCCGGCCTACGGCGAAGACGATTTCCGCGTGGGCCGCGCGGCGGGCATCCGGCTGGTGGATCTGCTGGACGAAAACGCCGCCTTCACGGCGCGCGTTCCGGAATATGCGGGCCAGTTCTGCAAGGACGCCGACAAGGCGATCATCCGCCGGTTGAAGGAGGAGGGGAAACTCGTCCGCCAGGCGACCCTGGTGCACAGCTACCCTTTCTGCGAGCGGACCGACACGCCGCTGATCTACCGCGCGATCGAGGCGTGGTACGTGCGGGTCGAGGACATCCGCGAGAAGCTCGCCGGCAACAACGGCGGGGTCCACTGGATGCCCGAGGCGATCGGCGAGAAGCGGTTCGGCAACTGGCTCCGCGAGGCCAAGGACTGGAACATCAGCCGCAACCGGTTCTGGGGGTCGTGCATACCCGTCTGGGTCAACGTGGACGACCGCGCCGACATGATCTGCGTGGGGTCCATCGCGGAATTGGAGGCGTTGTCGGGCCGGACGGTTGACGATCTGCACAAGCACGTCGTGGACCGGATCGAAATCCGGCGCGACGGCAAGACCTACCGCCGGACGCCCGAGGTCCTCGACTGCTGGTTCGAGAGCGGGGCCATGCCGTACGCGCAGATGCACTACCCCTTCGAGAACAAGGCGCGGTTCGAGCGGAACTTTCCCGCCGATTTCATCGCGGAGGGGCTCGACCAGACGCGCGGGTGGTTCTACACGCTGATGGTGCTCTCCACGTCGCTGTTCGGCTGCGCCGCGTTCAGAAATGTCGTGGTCAACGGGCTCGTGCTGGCGGAGGACGGCCGCAAGATGAGCAAGCGGCTGAAGAATTATCCCGACCCGAACCACATCCTCGACACCTACGGGGCGGACGCGCTGCGGCTCTACATGATCAACTCGCCCATCGTGCGGGCGGACGACCTGCGATTTTCGGAAGAGGGCGTGAAGCAGGCGCTCCGCCACCTGTTGATCCCGTGGTGGAACGCCTTCAGTTTCCTCGTGACCTACGCCCGGATTGACGGCTGGGCGCCGGGCCGCTCCGCGGCGGAGGATCCCGCCCGTTCGACGAACCTGCTGGACCGCTGGATCCTCTCCGCGATCGAGCGGCTTAACGAGGACGTCGTGGAGGCCATGGACCGCTACGACCTCCAGCGCGCGGTGCGTCCGTTCGTCGCCTTCGTCGAGGCGTTAACCAACTGGTACATCCGGCGCAGCCGGCGCCGGTTCTGGAAGAGCAAGGATGACGACGACAAGCGGTGGGCCTACGCCACGCTGCATGCGGTGTTGCTGCGCCTGAGCCGGATCGCCGCCCCGTTCGTGCCCTTCATCAGCGAGGCGATCTATCGGCGCCTGCGCACGCCGCAGATGCCCGAATCCGTGCACCTGTGCGATTTCCCGACGGCGCAGCCCGAGCGGCGCGACCGCGATCTCGAGGCACAGATGGAGGAGGCGATCCGCGTGGTCGAGCTCGGCCGCTCGGTGCGGACCCAGTTCGACCTGAAAGTCCGCCAGCCGCTGCGGCGGATGCGGGTGGTCTGCCACGACCCGGCGCGACTGGCGCGCGTGAGCCACCTGCGGGAGGTCCTGGCCGAGGAGCTCAATGTGCACGAGGTCGCCTTCAGCGCGCATGAAACCGAGCTGGCGGACATCCGGGCGAAGGCCGACTTCAAGAGGCTTGGCCCGCGCCTCGGTCCGCGGATGAAGAGGGCGGCGGACGCCATCCGCCTCCTCGCGCCGGAGGAGATTGAGCGCCTGCTGGGCGGCGGGCGGATCGAATTCGCGGTGGACGGCGAAGCCGTTTCCATCGCCCTGGAAGATGTGGTGGTCGAGCGCACGCCGCGGCCCGGCCTGGCGGTGGCGGCGGCCGAGGGATTCGTCGTCGCGCTGGATACCGAGCTCGACGCGGCCCTCGTGCGGGAGGGGCTCGCGCGGGAGTTCGTGAACAAGGTCCAGAACCTGCGAAAAGCGGCCGATTTCGAAATCGCCGACCGGATCCGGGTTTCGGTGTCCGGCGGCGATACGCTCCTCGCGGCGCTGCGCGAGCACCTGCCCTATATCCAGGCCGAGGTGCTGGCGACTGCCGTCGAATTGCGCGCGGCATCGCCCGATCCCGCGCGCGCGCTCGATTTGAACGGACACGCCTGCGGGATTGATATCGAGAAGGATCCGTCGGCGGGCGCCCCCGCACAATAGCGCTTGTTCCGCCCCGCGCAATTGGTCTAAAAGTAGACCGCATTCCGCCTGATCTGATCTGCATCGCGCGGGGCATTGAATCCGATGGCAAAAAAGAGGAAATCGTGGCCGCGCCCGCATCACGCGGAAGAGCGGGCCTGGAAGGGGCTGCAGGAGCTGCTGGAGAGCGGCGCGTATCCGCCCGGAAGCCGCCTGCCGTCGGAACGGGTGATGTGCGACCGGTTCGGCGTGAGCCGGGTCACGCTCCGGCGCGCGCTGAAGCGGCTGGTCCGGGCCAACCGCCTGGACGCGCGCATCGGATCCGGCACCTTCATCAAGGCGCCGCCGCCGTCCTCGCGCCGCGATGTCGTCTCGCTGATGTACGCCAACGAATCCGCCGTACCGCCGGAGGTGCGCCGGCACGCGGCGGAGCTCGGATGCGAGCTGAGGATTTACGACCAGGCTGTGAACAAGTGGGATCCGGAGCGCGAGCGGGCATTCCTCCGCGCGGCGCGCGACGAACAGCATCGGGGTCTTCTCGCGTTCTGCACGCCGATCGAACCGCACAGCGACTCCATCCTCCGGGACCTTGAGCACAGCGGCGTGCGGGTGCTGCATGTGGATCATGGGCGGCTCACCCTGCCGCGCCAGGCGTACCTGCTGCCCGATTTCCGGCGCGCCGGTCACATGGCGGCCGTGGATTTGATGCTGGCCGGTTATCGCCCCGTGTACTGGGCGGCGCGCGGGGGCGATGAGGCGCCGTTTATTCGGCTGGTTCTGCAGGGCGTGACGGAGGCCCTGGCCGAGCACCGTCCGGATTTCGACCCGCGCAGGCATTTTGTGGCCTTCCCGACCACGGAGGATGGCGAGCTCGTTTTCGGGCGGCAGATGCGCGCGATCATCAGCCAGTGGCCGGAGAATGCCGGCGCGATCGTTTACAGCGAGCAGGGCGCCGAGACGATACTGCGCATCGCGGAGGAGATGGGTCTGGCGGTGCCCGGCAAGCTGGGCCTTTTCACCATTGATTTGGCGGGCTCCCCGCGGGACCGGTCCCCGCGTACCCGCGCGGATGTCCTGTCCTTTAACCGGCCCCATCTGCTCCAGCGGGCGCTTGACGCCATCCTGGCCGACGACTGGATTCCGCCCCACGAGCTGGTCATGCCCACGCGCGTGCGCTTTGGCGGCGTGCGGGAGGAACCGCCTCGCGCGTAGGGGCGCCGACCTCCCCGGGCGGGCGCCGTTAACCCCGTTCCGCGCCGCATGTCCCCACCGCGCTTTTCTCCTTGCGAGCCCCTCGGCGCGCGCATAGATTGCGCGGCAATTATACCAATTGGAGCACAATGAAGGCGAGTGAGATTTTCGGCGGCGAGATCCAATACTTCAGGCTCGAGCCCGCCTACTGGCCGGCCGTGATCGCCCGGCATCGCGAGGCGGGGCTTCTGGGCGTCTCGACCTATGTGCAGTGGGCCACTCACATGGTGGCGCCGCCGGACCGCGAACATCCCGCGGGCCGCTTCGACTTCGAGGGCCGGACCGATCCGCGCCTGAACCTCGTGCGCTTCCTCGACCTGGTCCGGGAGGCGGGCCTGCTGCTGAACTTCCGGTGCGGCCCCTTCTGCTGCAACGAGGCGGTGTACGGCGGCCAGCCGAAGTTCCTGATCTGCGGCGACCCGAACCTGATGGTGTGGAACCACAAGGACGAACCGACGCCGGGCTACTGGATCCCCCGCAAAGAGGGTATGCAGCCCAGCTACCTGCATCCCGCGTACCTGGCCCTCTGCCGCCATTGGATCGCGGCGGTGGATGAGATGATCCGGCCCCGGCTCCGCTCGGCGGGCGGCATCATTGACATGATCAACCTCGACAACGAGGTCAGCTACGTGGTCCGGGACGGTTTCCTCGACAGCGACTACAACCCGGTGAACGTGCGGCCAGGTGGATTCTGGCACCAGTTCCTCGCGGAGAAATACGGGTCGGCCGACCGGCTGCCCTACGGGATACGCTGCGGGCATCTCGATGAAGTGCCCGTGCCGCGCGCCGTGCCGGAGGATATGTCGGGCGACGTGGCCCGGCATCTCGACTGGGTCGAGTTCAAGGAATGGGTCATGTGCAGGTACATCGTCGCCGTGCGCCAGATGCACGAGGCGAACGGCGTGTCCGATGTCACGTTCATGACCAACTTCAATCCGCACCTGCCCGAGGGCGTGCCGACGCGCATGCCCAGTTTCGAAAAGGCCGTGCAGGGCAAGCGCCAGGGCGTTGTCGGCTACGACTTCTATCGCGGCGCGTTCCTGAGCTGGTCGGGCTACAGTTCCATGGCGCGGGTGTTGAAGCTCATGAACGCGAGCGTCAACTACACCTGGTCGGCGGAATTCATGGCCGGCACGTGGCACAAGGATTTATCCAAGGCGAGCCGCATTTCCGACGACCACATGCGGTTCATGGCGCGCTGCGCGCTGGCGCACGGATGCAAAAGCATCGCCTGGTTCATGTTCCATGACCGCCTGATCTGGGGCGACGCGCCGGTGTCCTCGCACGGCCACGCCCGGACGAGCCTGGAGGTGCTGCGCGAGACGCGGGCGCTGTGCGCGGAAAAAATCCCGCACTGGGACGCGCTTCGGCCGCTCGGCGATTGCGCGATCGTGTACGACATCGCGGCGCACCGCCACACGTCGGTGGGCGATCCCATGCCCTGCAACGATGGCCAGCTGCACGTCGGCGCGCCGCTGGTGGACGGCGTCCGCGCGGGCGAGGGCAGCCGCGAATACATCGGGCTGTACCGTGTCGTCGAGGCGGGCGGCTGCCAGGCCGATGCGGTGGATATCCTTGCGCGGCCGGAGCGGATGGACGCCTATCGCCTCGCCTTCCTGCCCGGCGGCGCCCTGGTCAGCCGGGTCGCGGCGGAGAAGCTCGCCGGCTGGGTTGAGGCCGGCGGCACGCTGGTCGTCAGCGGGCCATGGCCCGCGCGCGACGATGCGGGCCGGGCGCTGGCGCTGCTCGGTCTCAACAATCCGGGACCCGGCGAACATCCGGTCGGCCGGGGCGCGCTCATCCGCTGCGGCTGGCTCGCCGATGCGGAGCCGGAGCAGGAACGCCTCGATCACATCGCGACGGTCCAGCGGTGGATCGCCGGCAAGGCCGGGCCCGCGCATGTCCGCATCAGCCCCCCGGGGCCGGTGGTCTGGGAGGACTGGAAGAACGACGCGGGCGTGGACAACGCCGGCAAGAAGGGCGGGGACGAGCTGGATCGCATCCAGCGGTTCGAGGAGCCGCGCACGCTCGCCAGCGCGGTCCTGCACACGGGTGGCGACGGTTTTCCGGTTCTGTTCGTTCTCAATCACTTTCCGGAGGCGGTCGCCTTCGATCTCGTCTTCGGGCGGTTGAATCCGGCGCGGCTGCGCTGCCTCGACACGGGCGCGACGATTCCGGTTTCGGAAGGCCGCGCGCGGGTGGATATGGATCGCAAATCGGCGGGGATTTTCGCGGTCGAATAGCCGCCGCGGCCCGCGCGGGCGCGGTTTGCGCCACGCCGCGCGCGCCGAACGACGTCGCAAAAATCATCCCTGGGCGCACACGATGAAGCTGAAACGGTTGGATCACCCGCTGGCGATTGCCATGTGGGATTTTTCCTGGCTGGAGCGCCGATGGCCGGGCGCGGGCTACGAGGACTGGGACCTGGCGCTCGACGAACTGGCCGCGCGCGGATATGACGCGGTCCGCATTGACGCCTATCCGCACCTGGTCTGCGCGGACCCCGCGCGCGAGTGGACCATCCTTCCGTGCTGGAATCAGAATGACTGGGGCAGCCCGGCGCGCAACCGGGTGCGGGTCCAGCCATCGTTAAACCAGTTCATCCGCAAATGCCGCGAGCGGGGGATCGCCGTGGGCCTGTCGAGCTGGTTCCAGCAGGATGCGGAGGACAAGCGCCTGCACTTCGCCGGCGCGTCGCATTTCGGACGGGCCTGGAAGGCGACGCTGGACACCATCGCCGAGGCGGGCCTGCTGGACGCCGTGTGCTGCGTGGACCTCTGCAACGAGTGGCCGTTCAAGGCGTGGGCGCCCTTTTTCAACTTCGACGACACGATCAAGTGGGATGATCCCGCGTCGCTGGCCTGGATGGCCGAGTCGGTCGCGGTCGTGCGCGGGGCGTATCCCGATCTCGCGTACACCTATTCGCACGTGGGCCGCCTGAACGCCAGGCAGGCCTTCGCCGGCGATGTCTCGTTCCTCGATTTCCTGGAGCCGCATGTCTGGATGGTGCACGGCAACGACAGCGAGTTCTATCGCCGCGTGGATTATCACTACGAGCGATTCAGCTCCAAAGGCTACGAGAACGTGGCCGCGCATGCCCGGTCCTTGTACGACGCCGACCGGGCGTACTGGGACCGGCTGCTGGTCCGGCACATAGATGGCGTGGTGGAGGACTCGCTCCGGACCGGCAAGCCGTTGATCACCACGGAATGCTGGTCCATCGTGGACTACAAGGACTGGCCGTTGCTGGATTGGGAATGGGTGAAGGAGTCCTGCGCCGTCGGCGTGCGGCATGCCGCCGCCTCGGGCCGGTGGCTGGCCATGGCCACCAGCAACTTCTGCGGGCCGCAGTTCCGGGGCATGTGGCGGGATATCGAATGGCATCGGGAGATGACGCGCCTGATCAAATCGGGCGCGCTTCCGATCCCCACGCGTTGAGCGCGGCTGGATCGTTCTCCATCCGGATGCCCGCCCTTCGCGGCAAGCGGCGCGGTGGGCCGGCGCGCCGCCCCCCGGCCCAACTCTCCCGTCGGATCAAGCCCCGGCATCAGCGCGCGGGACCGGGAAGCAGATGGCGGACCCGGTGGTCAGGCTCCCGGTCCAGCAGCTCCGCGGCGTCGGAGCGCGCCTCGTGGATCCGGCCGGCGCCCTGGTGGCCCAGCGCGCGCACGAAGAGACAATGCCGGCGGTTGCGCTCGGTGAGGTCCACGTCGAAAACGAGAAAATCCGGGAGCGAAACGGCGAAGTAGTCCATCCGCACGACGTCGCCGATATGCGCGCCGGCATAGGCCACAAGTTTTTCGAAGATGGCGAGCGCGCGGCCTTCGTCGCCGAGGGCCCTCCATGCGAGGCCCTGGAAAAAGAGATGCTCCGGCGGCTGGTCGTTGTAGTACATCGCGCCGGCCGGTTCGGAGAGGCCCCGGGTCGCGAGCTCGATGTGCGCGCGGGCCTCCTCCGCGCGGCCCGCGCGCTGCAGCAGGGCGCCCAGGCGGAGATGGCGCTCGTTGTCGGTTGAGCCGCTGAGCCGGCCTTCGCCCAGATTGACCGGGAAGCCGGCGGCCCGCTCGAGACGGGCGATGGCGCGGGGGTATGCGCCGGCGCGCTCGTCCCTTTCGGCGAGCAGGAAGAGGCACCGCTGGTACTGGGCCGCGGCCTTGCCCTCGCCGCCCTCCCAGGGATGGAAGGTGCGCGTTTCAAGGATCGCCAGCGCCTCCTCCGCGCGGCCCGCGAGGTTGAGCAGATGAAGGTACTCGACGCAGAGGTCGTCCCGCTCGAGGACCGATGCCCGGCAGATGTCCAGGCGGGCGAGTCGTCCGGCCGGCGGGTGGCCGGACAGCTTTTCAAGCTGGTCCAGCTCGAAGAGGACGCGTGCGTCGGACCGGTCCGCGTCGAAAGCGAGGCGAAGCGCCTCGCCCGCGGCCCGCCGGTCGCCCCGTTTGTTGGCGTAGGCGATGCCGAGATTGCGCCAGGCGGTGGGGAACGCGGGACGGATCCGCGCGCATTGTTCCCAGCGCGCGATCGCCTCGTCGGCCCGGCGGTGCGCGTAGAGGAAATTGCCCAGCGCGTAGGCGGCGAGCGCGTCCGCCGGATTGCGGCGGAGGACGGATTCCAGGAGCGGGACGCATTCCAGCAGGTTGGGGAAGGCGAAGTCGAGCGGCTGCGCGGCGGCGCGGGCCTCCGCGTCCCGCGCCTCGGCGTCGCGCCCCATGCGGCGGTATGACTCGGCAAGAAAATAGGGCGCGAGGAATTCCGTGCCGGCCGCGGAAAAGTGCTCGACCGCCTCCTCCGTCAACCCGGCGTGAAGGGCGTCCACGCCCAGCTCCAGCGCGTTGTAGCCCGCGCGGAGTTCGGCGGCGGGGGCGGGGCAGATCCCCAGCCGGCGCGCCTCGTCCCTGAAGCCGGGGTGGAGCGGATCCTCCCCGAGGGCGCGGGCCGCCGCCTCCCGCGCGGCGTCGGGCGCCCCGCTGCGGCGGAGCAGCGCGATGCGCAGGCGCAGGGCCTTCTGGTGCCGCGCATTCCGGGCGAGCGCTTCATCGAGGTGCGCGAGCGCCTCCTCGTACCGGTCCGCCCGCGCGGCGAGGCGCGCCAGTTCAAAGTAGGCGGGCGCCTTCCACGCCTCGCTCCACGCCGCCTTGAAGAAGGCGTCGAAGGCCTCGTCGTGGCGGTCCTGGAACCGGAGCGCGATGCCGAGGTGGTAGTAGGGCTCCCCGTCGTAGGGATTCGGGTTGCGCAGCGACAGGCGCGCGATGGCGGCGCGGAGATGTTCCTCCGCCGCGCGGAAGCGGCCGCGGCGGAGCAGCAGGCGCCCGAGCGCGGTGCGGCACCGGCTGTCGCCCGGATCGCGCCGCAGGGCCTCCTCGAAGTACGGCTCCGGCGCGAACGTGGCATGGTGGTATTGCTCGAGGTGCAGGCCGTTGAGGTAAAGCTCCTCGGTCGTGCCGATCTCGCCCGGCGGCCGGGCGGGCGAGGCCGGGGAGGGGATGCACGGCTGTTCGTCGGGCGGCGGCATGTACGCGAGCCGGACGCGGCCCGCGTCGTCCAGCACCCGGACCAGCAACGATTCCGGCGCGGCGCCCGGCGGGATCGCGATGCGCTCCCGCCGCGTCGCGGCGGGTTTCAGGGAGACGCGATGCTCGGAGAGGCGGCGCGCGTCCGGGGCCAGCGGGCGCAGCGGGGCGGAAAGGCGCATGTTCTTGTGATTGTGAAAGGGCCGCGGCGAACCGGGATTGTGCCATAGCTCGACCCGCCCCGAGAAGGGCGCCGCCGCGTACAGGCCCAGCTCGGCCGACCCGCCGCGGCAGGCCAGACTGATCACGAGGTCGCGGGTCGCGTTTGAGGCGGGCCCGATCTCCTTGTAGGGCATGAACGTCTGCGTGAACCGCTTCTCCTCGCCCGGCATGAGCCAGGTGAAATCCGGCTGGTTGTCCGTGAACGCCCCGCACATCAGCTCGATGTACGGGCCGTCCCCGTCGGTCAACTGCCGGTCCCACGCCTGGCCGAATTCGCCGTTCCCCCAGGTCCATTGCTTCTTGCCCGGCACGAGGTGGTGGTTGGCGACATGCAGCATGCCGGCCTGGCAGCCGTGGTCATAGCAGCCCACGAAATCGTAGTCCGAGTGGTAGGCCATGTACGAGGTCGGCACCGGGATGTTCTTGTAGCGCGAGATGTCCGTGCCCGGCGCATAGTCGTGCTTGTAGTAGACCCCGCGGGCGATCGGGAAAGTGGACACGTCGCGCTTCCCATGATCCATGACCGCATGCACGTCCGGCGGAAAGACCGACTGGTAATCGTCGTTGACGCGCACGGCGGGGTTGGCCCACCACAGGAATGTCCGCGGCGTGTCCGTCTCATTGTGGAGGCGCACATGGACGTCGAAGCCCGCGCGCTCCGGATACACCGTGAAGCCGTGGCGGCCCCGGGTTCGATGCATGCGCTCGTGCTCCGCGCACCACACCGTGCGGCTGCCGTCCGCGCGCTCCTCGATGGACCAGTCCACCGGCTGGTACGTGCTCGGCCGGTGGTGCTGCGGCCAGTTGAACTCGATGCCCCCGGAGATCCACGGCCCCGCCAGTCCGACCAGCGCCGGCTTGATCACATGGTTGTGGTAGACGAATTCGTGCCCGTTCGTCTTGTCGAGCGCGCGATGCACGCGCCCGCCGAGTTCGGGCAGGATCATCAACAGGATGAAATCATTCTCGAGGTAAACAGCCGTCCACTCCCGCTCCCGCGGCTCATCCGCGACGCGCTCGATCACCGGGTGGGGATAGACCGCGCCGCTGCTGCCCTGGTAGACGCGCTTTTCGAGGAACATCGGGTTGCGATTCAACGGCCCCACCTCGTAGGTCGGAATCCGCGCCGGCTCCGCCCACGCCCGCACTGGTGTTCCACTCATGTTGACCGCTCCCGGGCCGCGCCCATTTGCTGCCATCAGGTTGAACCCGGTCCCGCCTTGCGTCCATATCCGCGGTTCTGATAAACATACATTATCTTATGGAAAAAATACGCGAGGGATTCCACGCGCAGCGCCTGGCGCGATTGCCCGGAGAGGCCGTGCGCCGCGCTCGCGGATCAAAAATAGCAGGAGATCTGTTTGTTACGGACATCGGTCACTTTCCGGAGAGCCGGCACCATTGGGTCGCGCGCCCGGACGGGCACCAGTATAATATTCTGATTCTGTGCGTGGCGGGGACGGGTTGGGCGCAGGTGGGCCGCGGGCGCCGGGTGGCCGTTCCGCCGGAGCATGCCGTCCTGTTGCCGGCCGGGGTCCCGCACCAGTACGGCGCATCCGCGGATGCGCCGTGGCGCATTTACTGGGCGCATTTCGGCGGGCGGCGCGCCGGCGAGTACATGCGTCTCTTGCGGGGTTCGCCGCCCCGCGTGGTGCGGGCCGTCGCGCCGGACGAGCGCCTCATACTGGCCTTCGAGGAGGTGTGGGGCGCGTTCGCCGGCGGTTTCACGGATGCGGCGCTGCTGCTCGGGTCCGCGGCTTTCGCGCGGATGCTGGCGCTGTTGAACGCGGCTGCCCCGATGCCGGCCGGCCGGAAGGCGCGGGATACGGGCGCGCGCGTGGCGCGTTCCCTGGTGTGGATGCGGGAGCGGCTGGCGCAATCCCTGCGGCTGGCCGACCTGGCGCGCGCGGCGGGGCTTTCGGTCCCTCACTACTGCGCCCTGTTCAAGCGGCAGGTCGGCCGAAGTCCCATGCGGTGCCTGAACGATCTCCGGATGCAGCGCGCCTGCGCCCTGCTGGATGCGTCGGACGATCCGATCTCCGCCATCGCCGCCGCCTCGGGTTATCCCAATCCGTTTCTATTCTCCCGCAACTTCAGGGCCTACATGGGCGTCTCGCCGCGCCAGTTCCGGAGGGCGGACAAGGGTTAACACCAGATGCCATACATATACGGTGTTGCTGGTAGGGCGCGGCCTCCGGACGCGCCGCGTCTTGGCGGGTCCTGCCTGCCCCGCCGAAGTTTCCAACGAAGGCGGGAGGCCCCGCCCAACATGGAGAATTGAACCCGATGTTTCCTGCCCGCGGTTTGAAAGCGCGCGCCCAGGACTATCCCCGGTTTTCAGTGGTGAATTTTCGCAATGTGTTGGCGTAACGAAGCGCGTGGGGCGTGAGAAGTGAAACGACCCCACCGGCCTTGCGCCGGTGGTGAAGGAGTGGGGAGAGGCTACCGGGGAAAACAACCGAGTCGCGCGATTCGGCGCCCGCGCGCTCGCGCGGGCGAAAACGCGCGCGTTTTCGCATCCGCGATGCGGATGCGCCGGATCGCGCAGGGCTGGCCCCGTTCACCGGTAACCTGGGAACTTTTGCTCCACCGGCGCAAGGCCGGTGGCGGCCTACAAAATCCGGGAAATGTCCTGGCGCGCGCCGCCTTGACGCGGGATCGGGATAAATTGTACCGATTGGCCTCTATGAGAAATGACAGCTGGTTTGCCGAAGCCCGGTTCGGGATGTTCATCCACTACGGCCTCTACAGCCTGCTCGGCCGCGCCGAGTGGGCGATGAATCGCGAGCAGATCCCCGTCGAGGATTACCGCAAGCTCGCCGGCCAGTTCACGGCGGAGCGGTTTGACGCCGACGCCCTGTGCGACCTCGCGGTCCGCGCGGGCATGCGCTACGTGGTGCTCACGACGATGCACCACGAGGGCTATCACCTCTATCCCACGGCGCTGAGCCCGTTCCACGCGAAGCGCGACCTCGTGGGGGAAGTCGTCGCCGCCGCGCGGAAGCGCGGCCTGCGCATCGGGCTCTATCACAGCCTCAATCACTGGACCTGCAAACCCGACGCGGTGGATGCGCTGGAGGATCCGGCCGCGTACAAGGTGTTCCTCGACGGCGTCTTCGCGCGCATCAAGGAACTGGTCGCGCGGTACAATCCGGTGGATGTGCTCTGGTACGACGGCTGGTGGCCGTTCAACGCGGAGCGTTGGCAGGCGGAGCGGATGAACGCGATAGTGCGGGAGATCCAGCCGCACATCCTGTTCAACGGACGCAACGGGCTGCCGGGCGATTTCGCGACGCCGGAGGGCCACATGGGCGCACCCAGGCCGTGGCGGCCCTGGGAAGCCTGCATGACGCTCAACAACAGCTGGGGCTACCATGCCGGCGACCACGACTGGAAAACGCCGGGCCAGGTGGTGGATCTGTTGGCCACAGCCGCGCAGGGGCGGGGAAACCTGCTGTTGAACATCGGTCCGCGCGGCGACGGATCGGTGCCGGAGACGTCGGTCCGGGTGCTGGAGGACGTCGGCGCCTGGCTGGACCGCGGGGGACGCGACGCCATTTTCGGGACCGATCTGTTCACGTTCGACCTCCAGCACCGCGGCGAGCACCGCGGCGACTGGTCGCACCACGGGCCGCTCACGGCCTCCGGGCCTGTCCTTCATTGGCTGGTGCGGCGCTGGCCGGGATCGCGCATTTCGCTGGGCGGCATGGAGTCGCGCGTGAAATCCGTATCCTTGCTGGGCCCCGCCGCGCGCGCGGTGGCCTTCCATCAGGAGGGCGGCCGCGTGACGCTGTCCGGTCTTCCCGACGCGCCGCCCGATCCGGTTTGCCCGGTGTTGCGGATCGAGTGCGACGGCCCGCCGATGGTATACCTCACGGGCGGTCTCCGCGTGCCGGCGGCGCCGCATCCGCATTACGATCCATGCCCTTCCGACATCATGCACTGAACCGGCGCGCTCCGCCGATGAGGCTCCATCCGTTCCGCCATGAGTAGGACATTGCACGTCGCCTGCATCCAGCCCCTGGTCGTGCCGGGGGATGTGGAGGGAAATCTCCGGCGCATGGACCCGCTGATTGTGGAGGCGGCCCGGCGCGGCGCGCGTTTGGTGTTGACCTCGGAGGCCCACGTCACGGGATACGATCTTGACGGCGTCGGCCTGCGCGCGGCGATACCGGCCGACGATCCGGCGTTCGACCGGCTGGCGGAAACGGCCCGGCGCCTGGGCGTGGACATCGTCGCGGGCTTCTGGGAGAAGGCCGCCGGCGGCGCCTACAATTCGGCGCAGGTCCTCCATGCCGATGGGCGGCGCACGCTGCAGCGGAAGCGCGGCGACGCTGTCGCGGGATTCATCCCGGGCCCGCGCGAGCGGGAGGTCTTCGAGGTGGACGGGCTGCGCTGCGCGATCCTGATCTGCTCGGACAGCGGACTTCCGGACATCCACGCGGAGCTGGCCGGGCGCGGCATGGATCTGCTGCTCTGTCCGACCGCCGGCATGGGTCGGCTGGACGGCGCGTTCCGGCAGGAGGAACTGGGCGATCCCGCGCGTCGCGCGATGTACCTGGACAAGATGGAGCGGGTGTGTTTTGTCCGGGATGCCATGGAAATGTGTTTGAGATACGGCTTCGCCGCGGCCGCCTGCAACCAGGCCGGCGTGCAGGAATCGTCCGACTACTTCCATCCGGGCCACAGCAGCATCGTGGACCGGACCGGCGAGCTGGTGGCCTTGCTGCCGGGCGCAATGGCCTATTCGCACCTCCGTCCCAAGCTGATTGACGGCGTCATCCACGGCCCGGTCCGCCGCTAGCGCGAATTGGTCGTTGGGAAATTGGTCATTGGGTCATTCGGAATTCGTCATTCGGACTCGGCATTCTTCACCGCGAATTCCGCGAATGGGAACTTCGGGATCGGCCTCGATAAATGGCCTTGGTAGGGCGGGGCCTCTGGACCCGCCGAGTCGCGGCGCGTCAGGGATGCCGCGCCCTACCGCCGGGGGCCAGATCGAAATCGAAATCGGCCTCGGCCTCGAGATAGGGTTCTTGGTAGGGCGGGGCCTCAGGACCCGCCGAGTCGCGGCGCGTCAGGGATGCCGCGCCCTACCGAATAGACGCCGCGAATTCCGCGAATTGAAGCTTCGGAATCGGAATCGGAATCGAACCGCGGAAGGGCACGGACATTCACGGAAATGGGAACCACGAAACACGAATTACGCGAAACGCGGTCTAGCGCGAATGGAGTAGAACGGCAGCCGTTTCACATGGCTGGAGGGGCGAGCTCCCGTTTGCCCGCAGGCAGCCGGAGTCTGCCCCTCAAGTGAAAAAACGGCCACGACTTTGGTTAAACTGCAACAATCTGCCTGTGGCCAATGGAAACCGGAGCACATTGGTCGCCACGGCGCTCGAAAATATCGAGCAAGAGACGTGCATATAATTACAATACAAGGAATAACAACTATTTGCAGGATCGTAGTAAAAACGCTTTACTAAAACGCTACAACACGTCAGCGTATAGCTTGGGTTGGAGATATTCAGGGAGTATGAGCATGAAAGCTACAGTTCGCTGGGCGTTGCTGGGCATGATCGCATTCACGGCTGTGACGTGGGGGCAGACCTTTCCCTATGGCGCCAGCGACACGACGTACGGGCTGCGGTCCCGTGTTGGGGAGAACCCGGGCTTCCAATATTTCCCGAGCCCGCAGGACTGGCGCGACGTCAACATGTACCAGTTGTTCACGGATCGGTTCGCGGATGGCGATCCGAACAACAACACGACCGGCGCCGCCGGCATCAACCGCAGCGGCTGGTACACCGAGGGCAAGAGTTTTCCCCAGAACCGCAATTACCACCACGGCGGCGACTGGAAGGGGTTGAAGAACAACCTTGATTATCTTTCGGGGATGGGCGTGAAGGCGGTCTGGATTTCGGGCGTCCAGATGAACAACCAGGGCAGGGACACGAACTACACGCCCTACCACATGTATCACCCGACGGATTTCTTCCGGACCGATCCCACCTCCGGCACGTTCCAGGAACTGAAGGATCTCATTGACGCCTGCCACGCGCGCGGCATCTACGTCATCCTCGACGTGGTGATCAACCACATGGCGGACCTGACGGGCCTTCCCGGAAACAACTTCCAGGACGACAAGCAATACTGGCCCAATGGATACGGCAATTTCGTGTGGTGGGACGGCCGCCGCCACGCGGAGCCGTTCAATCCCGCCAATCCCGCGGATGTCTTCCACAACAACGGCACGATCAATTGCTGGGACTGCTCGCCGGAGAATCTGCTGGGACAGTTCAAGGGCACCGACGACCTGAAAACCGAAAACGCGACGGTGCAGGGCTGGCTCGACGTGGCGTTCAAGAACCTGATTGACGCGACGGACTGCGACGGTTTCCGCGTGGACGCCATCAAACACGTGGAATACAGCTGGTGCAAGAAGTGGGCCGACGACATGCGCAAGTACGCGGCGAGCCTCGGCAAGAACGACTTCATCCTCTTCGGCGAGCTGTTCTCCTACGACAACAATGCGCTGGCCAGCTATTGCAAGGACCCCGGCTATTCCTTCAATTCCGCGCTGTTCTTCCCGCTGAGCCAGAACATCAAGAGCGTGTTCGTGGACGGCCAGAATCCGGGCCAGCTCACGCAGCAGCTCAACAACCGCGGCCTCTACGGCGAAGGCGCGGACCGCCTGGTGGCGTTCATTGACAACCACGACGTGAACCGCATCGCGCTGATGAACGGCGGCGACTCGGGCAACGACGTGTGGAAGCTCCGCCCCGCCTTGAGCTTTCTCTATCTCGGCACGCCGGTGCCCTGCCTCTACTACGGTACCGAGCACGCCTTTGACCAGGGCGGCCACTACAACGGCAGCAACAAGACGGCGGACAATCCGGATGACGGCGACTGGCAGCGCGAAAACATGTTTGACCGGGGTTTCCAGCCCGGTCCCGCGCAGGGCAACAAGCTGGCCGCGACCGGCGCGCCGCTCTACCAGCACATCCAGGCGCTCAACGCCGCCCGCGCCGCGCACAAGAGCCTGACCCGCGGTTCCTTCGCCGAAAAATGGTCGGATGGCGCGTATGCCTTCAGCCGCGTCTACGACAATGAGGAGGCGCTGGTCGCCCTCAACCTGCTGGACGGCAACAAGTCCATCAATCCCACGGTCAGCAAGCCGGACGGCACGGAATTCGTGAACGCGCTGAATCCGAGCGACAAGGTCACCGTCAGCGGCGGCCGCATTTCCTTCACGATGAGCGGCAAGGAAACCAAGGTGTACGTGGCCGGCATCCCGGCGCCTGAAATGTTCGTGCGCGGCACGCACAATTCCCCGGCCGATGGCGTGGCCACGGCGACGGACACGATTTATGTCAACACGGAAGCCGGCCCGACCGGAATCGTGAACACGGCCAAGGTCGGGTACAGCTCGGACGGCGGCACGACGTGGACGACGCTGAACATGACCCCGACCAACTGGGCCAGCCAGGGGGGCACGTGGTACAGCGCCCGCCTGGGCTCGTTCACGGCGAACACCGTGATCAAGTATTTCATCGAGGTCGCGGACACCAACGCCAACAAGAAGTGGGACAACAACAACGGTCAGAACTTCAGCATCACGGTGAAGCCGCCGGTGGGGGCGTGGGTCCGCAATGTGCGGAGCTTCCCGGTGGATGGGGATGTCACCGAGGCGGATCCGCTCTACGTGAATGCGGAGGCCGGCCCGTCCAACACCTTGAGCGGCGTGCGGGTGGGCTACTCCACCAACGGCACGGCCTGGACCGTTTCCAACATGGTGCTGAACGCCGCATGGGGGTCGGACGGCGGCAACTGGTACAACCTGGAACTCGGGACCTTTCCGGCCGGCGCGGTGGTGCGCTATTACGTCGAGGCGCTGGGTCTCACCACGAACCGCAACGACAACGGCGGTCTCAACTATCAGGTCACGGTGCGCAGCCTGGCCGAGGACTTGTGGATCGGCAACACGCGGCACAGCCCGACCAACGGGGCGATCACGCCCGCCAGCGCGATCACCATTACGACCGAAACGTGGCCGTCCGGTATCGCGACCAACGTGGACATGGTGTATTCCACCGATGGCGGCGCCACGTGGAGCCGGCAGTCCCTTGGATGGGTGACGACCAACAACAACAACGACATCTGGAGCGCGGCGCTCGGCCCGTACCCGGATGGCACGGAGGTGCAGTACGCCCTCGTGGCCCAGTCCACCGCGCCGGAGAAATGGGACAACAACGGCGGCCAGAATTTCCGCGCGCTCGTCGGCGAGGTCGGAGTCCGCATGACGGCGCACTCGCCGGTCATCGGCGCGGGCGGCAGTCCGGACAACCTGACGGACGCCTTCGATTTCAACACCGCCGGCCAGGCCGCCGCCACGCGCGGCACCAACGGGTTCGGCAGTTTCGGCAACGTCTACGTGAACTACGACGACACCTATCTGTATGTCGGCGGCGCCGGCGTGTCCCTGCCCACCGACAGCACGAACAACGCCTACATCGTGTTTTTGAGCGGCGGCACGAACGCGGGCAGCGGGAACTTGTGGGGCTTCAGCGGCCTTCCCAACGGTTTGGACAAGTTGCACAACACGGACTATCAGCCCGCCATTTCGATGGCGATCCTGCTCGGCGATGTGTATGGCGATGGCACCCACACCAACTTTGAAATGTACGGCGCCGGCGGGTTCAACTTCGGCCAGGGCATCTTCGCCACGCCGTCCGGCGGCGCGGCCTTCGCCGCAGTGCCCGGCGCCAAGCTCTCGCAGTTCGGCGGCTACGGCATGGGCAACCGGCTCGCGGCGAATTGGGAGGCCGCCATCCCGCTGTCCGCCTTCGGGGTCACCAACGCGGCCGGCCTGACCAACCTCTACCTCTCCGGATTGATGGTCACCGGCAGCACATCCAACGACAACCGGTTCATTTCCGGCCGCTATTTGGGCGCCAGCGCGACGCTGGGCAACGGCGAACTGCCGGATGCCTTCGGCAATTTTGCCTACAGCTTTGTGAACCTGTCCGGGTTGAAGGTCATCCCGCCCTCGACCGGGGATGATCTCGGCGTACCGGAGTCGTGGATCACCAACAACTTGCCGCACGCGCATCTGCTGACCTCCACCAGCGATTTCGACAACGACGGCCTGTCCGACCGCGTCGAGTACTTCTCGGGCTTGAATCCCACCAACGCGGACGCCCTCTTCATCGAGGACCTGGGCGGCGGCAAGGCCTACATGGCCAAGCACGGCGGACAGACGGTCACCTATGTCATGGACGTGGCGGATCGCGTGGACGGCGGCGGCTGGAATTGGTCGCCGTATTCCACGCATCCCAGCGTGGACGGCGTGCTCAACATCCCGGTCCTGCCGCACACCGCGGCGGTCATGCGCATCCGCGTGCAGGTGCCGCCGTTGAACCAGCCGGGCGACAGCGTCACGGTGTACGCCACGCCGGCGGGCGGCAGCTTCAGCGCGGAAAGCCTGAACATCGTGCTCGCGGTCAGCGGGGTCAACGTGACCTCCTCCACCTACACCGTGCAGGGGGGATCGGCCACCGACTATACCAACGGGCAGGCGCTGGCCTTCGGCGCCGGCATGACCAACGGCGAGTCCCGCACGCTGACCCTGCACGGGGGCACGTTGAACGGCGCCACGGACCAGAAGCTCTACACGTTCACCAGGACGGCCGCTCCGGCGCAGATTTCCTGGACCGGCAACGTGAATACCGATCCGGCGGCGGGCGCGTGGGATGCGGGCGAGGCGCTGACCATCCGCATCCAGACGGCGCCGATCGGCGCGGCGGCTGGCGTGGGCGCGCTGTACCGGGCGAATGGCGGCACGTGGATCTACACGAACATGACCAAGACGGGTTCGAACGCCACCAACGACCTGTGGGCCGTGAATATCGGCAGCTTCGCCGCCGGCACGGTCATCCAATACGCGCTGGAAGCCAAGGACGCCCAGAACAACTCCACCTGGGACAGCCAGAGCGGAAACAACTACAGCGTCAGCGTGAACGGCGGATTTATCCCCGGCGGAAATCGGCCTTACTCGACGAATCCGACGAAGGGGCAGTACCGCTCCTCCGGCATCGCCATTGACGGCGTGAACACTGGCGGCGAATGGACCACCAACATGCTCATCGCGCTGGACATGGTGAACGATGACCCGCGCTCTCTCGGCGGCAACTGGACCATGCACGAGGCGCCGATTGACCTCACGCATGCCTGGGCTGCATGGGATGACGACAACCTGTACCTCGCCTGGCAGTTCGTGGACGTGACGGACGTGCTGGACCCGGCCAACGCGGGCGGCGCGGGCAGCGGCAAGATTTCCAACAACGGCGGGCACCTCATCAGCATCGTGCTGAACACCAAGACCGGCGGCAGCACGGGCGACATGTGGGCCAAGAGCAATGCGTGGGCGGGCGTGGATACGCCGGATTATCAGATTTACATGCGCGGCGATTTGTACGTGAACTCTTCCTATATGTCCACCGCATTACCCGGCAACCTGTGGGCGGGTGATCCGGAGTTTGGCACCACCTATAACAACCACGCGGGGTGGGGCATCACCGTGGGCAAAGGCGATGGCTTCGCCGGCGGTTCCGAACTCTGGGGCGTGGGCGATTGCGATGATCGCAACAACCAGAACGCCCCGAACCGGAACTTCCTCGCCGAGGGTCACAGCACCGCGCGCGACAGCTTCTACGAGATCAAGATTCCGCTCGCATCCATCGGCATGACCCGGGCCCAGTTGGAAAGCGCGGGGCTGGGCGTCATGATCACCGGCGGATCGCTGTCCGCGCTGGATACCATCCCGAACAGCACGGCGACGACGGATACGCCGGGGGTTACGGGATCGAATTCCTCCTGGGAGTGGGAAGACAGCGACGTGATAACCGAGCCCTTCGCGCGGATTGGAAACTAGCCCGCGTGTTGCACGCCCCGCGTGCAACCATGCGCCTGCGGCCAACACCTTTTCAGGACGCCGGTCCGCGGGTGTATGCCGCGCCGGCGTAGCGACGCCCGACTGTCGGCGGTTTTATCGCGCGGGGATCGAGTCCTTCCGCCCGGTCGGCGTCCGGTTGCGCGACAGATTGTCCTCCAGCGCGGCCCGGTCCGGGAATCGCGTCGCCGTATCGAGCAGCGCGCGCAGGAAGCGCTCCGCCAGGTCGTCTCGCTGTTCGGCGCGCATCGCGTCCGCGGCCTGCAGCGCGGCCTGTGACAGGTAGTATCCGTGCGGCGGCCCTGCGGACGCGAGGGTGGCCGCGGCGCGTTCGGGATCCCCGCTCATCGCGCGCGCGAGGGCGGCCAGCCCGTGCGCATCCGTGTAGCCCGGATAGGCCGCGATGTATTCCTCCAGCCGCGCCGCCCCGTCCGCCCAGCGATCTTCCGTGCACAGGATGTGGCCCCAGAGCAGAACGAGTTCGCGGTCGTGCGGCGACTCCCGCATCAGCTGCTCCGCGCGCGCGCGCCACGCGGCGAGATCCGCGTCCGCGATCCGCGCGTTTTCCTGTTCGATACGGTGCGCCAGCCGCGCCCGCGCGCCGGCGTTCCCGGATTGCGTGAGGAACGGAGGCCGGCTCCGCCGCGCCAGCATCACGGCGGCCTCCCGGCGCCCGCTCCACGGCGACCGCAGCATCCGGGCGGCGAGTTCCTCGACGGACAGCGGCGCGATGGGACCGAACCAGCGCCCGATCGCGCGCGCGATGGCCGCGCTGGCTCGGTGCAGGCCCGCTTCTGAGAAATGCACATGATCGAGGAAGGAGTCCCCGTCGTCGGCCTCCTCGAAGAGGCGCTCCAGATCCACGAAGGCGAGGCCGTCCCGGCGGCCCGCGCGGCGGATGACCTCGTTGATGGGCGAGTCCGCCCTGAATCGCTGGAGATCGAGGTCCCGCGCCCGCGCGAACAGCGAGCGCGCCGCCTCCTCATCGCCCAGGGCCCGCCGGGCGCGGGCGAACTGGAAGACGGATTCCGCGTGGCCGGGATCCAACTCGACGGCGCGCGCGAACGCCTCCGCCGCATCGGCCCAGCGCTTCTCCTGGAGGTCGCGTCGTCCCGTCCGGATGAAGCCGTCCCACTCCACCCACGGGCCGGACGCCGGCGGCGTCCCCTGGGCGGATGCAAATGGCGCGCAGTCCGTCAAGTTGACCGCGACCGTGCACAGCACGACGCGGATGTTCCGGCGCCGGGCCATCGCCAGGATGCATTCTATGTTTCGCTCCAGGCGGCGGTAGACGCGCCCGAGCCGGGGATCATCCGCCGGTATCCGGTTCTGATCGAACATGGCCATGCCGCCCCACGCATGGGCGCCCGGCAGGCGCCGCGCCGCCAGGTCGCGCAACCAGGAGGAAAGGCGCAGGCGCGACGCGGCGACCTGCCAGGAAGGTGGAAAACCGGCGCGGGCGCCGGCAAAGGCCGTGCCCGGCCCGTGGGGACCCACCACCTCGTTGTTTCCGAGGTAGAGGACAAAAATATCCGTGCCCCGGCGCGCGAGGTCGCCGGCGATCTCGACAATGACGTGTGAGTTGACGGCGGTCATGGCCGCGTTGAGCACCTCGAAACGACGCCGCTCGCCCCGCGGGTTGAGGTGCGTGTCGAGCGCGCGCGCGAGGCTGAATTCAATGACCGGGTCGCCCATGGCCGCGGATTCGCCGAGTACGGCCACGCGCGTCACGCCCGGCTCCGGGCGCCCGGCGATCGCCATCGGCGCGGGATTGCGCGCCGCGCGGGCGGGAAAAAAGCGATACCCGAAAAAGGGATTGCCCGCCCACGCCTCCGCCCGGCCCGCCTGAATCCGCCGGAGAAACGCGGTCGGGTATCCGGCGCCTGACGCGCGCGCGGCGAGTTCCGCGGCGGCGACAAATAGTGCGGGCGCCAACAGGGCCAGGAGCGCTAGACCAGGCAACCGCCGGAATCCGGACTTCATGGCGTCACTTTACGCGGCGCCCGCGCCCGTTCCAAGCGCGCCCGGCGAAGGTCTTCTACACGGCCTGAAAAATGTGCAGGTTGTTCGCGCAGCGCGGAAGAAGGGATTCCGCGGGCGAGACGACCCCACCGGCCTTGCGCCGGGTGTCAGAACTTTTAAATCAACAGGCCCGGCCGCGTCGGCTTGAAGGAGATGGGATGGGTAAGATAGGATTCACCGCTTATGGAGAGCACATCGGTTGACGTTGACACGGCGGCGGGCGGGGCGCGGCGTTCCGAGGCGGCGCGGTGGATCGCCCTGGCCTTGTTCGCGGGCATCGGGGCCGTCTATGCGTTGACCGCCCCTGTCTTTGCGATGCCCGGCCGGTGGGCGGGCATGCTCGCCTCGTTTTGGGGGCTCGACGCGCACCGCCCGCTGACCCGCCCGATTTGGACGGCGCTGATGGGCCTGGCCGCGTGGCTGCCGACGGAGCGTGGCGCGCATGCTGTGAATCTCCTGACCTCCCTATTCGGCGCCGCCATCTGCGTGCTGGTCTTTGACATGGTCCGGCGCATCCCGTTTGTCGGATCGCGCCGGCGCGCATCGCACGCGGAGGGCGCGTGGCCTCGCGCGCGCCTCTGCGGCGCGATCCTCGCGGCGATCGCGACGGCGGTGTCCATGCCGATGCTCGTCGTCTCCCGCTACGGCGACTTCTATGCGCTCGATACCCTGCTGGCGCTTGGCGCCGTCGCGCCCGCCGTGGCGTATCGCTACAACGGCCGCATCGGATGGGTGTTCCTGTCGTTCGCGCTGTTCGGTCTCGGCCTGGCGGAAAACCCGACCGTGGCGCTGCTCGCCCCCTTCTTCATCTGCTGCTGGTTCTGGTTCCTGTGGCGGCGCCATAGTCTTCGCATGCCGATCGTGGCGCCGGCGGCGGGCTTGAGCCTTGCGCTGGCGCTCGGCGTCACCCTCGCGTTCGCCGCCCATCGGGCCGCGCAGGACCCGGCCGACCCGGGCCTCTTCGCCATCTGGCTGGCCTATTGGAGCCAGTTCGGATTGGAAGCCGTCCGGGGCGTTCCGAAGGTCGGCTGGTTGCTGCTTTCGGTCACCAACGCGATGCCGCTGGTGTTTGTCGTGTTCCGGTCCATGGATGAACCGCGCGATCTGTTCAGCCGTTTTGGCGTCTATCTTTTCCGCCTGATCCTCCTGGCGCTCGGCCTGGCGACTGCATACGAGTGGCCTGGCGCGCCCGCCACGCTGCTCGGCGCGGGCGTGCTGGTGGTCCTGCCCTACGCGGTTGCCGGCATCTGGTTCGGCCACCTGCTCGGCTACATGGGTGGCCTCCTCGCGGACCGGGCGGGGCGCTGGGCGGGGCGGCTGTTCTGGGTCGCGTCTTGCCTCGCCCTGTTGGGGGCCGGCTGGGTCAACCAGCGGAACAACGCGCCCGGCGTCCTGGCGCCCGTGAACGACTTCGCTCGGAAGGTGGTCGCCGCCATGGCGGGCCGGACCTATCTGATCACCGAGGGCACGGTGGATGCGTCTATCCGACTGGCCGCGCGCGAGCGCGACCGGCCGCTCGTCTTGATCAGTATCCAGGCGGACACGCGCGCGTGGGCCCACGCATTCCACGACCCGCGTCTGCGCGCCGCCGCCGCGCTCGGCACCCGCGCCTTGTTGAACGAATGGGTCCAGCATCCCGCTTCGCTGACGGGTCAAGTCGCCTTGCTGGTGGCGCCGGTGGTGCTGCCCCTGTCCGGCTACGCGGCGCAACCGGAGGGCGCGGTCTACGTCGTGCGCCGCGCCGACGCCGCGCGCGATCCGTCGGCGCTGTTTTCGGCCTACCAGTCCGCGTGGGACGGTCTGCCCGCGCAGGACCCGGATGCGCTGGACCCGGGGGCGCCCGGCGCGCTGCAACGCCAAATGATCGCGCGCTGGCGCAGCCGCATGGCAAACGACCTGGGCGTGCTGTTCGAGGCGGCCGGCCGCGGCGACGAGGCGCGACAGGCCTACGCGGTCGCGCTCGCCGCGTGGCCCGGCAACATCAGCGCGATGCTCAACCAGCTCGAATGGGTCCGGCGCGAAGGCGATGCCGACGGCGTGGAGCGGGCGTCGGAGGCGCTCAAGCAGGCGGTGCGCGGGAATCCGCGGGGACTGGATCCCCTCTACATGCTGCACGTCAGCGGCGAGGCCCGGAGTCCGCTCGCGGGATTCCAAGCCGGCGCGCAGTTGCTGCGCGGCGGACAGCGGATCGGCGCGCTCGCCCGCGTCGAACAGGCCGAGGCCGGCGCCGCCGGGGCCGGCGCCGACGCCGTCGTGGACCTCGCGCGCCTCTACATGAACGCCGGGCGGCCGGCCGACGCCG
>CAYMCD010000003.1:39449-70484 GCA_964388845.1 uncultured Verrucomicrobiota bacterium
AAGGAAACACCCGTCCACCTGGGCGCCCGTTACGGGCTTTTCCAACTGGCCGTGCTTCGCGGCGCCCACGCGGAGGCCGATGCCATGCTGGCCGGCCTTCAAGAAGCCGGATTGGCGCCCGCCCGCGTCGCTTACGAACGCGCGATGCTGCATTTTGCCGCCGGTCGGCTGCCGGAGGCGCGCCGCGACCTGCTCGCCCTCGCGCGGAATTCCCAGCCGCCGGGCGACGTATGGTTTGCGCTCGCCGCGATCGCGCGAAGCGAGAAAGACGACGCCCTCCTGCAGGACGCGCTGGAAAAATTGCGGTCGGACGATACCTATGCGCCCGGCCTGGTCCTGGCCGGGGAGGAGGCGTTGGCCCGCCGCGATGCGGCGGGGGCCCGGCGTTTTTTCGAGCGCGCCCTGGCGGCGGACCCCGCGCATGTGCCCGCGCTGGTTCGCCTCATCCAGTTGGATTACGACCGCCGCGACGCGGACAGCCTCCGCCGGCGCGCCACCGCGTTGCTCGCCGTGGACCCTGAAAACGCATTCGGTCACTTTGCCGCCGCCATTGTCCACCTCGCGGCGGGACAATTGGATCTCGCGGAAGTGGCCTACCGCCGCAGCGTTGAAGCGGATCCGCGTAACGCCCTTGCGCAAAACGACCTCGCGTGGATTCTCAACCGGCGCGGGGAGCGCGACGAGGCGTTGCGCCTGGCGCGCAGCGCGCTTGAGCTGAAGCCCGAAATCCCGACGTTCTGGGACACCCTGGCCGGCATCCTGGAGGCCGGTGGCGATTTGCCGGGCGCCGTGGAGGCCATTGAAAAGGCCCTCGAGTTGAGCCGGCGCGGAGATCCCGATCTGCTCGGACAAGCGGAAGCCCTCTACCGGAAAGCCGGTCGGATCGAGTTGGCCTCCGCCTGCGCTGAAGAACGCCGGGCCCTGCTGGCGCGCGCCGCGTCGGACCGCGAATAAAAAATCATAAAATATTGTTGCGCAACCTATGCCGCGTCGTGTATCTGTTAAAACGTTTCGCGAGGCTTGTTTGTTGGCAAATCGAAACTAACGGGAGAAGGACCGATGAAGAAATTAGTGTTCGCGATCTTGGGCGCTGTGTTCGCGGCGCAGGTTGCATCGGCAAGTACGTCTTGGACCGGTTCGTTCGTGTTCATGGACGACGGCGGCGGAAATGTCTATTACGACCTGAACGTGCCCACCGCGAATCCGGACTTCACCGGAAATCTGTATTCGCTACCTCTGGGGTACAGCCTTTCGATGAATGCTGAAATCAATGCCTTCGCGGACGGAGGCGATGATTTTACCAGCATGACCCTCTATTACCGCGTGGACGGCGGATCGTGGAACAACATCGTCGTTCCCGACGGCAGCATCATTGATCAGGGCGGCGGGAACTTCCGCGGCAATGCGACGGGCGGCGATCTTTCGGGTCTCGGCCTCGGCGTGCATACCCTCGATGTGTACCTCGGGCGCACGCACACGTGGGATGGCGGATCTGGCGGGCCCTATGAGACGTTCCTGAACACGACAGGCGATATCGGCGGCGGCATACCGACCGGCACCCCGCCGACGGGCGATTTCTTCAACGCCAGTTTTACGGTTGTTCCCGAACCTTCGACGATTGCCCTCGCGCTGCTCGGCGTGGCGGGATTCGTGGTGCGCCGGCGCATGACCAAATAACCGTTCTTCAACCGATCATTGGGAAGAAGCCCCGGCTCCCGCCGGGGCTTTTTCTTTGCCCGCGCGCCCCCGACGCGAGACTCCAGGGGCGGCAAGATTCGGGGATGGCCCCGTTCCGATCAATACGCGGTCCCGATTTCAACGCTCCGGAAAACGGTCGCCCAGCGTGAATCGTTTGCGCGGCGCCGGGCTTGTCCGCGGGCGCGAAAGATCCCGATCCATCCGTTCGATCCACTCGAGGAATGCGGCGCAGGACATGATCTGAGCGCCCGCGGCCGAAACCGTGTCGCGCTCCAGCCGGTCCGCCGTCACGACGTGGATGCCCGCGGGGGACGGATCGCGGTGCACGAGTTGCTCGATCACCGTGTCCGCGCTCTGATCCGAATTGGAGAAGACCACGCGCAGGCGCCCGGTGCGGATGTCCTCCGGTCCGCCGGTCCGCCCGTCGAAGACGATTTCCACCGACTCGGCGAGCGCGTCCGCGAGCCGGTCAATTTTCCGGATCAACGCTTCGCGCGCCCGCCGCATGTCGCGCGTCCGCAGGGCGTCGAGCGCGGCGTCGCGGTAGAGCAGGCTGTAGCCGTCAATGAGCAAACGCCGGTGCATGGCGTGTCGGGCGCCGGCGTGGGTCCTACGCGCGGGCCGGGCCGGTGGATTCGCGGACCACGAGTTTTACGGGAAGCGTCTTCTGGACCAGGTCCGTTTCCTCGTTGAAAAGGGCCAGCGCGGAATCCACCGCGAGGCTGCCGATGTGGAAGAGGTCGTGCTGCACGGTGGTCAGACCGGGCGTGGTGAAGGCGGCCGCCGGGAGATCGTCCACGCCGAAAACCGAAATATCCTCCGGCACGCGCAGTTTCCGTTCGTTCAGGCAGCGCATGGCGCCGATCGCCATCTTGTCGTTGCCGCCCATCAGCGCGGTCAGGGTGGGGTGGCGGTCCAGCAGCCAGTGGGCCGCTTCGTAGCCGCCCTGTTCGGTGAACCAGCCGTCGGCCCAGGGGACCCCGGCTTCGGCCAGCCCGCGGGCGACGCAGGCCGCGACAAAGTGGTTGCGGAGGTCCATCGCCGTGTTCGTGTTCGTCCCCGCCAGGAATCCGATGCGGCGATGACCGAGCCCGGCCAGGTGCTCGGCCGCGATCCGGGCCGTCTCGATGTAGTCGGCGGTGATGTAGCTGAGCCGGTGCCCGGGCAGATAATGGTTCACCAGGACGAAGGGGAGCCGCTCCCGCTCCAGCTCGGCGAGGTACTGGTCGTGGACCGACGATCCGATGAACAGCGCACCGTCCACCCGCTTCGACTTAAGGACGTTCAGGTATTCGCCCGAGGAGACGAAGCGCTTGTTCGCCACGTCGAGCAGGACCTTGTAGCCCAGTTCCGACGCGCGGTCGTAAATGCCGCTCACGATCTCGCCGAAATACGTGTCGGCGAAGACGTGGTTCAGGTCCGGCACGATCACGCTCAACACCCGGCTCGACTGCGACGCCAGGCTGCGGGCGAAGGCGTTCGGCTGATACTGGTGCCGCTCCACGGCCTGCAGCACCTTCTCGCGCGTCGCCGGGCTGATACGCGGGTTGTTGTTCAACACCAGCGACACCGTGCTCAATGAAACGCCGCACTCGCGCGCGATGTCTTTAATGGTGGTGCGGGCCATGGGCAAAATCCTTGGAAAGGAAAGGATCGGATTATGCGCGGTCGGCCCCCTGAATCAATCGCCTTTTTGACCCCGCGCGTGAATATCTGCAGCCGCCCGGGCGTCTCATGCGCACTTGGGCATGGAGTCCGCCCCGCCCGTGTGCTATGAATCGAAACGAACCCGTCGAGAAGGAGAGAGCCCCATGAAACGCAAAGCCGCCCTGATCCCGTTGTTCGCCCTGTGCGCCGGCCTGGCGCGCGCCGAGGCCCCCGTCCGCGCGGCGGTCCTCGAATTCCAGGACCTCACCGGCCAGCGGTCCGACGCTTTGCTCGGCGGCGCGGTGGCGCCCGGCGCCATCGCTGAAAAAGGCGTGTTCCTGCTCGGCAAGGCCCTCGCCAACCGGCCGGATTTCGTTCTCGTGGACCGGCGCGACCTGCTCGACCAGATGGAGCGACTCCGGCCCGGCGACATGGGCGAAAAGACGCCGACCCGCCCGTCTTTCATCCAGGCCGCCCAGGCCTTGCGCGCCGATGTGGTCCTCCGCGGCAGCCTGATGAGCCTCTCGCCCGGAAAACAACTGATCAACCAGGGCGGCCAGCAGGTCGAACTGACCACCCTCAGCGTACGCGTCGCGCTGGAGGCGCTCGACGCGCTCGATGGAACCGTCATCGCCGCGCAGGACGGCGTGGCCCGGCAGAGCTTCCGCCAGACCGCCATCCAGCAGACCGCGCTCGGCGAGGACGAAATCCTGACCCTGGTGGAAAAGGCGCTTAACGACGCCGTGCCCGGCATCGAGCAGGGCCTGCGCGAACGCGCCGCGCACGCCCGCGCCCGCCCCTCCGTCAAGCTCTCCATCGCCACCAGCGCCGACCCGGCCCTCATCGAGCTGGACGGCGTGCTTGTCGGATCCTCGCCGCTCAAGGACTTCACCGTCTACCAGGGCGACCACGTGCTGACCATCGGCAAGCCCGGCTACCAGCAGGTGACCAAACGCATCCTGCTGGAGAAGGACACCGCCATCGAGGTCCCCATGATCCGCGAGCAGCTGACGGCCGAGGAGCTCAAGGAAATCTACGAGAAAATCCAGCTCAAGGTCATCCAGACCGAACCCGGCCTGATCCTCCACACGACCGAATAGCATGTGGGAGTCGCACCTCGCCGGCCTGTCCGCCGCCGGTTCCTATGCCGCGTGGGGCGGGATCGCGCTGCTCTGCCTGCTCGGCCTGCTGCTCAGCGCCGTCGGCGTGTCCGGGACCTGGCTCGTCGTGGGCGCCGCCGCGCTGGCGGCCGCGCACGGCTCGGGCGATTTTCCGGACGGGGGCGTCGTCCTCGCGATGGCGGTCCTGTCGGCCCTGGTGGAACTCGCCGAGTGGACCGCCGCGCACTGGGGCATACGGCGGAGCGGCGGCTCGCGGCTCGCGGGCTTCGCCGCGATGGCCGGCGGCCTCATCGGCGCGCTGCTCGGCCTGTTCATCCCCATCCCGCTCGTCGGCAGCCTGGCCGGCCTGATGGCCGGCAGCTTCGGCCTGGCCTTCCTGGTCGAACGCAGTCGGTTGCGCCACGACGGACGGGCCGCGCGGATCGCCGCCGGCGCCGTGTTCGCGGCCCTCGCGGTGCTGCTGCTCAAGAGCGTCGTCACCCTGGGGATGGCGCTGTGGCTCTGGATCGGACTCGTATTGGCGCGATGAGGTTTTTTTACAGGGACTGGAATTTACAGACGTTGGAAACGACCCGGTACATTTTTTACAGACGTTGGAAATTTCTGACGATGATCCTGCTGGCCGCGACCCCGCGGGCGGACGCGACGCAGTTGACCACCAACGAAATGGCGCATCTGCGCAACGCGCTGATCGCGATGAACGCGACCGTGGCCGATCTCGGTTTCACCAAGGACGTGGGCGAACCCCGCCACGCCCTCCGGTGGATCCGCGATGCGCTCGGCGAGCCGCTGCGCATGAACCGCGCGGCGGGAACGCTGTGGCTGGCGGCGGAGGCGGATGACGCCGACCGATGGTGGACCGTGGCGGCCGAACTGCTGGAGCTGGAACCGGCGGCGCCCGCGCCCGGTCCCGCGCCGGGCCTGGAAACCGACGCGGCGCCCGAAGCGCTCGCCGCGGGCCTGTCGGCGTTTTACCGCTCCGCGCAATCCGCCCGCGCACTGCTCGACACGGCGTTCGGCGGGCTGGGCGAGCCGGACCGCGCGCGACTCGCCGCACACGCGTTGGCCGGGGCGCTGAACGCGGAAGACGACGGGCCTTCGCGCCGCGCGCTGCGCGAGGCCGGGATTCCGGCGGACGTGCTGGACGCTGTCCTCGCCGAGGAGCGCGCGCTGGACGCGACCCCGTCGGCGGACTCTTTTTTTGGCGCGGTCCTGCGCACGGACCCCGGCTCTATCCTCGCGGCGGGGCGGATTTTCCACGCCGCGGTCGTCCGGCTCGCCGGCACGGCGCGCGCCGTGACGGAGTGGCCCGCGCAGACCGTGCGCATTGAAACGGAGCTCGGTCCCATCCTCGTGCTCGGCGAGGGGCCGCGGCAGGTTCTTGAACCGGCGCTGCTGATCCTCAGCAGGACGGGCGACACGGTGTATGAGGGGGACGCGGGTAGCGCGAACGGCCTGATGGGGCATCCGCTCGCGGCCATCGTGGATTTCGCGGGCGACGACACCTACCGCGGCGCGAAGCTGCTCGCGCCGGGCGCCGCGCTGTTCGGCCTCGCCGTCGTGTTGGACGAGGAAGGAGACGACACGTCGCGCGCGTCCTTCGCGGGCGGCGCCTCCGCCTGCTGGGGGGCGGCGTGGGTCGAGGACCGCGCGGGGAACGATGTGTATGAGGCGCGCGCCTTCGCGCAGGGCGCCGCCGTGGACGGGGTGGCGCTGCTGGTGGACCGCGCGGGCAACGACAGCTACCGCGTCGGCTGGCAGGGGCAGGGCTTCGCGGGATGGCGCGGCGCCGGCCTGCTGCTGGACCGCGCGGGGCACGACCGCTACGGCGCCGGCGGCCGCGTGCCCGACCACGAACGGAACCCCGACCGCACGTTGAGCCTCGCGCAGGGGTTCGCCATCGGGCTGCGTCCCTTCGCCGGCGGCGGCGTCGGGGCGCTGCTCGATCTCGACGGAAACGACGCCTACGACGCGGACGTCTACGGGCAGGGCGTCAGCTATTACTACAGCGCCGGGTTCCTGTTGGACCGCGGCGGGCACGACCAGTACCGCGCGCACCACTACGCGCAGGGCGCGGGCATTCACCTGAGCCTCGGCCTGCTCGCCGACGAAGCGGGCGACGATGTGTATGTCGGCGGCACGCTGACGCAGGGCGCGGCGCACGATTTCGCCGTAGGCGCGCTGCTCGACCGGGCCGGGAACGACCGCTATCTCGCGGAGCGCAACAGCCAGGGCCACGGCATGAACAACGCGGTCGGATGGCTGCTGGACGCGGCGGGCGACGATCTCTACGCCGGGCGGGACGCCGGGACCACGCAGGGCGTCGGGAATTCCGGCGGCACGCGCGAATCCGGCAGCATCGGACTGTTGCTCGATCTCGGCGGGACGGACCGCTATTCGAGCGGCGGGGTCGGCGGCCGGGCCCTGCCGCGCCCGTGGTACGGCGTCCTCTACGACGCTGAACCGGAGGGCGCGCCATGAAGCTCCGACTCGCCCTCGCCGCGTTCCTGGGCGCCGCGCTCGCGGTCCACGCGGAGCGCGACATGGACGCGTTGCTCCAGCGCGCGACGCGGTACGGCAACACGGCGGAGCGCCGCGCCGAAAAGGAGGCCGCGCGCGCCGAGCTGTTCGCGATGGGCGCGGAGGGGTTGCGCGGGTTGATGGCGCGCGCGCATCTGGAGAACCTGATGCTGCACGTGCTCGCCTTCGAGGTGGTGAACGAGCGCGTCCCCGCGGAGCGGGGGATCCCCGTCCTGGCCGGATTCCTCGCGTCCGAGCATCCGCGGACGCGCCGCGTCGCGGCTTATCTGCTGGGCTTCTATCCGCGCGACGAGGCCTCCATCCCGGCCCTGCTCGCGCTGCTCGACGAGGAGAAGCAGCGCAACGCGGCGCTCCGCACGCTCGGCAAATGGAACGTCGAAGCGGCGGCGCCGCGCGCCCGGGCGCTGCTGCGCGCGGAGGCGGAGCGCACCCGGATCGCCGCCTGCAACGCGCTCGCGGAACTGCGCCTGGCGGACGATCTGCCCGTCCTCATGGGCGCGCTGGGCGATGAATCGCTGTTGGTCCGAAACGCCGCGGGCCGCGCCATCCTCGCCCACGGGCGCGCGGCCGCGCGCCCCCTCCGTCGGGCGCTGGGGGATGCCGCGGGCGTCCAACGCAGGCAGATCGCGCGCCTGCTGGTGGCCCTCGACGCGCTGCCCGCGCGCGAACGCAATCGTCTCGCCGACGATCCCGGCGCGCGGGCCGATTTCGAATCGCCGGACCCCGCCTCGTGGTTCTGACGCGCGCCCCGCGTATGCGCTTTCCCTGGGCGCGGGGCTCGGCTATGTTCGCCCCATGTCCGCCATGCGCTACATCAGCACCCGGGGCGGGACGCCGCCGATGGGCTTCCAGGACACCGTCCTCGAGGGTCTCGCGCCGGACGGCGGCCTGCTGATCCCCGAACGGATCCCCGATGTGCGCGACCGGCTGCCGTTCTGGGCGACCCTGTCCTACCAGGACCTCACGTATGAAGTTCTCCGTCTCTTCGTGGACCTGCCCGGCGAAGACCTCAAGCGGCTGATCGGCCGGGCGTACCAGTCCTTCACGCACTCGGAAATCGCGCCGGCCTGGAAGGTCGGCCCCGTCTGGATCCTCGAGTTGTTTCACGGTCCGACGCTCGCGTTCAAGGACATCGCCCTCCAGTTTCTCGGCCAGTTTTTCGAGTACGTGTTGGAGCGGCGCGACGCGCGGCTGAACATTCTCGGCGCGACCAGCGGCGACACGGGCAGCGCGGCGATCAGCGGCGTGCGCGGACAGCCGCGCATCAACATCTTTATCATGCATCCGCGCGGCCGGGTGTCGCCCGTGCAGGAGCGGCAGATGACGTCCGTGCTCGACGCGAACGTCTTCAACCTGGCGGTCGGCGGCACGTTCGACGACTGCCAGAACCACATGAAATCCATCTTCCGCGACCTGGCGTTCAAGCGCCGCCACGCGCTCGGTTCGATCAATTCGGTCAACTGGGCGCGGGTGGTCGCGCAGATTGTCTATTATTTTTCGTCGGGCCTCTACGTGATGGCGCAGACCGGCGCGCCGCGGGTGAGCTTCGCCGTGCCGACGGGTAATTTCGGCGACATCCTCGCCGGCTGGTATGCCGCGCGCATGGGCCTGCCGGTCGGCAAGCTGGTGCTCGCCACCAACGAGAACGACATCCTCGCGCGCTTCTTCAACACCGGCGCGTACAGCGTCGGCCCCGTCGTTCCGACCTTGAGCCCTTCGATGGATATCCAGGTCGCCAGCAATTTCGAGCGCTACCTCTACTACACCCTCGGGTCGGACGCCGGCGCGTTGCGCGAGGCGATGGAGACATTCGCGCGCACCGGTTCGTTCGCGCTGCCGCGCGGCGGCCCGGTGGACCCGCTTTTCCGCGCCGGCGTCGGCGACACCGCCTCCACCCTGGCGACCATCCGCCGGTTCCACGACGAGCACGGCTATCTGCTCGACCCGCACACCGCGGTCGGGGTGCAGGTCGCTGGGCCCCACATCGCGGACGGCGAGCCGATGATCTGCCTCGCGACCGCGCACCCGGCGAAATTCAGCCGCGCCATCGAGCAGGCCACGGGGCGCGACCTCGCGCGCCATCCGGCGCTGGACGCGCTGCGCGACGCGCCGACGCGCTGCGAGGAAGTGCCGAACGACGAGCAGGCCGTCCGCGCGTTTGTCGCCGCGCACGCGCGCTGAAACGCCCGCCGATGTCCCTATTATTCCAGCGCGCCGGACGGGGGCTCATCCGGACCTTCGGCTGGACCGCGCTGGGTCTTTTCCTCGCCGCGTGGCTCGGCCTGCCCTGGCCGGTCTACCGATGGCTCTCGGGCGACGGCCGGGCCTTGCCGCGCCCCGATCCCGACGTGATCGTGATGATGGGGGGCGGCGGGATCCCGAGCGAATCCGGGCTGACCCGCGCCTGGCAGGCGGCGGTGGAGGCGCGCCGCCATCCCGCCGCGCGCGTGATCGTCGCGATGCCGTACGAGCCGGGCGAGGGCGCGACGAACCGCGGCGCGGTCCAGCGGGAACTCATCCTGCGCGGCGTGCCGGAACACCGTCTCGACCAGGAGGGCGCGGGCCGCCACACGCGCGAGCAGGCCGTCCGCGTCCGCGCGATGCTCGGGCCCGGGGGCGAGACGGGCGTCGTGATGATCGTCACGTCTCCGGAGCATGTGCGCCGCAGCGTGCTGGCCTTCCGGCGCGCCGAATTCCGGAACGTGGTGGGGCGTGGCGTCGAATACCAGGCGCTGGAGGCCGAGCTCGACTACGGTGGCGCGGGGCGATCCGCCCTCGACCCCGACGCGTGGATCGGCGGCAGCCTGATGCTGCGCTACCGCATCTGGGACAATCTCGTCCTGGAAATCAAGGTGCTCCGGGAACTCGCCGCGCTCGTCTATTACAAGGCCAGGGGCTGGATTTAGGGCGCTTCTCGAACGATAGGTCCCGGTCTCCGGGGAGCATGCGCGTCCCCGCCTCGCCGTTCTGCCTGCGGTTCGCGAGGGCACACGCGCGCCCGACCCGGAAGACAGGACTTTCGAGAGCCGTTCAGGGACAAAGGGACTCATGGCGCGTCCATCATGGCGTTGGCGTGTGCCGGGGCCTGCTGCATCGCCCGCGATTTCCGGAGAGGCGGCTTCCGGCGGCCCTCCTGCTTTTCGTGTCTTTCGCGGACGGTGCGCATCCGGTATGGTGCGCGCGCGATGAACGATTCCGATCCCAGGCCGGCCGAAGAGCCGGGCGGCTACCGGGAGGTCCTGCGCATCGCGTATCCGCTGATCATCAGCACGGCGTCGTTTTCGCTGATGCAGTTTGTGGACCGCGTGTTCCTGGCCCGGTACAGCGCGGTGTCCATCCAGGCCGCGCTGCCGGCGGGCCTGCTGGCCTTCACGCTCTGTTCCGCGTTCATGGCGCTGGCGGGCTATGCGAACACGTTTGTGGCCCAGTATCACGGCAGCGGCAACCCCGACGGGTGCAGCCGGTCCACCGCGCAGGGCGTCTGGGTCTCGCTTGTCTCGTGGCCGCTGATCCTGGCGTTGATTCCGGCCGGCCGGTTTCTGCTCCGCGCCGCCGGGCATCCGCCGGAGGTGCTGGCGGAGGAACTCGACTATTTGACGATCCTGATGGCGGGCGGGGTGTCCATCCCGCTGGGCGCGGCGATCAGCAGTTTTTTCACGGGGCGCGGGGACACCCTGACCAACATGTATGCGCAGGTGGCGGGCAACGGCGTGAACATCCTGCTCGACTGGCTGCTGATTTTCGGACGGTGGGGCTTCCCGGAACTCGGTATCCGCGGCGCGGCGATCGGCACCGTGATCGCGGGGATTGTGCCCTCGCTGCTGCTGGCGGCGGTGTACCTTTCGCCGCGGCCGGCCGCGGCCTACGGCACGCGCCGGCACTGGCGGCTGGACCCGGCGCTGTTCCGGCGCCATCTGCGCTTCGGCGCCCCGGCCGGGTTGCATCTGTTCCTCGATGTCGCGTCGTTTTCGGTATTCGTCCTGATGACGGGCCGGCTCGGGTCCCTTTCGCTCGCCGTCAGCAACATCGCGTTGAGCATCAATTCGCTGGCGTTCATGCCGTTGATCGGGATCAGCATCGCCGCCTCGACTCTGGTGGGGCAGTACCTGGGTCGCCGTGAACCGGCGATCGCGGAGCGCGCGGGGTGGACGGCGTTGAAAGTGGGGCTGTACTACATGTGCTTCATGGCGGCCACCTATCTCGCCCTGCCGCGCGCCTACTTCACGCTGTTCGCCGAGCGCGGGGGCGGGGGGTTCGCGCTGGACGAGCTGCTCGGGGTCGGGCGTTGGCTGTTGATGCTGATGGCCATGTGGGGGTTGCTCGATACGATCAACCTGGTGCTGGCCGGCGCGCTGAAGGGCGCGGGCGACACGCGCTTCGTGATGTGGTATTCGATCCTGATGGCGTGGGGGATCTTCGTTCCGGGCGCCTGGCTGGTGATGAATGTCTGGGACGGCGGGATCCTCGCCGCGTGGGCCTTCCTCGCCTTCACGATCATGCTCATTTCGGGCGGATTCTACTGGCGCTTCAGGGGCGGCGCGTGGAAGCGGATAGACCTGCTCGACCGCCAGGCGCCGCTGCCGCCCGCCAACGTGGGCCAGGAAGGCCGCGTGCTGTCGGACTGAGCCGCGGCGATCAGAGCGGTGGCGGGGGGAGATTGGGCGGGGGCTCGGCGCTGATGCGGGACTCGTCCCCCGTCGTCACCGGCGGGCGGAACAGACCCTCGGGGGTCACGGGGACGAGCGACACGTTTCCGTGCACCGGATCGTAGGAATAGACAAATCCCTCCGGCGGGTCCTGCGCCGTCGGCAGATATTTCCGCTGGACCAGCTCATACAGATTCGTCGGCATGCGCGCCACGTCGGATTGAAAGCGGCGGATGGCCTCTTCGATGGCTTGCAGATTTTCCATCTGGGCCTGCCGGGTGCGGACGCGTTCCAGCGCCTCGCGGTAGTTCCGGGGCGTCTCGTCCGGCGGCGCGCCGGGTTCTTCCACTACGCGCGTCCGCTCCGGTGTGCACGCCGCGAGGGCGGCGGCCAGGACGGCGAGGGCGCCGGCGCGAAAACGCGTGCTGAACAAGCGATTCCCCATGGCGTCGTTAAGATAGCCGGTCGCGCGGCGCTGTCACGCCTGTTCCTCCGGGGCGCGGTGCGCGGGCAGCCAGGCGTGGATGCGCTCGCGCGCCTCCCACAACAGGGCGAGCAGCGGCAGCAGCGGCAACACGAGCAGCGCGCCCGTGCTCAGGCGGGTCCATTGCGGCGAGGCCCGCAGCAGGGCGATCCAATCCGAGGGCCCCATCTCCGTCGAAATCCGGCGCGCGCTGAAAACGATTAACCCGGCCATCAGCAGCAGGATCAGCGGGATGCCCGCGGAGCAGAGCGTCGCCTCGGTGCGCAGCACCCGGTCGCCCAGCCAGCGCGCAAGTTGGAACACGAGGGCGAGGGCCAGCCCGGCGCCGGCGGCGAGCGCGCCGGCCAGGAGCGCCGTGTTGAGGAGTTGATACCAGCGCGGCGCGGCGTCCTGCCACCATCCCAGATACGGCAGCAGCGAGGCGTGCAGCAGGGCCGCCGCGAGCAGGCCGCGCGCGAGGGGCCGCCAGGCGGCGGGCCCGCCGTCCGCCCGGTGGAGCGCCCACGCGCCGGCCAGCCAGAGCAGCCCGGGGAGCGCGTTGATGGGAACACCCGCCCGCGCGAGCAGCGGGAGGCGGACCAGCTCGGACCAGAGCAGCAGCCAGAGCGCCGTTCCCCAGAACAGCAGGACAAAGCCGCTCGCGGCCCGCAGCAGCGAGGCGGCCGGCGAATTCCTGTCGGTTGGCGGCCGTCCGTTCACGCCGACGTTATGGCGGTTTTGCCGGCGGTCGGCAATGCGGCAGTGCGACCGGCAGCGCTCGCGGCGCTTGCGGATGGCGCGGCGAGTCCGTACGCTGTGGGCATGTCGAGCACGTTTGGAAGTCTGTTCCGCGTCACCACTTTCGGCGAGTCGCACTGCAAGGGCGTCGGCGCGATCGTGGACGGGTGTCCGCCGCGCCTGCCGCTCGACGAGACCGATATTCAGCCGCAGTTGGACCGCCGCAGGCCCGGCCAGAGCGACGTCAGCACGCCGCGCCAGGAAAGCGACACGGTGACCATCCTGTCCGGCACCGAGAACGGCGTCACGCTCGGCACGCCGATCGGCTTGTCCGTGCCGAACAGGGATCAGCGCCCGGGCGACTATGCGGCGATGTCGAACATCCCGCGGCCCTCGCACGCGGACTTCACATACCAGGCCAAATATGGCGTTCGCGCCGGCAGCGGGGGCGGCCGATCCAGCGCGCGCGAGACGATCGGCCGGGTCGCCGCCGGCGCGATCGCCGAGAAATGGCTGAGGCTCCACCACGGCGTCGAGATCGTCGCGTGGGTCAGCTCCGTCGGCCCGCACGACGCGCCCGCGCCCGACGCCGCCGCGATCACGCGCGCGGAGGTGGATGCGACCATCATCCGGTGCCCGCACCCGCAGACGGCCGGCCGGATGATTGACGCGGTCAAGGCCGCGCGCGCGGCGGGCGACTCGCTCGGCGGCGTGGTCACCTGCGTCTGCCGCGGCGTGCCGGCGGGCTGGGGCGAGCCCGTCTTCGACAAACTGGAGGCCAAGCTTGCCCACGCGATGCTTTCGCTCCCCGCGACCAAGGGTTTTGAAATCGGTTCCGGCTTTTCCGGCGTCCGCATGCCGGGCAGCCGCCACAACGACCCCTTCGTGAAGAAGGGCGGGCGGTTGGGGACGACCACCAACAACAGCGGCGGCGTCCAGGGCGGCATCAGCAACGGCGAGCCGATCGTCTTCCGCGTCGCATTCAAGCCGCCGGCCACGATCAGCACGCCGCAGCGCACGGCGACGTTCGACGGCGAGGATGCCGTGCTCGAGGCGAAGGGCCGCCACGATCCGTGTGTCGTCAACCGCGCCATCCCGATCGTCGAGACGATGGCCGCGCTGGTCCTGATGGATGCCGCGCTCATCCAGAAGGCGCGGGCGGGATAGAGCCCGTCCGGGCCCGGGCCCGGGGCCGGGCTGCGACCGCGCGGATGTTCGCGACCGGTCCGGTCAGGTCGAATATTTCTTCGGCTCGATGCCGTAGGTGTGGACCTTGTAGCCGAAGATGCGCTGGGTCGTCTGCAACAGCCGGGCGGCCGCGGCCATGTTTCCGCGGGTGGACTTCAAGGCATCCACGATCAGGTCCCGCTCAAAGGCGTCCACGCGCTCCTTCAGGCTTCCGCTGGTCGCCGTGCCGGTCGCCTCCGCGGTCTGGAGCGTCGGCGGCAGGTGGTAGGGGTGGACCACGTCGCCTTCGGCGACGAGCACCGCGCGCTCGATGCAGTTCTCCAGTTCCCGCACGTTGCCGGGCCAGTGGTAGCTCATCAGCATGTCAATGACCGCGCTGGACAGGCGGCGCACCGGTTTGCGCTGTTCCTTCGCATAGTGCTGGAGGAAGTGGTCGGCCAGCAGCACGATGTCCGCCTTGCGGGCGCGCAGCGCGGGCACGTAGATCGGGAAGACGTTCAGCCGGTAGAACAGGTCCTCGCGGAACCGGCCCTGCGCGACCAGCTCCTGCAGATTGCGGTTGGTCGCCGCGATGAGGCGGACGTTGACCTTGAGGGTCCGGGTGTCGCCGACCCGCTCGAATTCGCGCTCCTGCAGCACGCGCAGCAGTTTGATCTGGATCGCGGGCGGGATGTCGCCGATTTCGTCGAGGAACAGCGTGCCGCCGTGGGCCAGCTCGAAGCGGCCCTTCCGGTCCGTGATGGCGCCGGTGAAGGCGCCTTTGACATGGCCGAACAACTCGCTCTCGATGAGGCTCTCGGGCAGCGCGGCGCAATGGGCCTTCACGAAAGGCTTGTCGGCGCGCTCGCTGTTGTAGTGGATCGCGTGCGCGACGAGTTCCTTGCCGGTCCCCGTCTCGCCCAGGATCAACACCGTCGCGGTGCTCCGGGAGACCTGCGCGATCTGGTCGTAGACGCTCTGCATCTCGTGCGAGTTGCCGATGATGTTCGAGGGACGGAAACGCTCCCGGAGCTCCTGCTTGAGGCGCTCGTTCTCCTCGGCGAGCCGGTCCCGCTCCTCCTGGGCGCTGCGGCGCAGCTTGACCGCCTGCGCGATGAGGGAGGCGATGATGCTCAACAGGCGCGCGTCCTCGTGCAGCTCCGCCTCGGGCTTGTGCGGGGCATCCACGCTGAGGGCGCCGGCGACCTCCTGTCCGACCTTGATCGGCACGCAGAGGAACGACGTGTCCGCGCCCTTTCCGCGCTTGGTCCGGTCGAGCAGCAGGGGGGACTCGCTTTTCCGGGGAATAATCGCCGGCTCGCCGGTGAGGATGACCTGCCCGGTCACGCCCTCGCCGAGCTTGTAGCGGCCGCGCCGCGCCTGCTGGGGGGAAAGGCCGTGCGCGGCCTCGATAAGGATGTCGCCGGTCTTCCGGTTGAGCAGCGTCAACGTGCCGTAGTTCATGTCCATGTATTCGGCCAGCGCTTCAAGCACGGGGCTCACGATCTCGCGGAGATCGAGGCTCGTGTCGAGCAGGCAGCTGATGTGGTACAGCAGTTGCAGTTCGCGCTCGGATCCGACGTCGGTCAATACGGCGGTCTGTTTGCGGTCGCTCATGCGCATGCTCCTGAACCGACGGATGACGGAACGGCGGAAGGATGGACGGATGCGGGGTCCCTCGTCCCTCGGATTTCGTCATGGGTCGTGAAGGTATTCACTCGGTCCGCTCGCGGTATAGATTCGTGACCGGCAGCCGGCGGTCGCGGCCGAACGCCTTGGGTGTGATTTTGACGCCGGGCGCGCCCTGTCGGCGCTTGTATTCGTTCGCGTCAATCATCCGCGCGACGCGGCGCACGGTCGCCGGATCGAACCCGTCGGCCGCGATCTGCTCGATGGCGAGGTCGCGCTCGACGTAGCGCTCGATGATGCCGTCCAGTATGGCGTAGGGGGGGAGCGTGTCCTGGTCGGTCTGGTTGTCCTTCAACTCCGCGGACGGCGGCCGGGCGATGACCGATTCGGGGATCAGCCCCCGGAATTCTCCGCCGAGGCACGGGGATCGCGGACGGGCCGGATGGGGGCCGTCGGGTTCGACGCGCCGCCCTGCGCTCCCGGCGTCGCCCTGGTGAACCGCCTGTTCATTCCGCCACCGCGCCAGCTCGAACACGAGCGTTTTCGGCACATCCTTGAGCACGGCGAAGCCGCCGGCCATGTCGCCGTAGAGCGTGCAGTAGCCGGTGGCGAGTTCGCTCTTGTTGCCGGTGGTCAGCACGAGCCAGCCGAACTTGTTGGACAGCGCCATCACGATGAGGCCCCGGATGCGCGCCTGGATGTTCTCCTCGGTTGTGTCGGCGGCGCGTCCGGGCCACAGCGGTTCGAGGGCGCGGACAAACGTTTCGAACAGGTCCTGGATGGGCGCCTCGAACAGGCGGATGCCGAGATTCTCCGCGAGCCTGCGCGCATCCCCGCGCGTGCCCGCGGATGAAAACCGCGAGGGCATCGTGACCGCATGCACGCGGTCCGCCCCGAGCGCGTCCACCGCCAGCGCGGCGACCAGCGCCGAATCAATGCCGCCGCTCAGGCCGAGGACCACGCCCTCGAATCCGTTCTTGTCCGCGTAGTCGCGCAGGCCGAGGGTCAACGCGGCATAGACTTCGGCGCAATCGTCCAGCGGCGCTTCCAGCCGGAGCGCGGGCGCGGGCGATTTTCCAGACGTTGGAAGCCCTGCCGCGCTGTTTTTCCGGACGTTGGAAGTTCGCGGCACGATCACGGTGAGCCGGTCTTCGTGGAACTGTTTGGCGCGCGCGCGCGCGCCGTCGGCGTCGAGGTAGAGGCTTGCGCCGTCGAAGACCAGTTCGTCCTGGCCGCCGACGAGGTTGCAGTAGAGCAGGGGGGCGCCGATGGCCCGGGCGGCCGCGCACAGGATCTGCTCGCGTTGAGCGCGTTTGCCCCGGTGGTAGGGCGATCCGCTGATGTTCACGACCAGGCCGACGCGCCCCGCCAGGTCCGCGCAGGGGCGTCCGGCGGGGTCCCATGAATCCTCGCATATGTGGAGGCCCACGCGCAGGCCCGGCGCGGGCTCCAGGATCACCGGCTCATCGCCCGCGGCGAAAATGCGCTTTTCGTCGAAGACCCCATAGTTCGGCAGCAGCCTCTTGCGGTAGACGGCCCGGATCGCGCCGCCCTGGAAGACCACCGCGGCGTTGTAGGGACGCCCGTCCCGCTCGATCGGCGCCCCGACGACCACATACGGTTCCGCCGGCAGTTCCGCGGCCAGGCGCTCCAGCTCCGCCGCCGTATCCGCGATAAAATGGCGCTTCAGCACCAGATCCTCGGGTGGATAACCCGAGAGGACCAATTCCGGGAACACAATCAGATGCGCGCCCTCCTGCTCCGCCTCGTGGCTGAGGCGCAGTACCTTCCCGGCATTCGCGCTCAACGCGCCGACCGTCGCATTGACCTGCATCAGCGCGATTCGGAAATCCTGCTTAGGCATAAGACAAAAATGTAGCAGAGCATCCGCGGCACGGGAAAGAACGAATGCGAATGGAGTTTCGCGTTACGAAAATGGAGGAGAGGAGGAGGGCATGGGAATTGGAGTTGTGGAATGACGGAGTAATGGGTGGGGCGTTTTCCGGCGTGCAACACTCCATCCCTCCAACTGCCCCAATCATCCACGCTCCCCGGTCAGGGAGACACAACTTTTGAGAACCGCTGCTAACGCACAAAGGCCCGGCTCCTTGCGGAACCGGGCCTTTGCGTTATGCGGTGGGATGGAACTCCGAGAACCGTCCCGGGCGGGCGCCGCGCGCCCGCCGCCACCGCCGTCTATGCGGTTGGGTCAACGAATGAACAGCATCTCCTGGTAAGTCGGGAGCGGCCAGATGTCGTCGGCGATGATCACCTCGAGCTGGTCGGCGATCCCGCGGATTCCGAGCATGGCGGGGAGTACCTCGTCGCGGTGATGTTTCGCATGGTCGAGGGTGCCGCCGGTGCTTTTGTGAGCCAGCGCGGTCTCGAGGGCGCTTATGGCCTTCTCGAGTTTCGCGACGAGGTCCGTCACCGCCTTCAGGGATGTGGTGTCCACCTTGGCGATGCCCGCGGCCTTGAGGGCTGCGGCCGTGGAAGCCAGTTCGCCCTGGTAGCGGTAGGCGGCCGGCAGGATCATGGACTTGGAGATATCGTGGCACAGCAGCGCCTCGGTGTTCACGTCCTTGCAGTAGCGCTCGGTATAGATTTCGTTGCGCGACGCGAGTTCGCGGCGGGTGAGTACGCTGTACTTCTCAAAAAGTTCCGCGTAGTCCTTGCGACCGCTCACGTATTCGAGGGCGTCCACGGTGTTCTTGAGGTTGGGCAGGCCCCGCTTTTCTGCTTCGGCGTGCCATTCCGCGGAGTAGCCGTCTCCGTTGAAAATGACCGCCTTGTGCTTCCTGGCGATCTCCTTCAAGACCTCCTGCACCGCTTCGTTGAACTTGGCCTTCTTGCCCTTGGTTTTTTCCTCGATCTGCGTGGCGATGTAGTCCAGCGAATCGGCGACGATGGTGTTGAGGATCACGAGCGGGCCCGCGATGGACTGGTTGGAGCCGACGGCGCGGAACTCGAACTTGTTGCCGGTGAAGGCGAACGGGCTCGTGCGGTTGCGGTCGCCCGCGTCCTTGGGCAGGGGCGGGAGGACGTCCACGCCGATCTCGAGCACGCCGCCCTTCTTGGAGTCCCTCGGCAATCCCTTTTCGAGTTGCGCGAAGATGTCCGACAGCATCTCGCCGAGGAAGATCGAGATGATGGCCGGCGGGGCTTCGTTCGCGCCGAGGCGGTGGTCGTTTCCGGCGTGGGCGACGGCGACGCGGAGCAACGGGCTGAACTTGTGGACCGCGCGGATCACGGCCGAGCAGAACACGAGGAACTGCGCGTTGTCGTGCGGGTTGTCGCCGGGCTCGAGCAGGTTCATCTTGTCCGTGCCGAGCGACCAGTTCAGGTGCTTGCCGGACCCGTTGATGCCGGCAAACGGCTTCTCGTGCAGCAGGCAGGCCAGCCCGTATTTCTCCGCCGTCGTGCGCAACGTCAGCATGACCTGCTGCTGGTGGTCGGCCGCCACATTGGCGTTTTCATAGACCGGCGCGATCTCGTACTGGCTGGGGGCCACTTCGTTGTGCCGGGTCTTCACCGGGATGCCCAGCTTGAAGAGCTGGCGCTCCACATCGAGCATGCAGGCCAGCACGCGCTCCGGGATCGCGCCGAAATACTGGTCCTCGAATTCCTGCCCCTTGGCCGGCTTGGCGCCGAAGAGCGAGCGGCCGCAGATCGCAAGGTCGGGCCGGGAGAAGAAAAAGTTGCGGTCAATCAGGAAGTACTCCTGTTCGGGACCGGCCGTGGCGAACACGTAGCCGGGGTCCGAGTGACCGAACAGCTTGAGGATGCGCTGCGCCTGCTTGTTCAACGCCTGCATCGAGCGCAACACCGGCGTTTTCTTGTCCAGCGCCTCGCCGGTCCACGAGCAATATGCGGTCGGGATGCACAGCGTGGTTCCGTTCGGATTCTCCAGGATGTACGCCGGGCTCGTCACGTCCCACGCGGTGTAGCCGCGGGCCTCAAAGGTCGCGCGGATTCCGCCGGAGGGAAAGGACGACGCATCGGGTTCGCCCTGAATCAACTGCTTGCCGGTGAACTCCGCCACCGCGCCGCCGTTGCCGTCCGGGGCGAGAAAGCTGTCGTGCTTCTCGGCCGTCTGGCCGGTCAGCGGATAAAACACATGCGCGTAATGCGTGGCGCCTTTCTCGATGGCCCACTCCTTCATCGCCTGCGCGACGACGTCCGCCACGCTCGCGTCGAGCTTCGCGCCCTGCCGGATGGTCTTTTGAAGCGCCTTGTACACGTTCTTCGGAAGACGTTTGCGCATCTCCGCGTCGTTGAACGTGTTCGCCCCGAAAATCTGCTCCGCCGGCGTTTCAAGGAAGTTCAGTGGCCGCTCGCCCGGCTTGTAGGTCGTGACCGCGGCAATCGCCGCCTGACGCGCGTTCGAATACTTCATCTCCGTGTGCTCCTGTTGTGTATAGGGAAACGAATACTAAAAGACCCGCGTGGAAAAAGCAAACGGCATGCCACGTTATATCTCTCCAAACAACGATGACCGCATCTTGTTTGCCATGAAAATATTGCGTATGAATTATTGAATCAATGCGCATTTGTGTTGGTTGGAAAATAACTACAAATATGTATGTAGAAGGGCCACCCGACTACATCCATGGTATGCGATGGAAAAGTTTGGCTTGTCACGGGTCGCGGAGATTGGCGTAATATCCACAGTCCGGCTAACGCCGGGTACAGGAGGAAAATACATGAAATGGACCATTGGACTGCTGGCTGCCGCGCTGGTGTGGGTCGGCGCGGGTAAGGGTGCGTGGGGGGAAGGCGCTCATCGGATCGGTGTCGGCGCCCATTATTGGGTGACGCTGGACGATATTGACGTGGATGACGTGGATGAGGATGGGTTTTCCTGGGCGGCAACCTACCAGTACAAGCCGGGCTTGCTCGGGTTGGGCTTAGACGTGGAATGGAAAAAAGAAGGCTTCGGCGGCGCGCCGGATGATATCATTGAGCCGCAGGCCTATGTGATCCTGGGTCAGGCTCTCTATGCCGCCGCCGGCGTCGGGGGATACTACACGGATGGCGAATTCGCGGACGATCCGTTCTACCTGTTCCGCGCGGGCTTCGACGTGGAAGTCCTTCCGGGTCTTCACCTCGATATCCACGCAATCTACCGTTTCGAGGAGTGGGATGCCGTGGAAGATAGCACAACGGACCCGGATTCCGACACGGTCACACTGGGGGCCGCCGCCAGAATATCGTTCTAACCCGTTTGTAGTAAAATTACTGCGTTGGAAACCCGGCGGATATTCCGCCGGGTTTCCGTTTGACAGGAGGGGAATCCTAACCATATTCTAACAAAGCATGGTGGAGATACCCACGAGGAAACGAATGAACAGGCGTATATCGGCAGGCTGCTGGATTGTTGCGGGAGTGTTGGGCGTCGCCTTTGGGATGGTGGGCGCCATGCCGTCTGTTGCCCAGGCTGCGCTGGACAATGGCGCGTTGCCGAAGATGAGCACCCCCCTCAAGGATGTCACCCTGATCATCTTCGACGTAGAGACCACGGGCTTCAGCGCGGAGAAGAACCGGGTGGTCGAGCTGGGCGCCGTGAAGATCCGAAACGGCGAAATCCTGGAGCGGACAAACTGGCTGATCAATCCCGGGCGGACGATTCCGAAACGGGTGACCAAAGTCCACGGGATCACCGACGCCATGGTGAAGAACAAGCCGTCCTTCGCGGAAGTCTACCCGGACTTCCTCGCGTTCATCGGAGACGGGCTCCTGGTCGCCCACAACGCGCGGTTCGACGTGGATTTTGTCAGGGCGGAAATAACCAGGGCGGAGCAACCCCTGCCTTCCAATGCGGTCATAGACAGCCTCAAATTGTTCCGGCGCTGGTATCCCGGGTCCGCATCGTACAAGATCGCCGCGCTCACCGAGCACATCGGCCTCGCGGCCGAGGGGCTGCATCGCGGGGATGTGGACGCCGTTTACACGGGATTGATCCTGCTGGACGGATTGAACCGTCATCCGAGGGTCAAGACCCTGCGCCATCTCCTGGCCGATGCGGGTGGCCTGCTGGTCTTCTGATTCATCCGTCGCCGGCCCCGGTTGATCCGGCGTCTCTCCGCCCCCCCATCAGGATCGCCGCCCGGCCGGCAAGCCGTGAACCTCGCCTTCTACATCACCGCGCACGGCTTCGGGCACGGCGCGCGCTCCTGCGACATCCTGCGCGCCATCCGGGAAAACCAGCCCGGGCTGCCGGTCACCATCGTGTCGGATCTGCCGGCCGCCTTCCTCCGCGCCCGCCTGCCGCCCGGACCGTGGACGTTGCGCGCGGCGCGCTTCGATGTGGGCATGGTGCAGCGGGATTCGATCCGTGTGGATGTGCCCGCGACCCAGGCCGCCTGCCGGGCCCTGCTCGACGAGGCGCCCCGATTGTTGCAGCGGGAGCAGCAGTTCCTGCGCGACGCGGGCATCCGGGCCGTCGTCTGCGACATCCCGGCGATCCCGCTCGCCGCCGCGCGCGCCCTCGGCCTTCCCTCGCTGGCGGTGGGCAATTTCGCGTGGGATTGGATCTACGAGGAATTCGCGGAGCGCGACCCGGGCTGGCGGCCCGTGGTGGATCACTTCCGGTCCGGTTATGCGCATTGCGACCTCCTGTTGCGGTTCCCTTTCGCGGCACCCATGGCGGCCTTCCCCCGCGCGCTCGACATCGGCGTGCCCGCGCGGCCCGGCCGGGCGCGGCGCGCGCACCTGGCCGCGCACACCGGCGCGGATCCGGCGAAGCGATGGATCCTGCTGTCCTTCACCTCGCTCGACTGGGACGCGGCCGCGCTGGAACGCGTGCGCGCCCTGGAGGACTGGGAGTTTTTCACCGTCGAGCCGCTCGGCTGGCCGGGCCCGAACCTGCGGCCCATCGCCCGCGCGGCGTTCGCCTATTCCGACGTGCTTGCCAGCTGTGACGCGGTCCTCACGAAGCCGGGATTCGGCGTGCTCGCCGAGTGCGCGGTGAACCACAAGCCGATGATCTACGTCGAGCGCGAGGACTTCCGGGAATATCCGGTGCTCGAGGCCGCCGTGCGCCGGCATTTCCGGCATGCGCACCTCCCCGCCGCGCGCCTCTACGCCGGCGACCTGCGCGGGGCGCTGGAGGCCATCGAACGCGCGCCCGCGCCGGACGCCCCGGTTCCGGACGGCGGCGACGCGGCCGCCGCCCGCGCGATCGCGTCGGCGCTCCGCGACGGGCGCGTCAGCGCGTCGCGATGAACTCCAGCTCCCCGCTGGCCAAATCCAGCGTGGCGACCGACGTCGGATGGGCTCGGTACACCGCGCCGGGATTGATGACGCGCGTGGCCCCCTCGAGGCGGTCTTCGCGGACGTGGGTGTGGCCCGTCATCACATAGTCGAACCGCCCGCCCGCGATCGCCTCGTCCAGCGCGCGCGGCTGGTGCCCGTGCAGGATCGCGATGCGCCGCCCCTCGAATTCCAGCTCGGCGCGGAGGCCCCACAGGTGGACGCCGTCGTTCGATCGGTATTCCCGCAGCCCGGGCTCGCCGTCATCCACGTTGCCGAGCACCGCATGCAGCGGGACGCCGTGCGCCCGGCAGAGCGCGGCCAGTTCGTCGAAGACCTCCGCGCTGCCGATGTCGCCGCAGTGCAGGATCGCGCCGCAGCCGCGGGCCAGCAGCTTGTCTATCGCCCGGAAGGACCGGCCGATGTCGCCGTGTGTGTCGGACATCAGGCCGATGATCATGACGGGGCCGGGCCGCAAGCCAGAAGGCGTTCGACGACGTATTCCTCCCGCGGATCGGGTCGGATCAGCGCGCCGTAGGCCTCGGGATCATGATCGAAGAAAAGCGCGATGCCCGCGTCCGCGACGCGCGGCAGCCAGGCCCGCTTCCACGCGCGGGTGTCGAGGGGATAGGTGTCGTAGCTCGTCTGGAAAACCATCCTCAGATTGTGCCGCATCGGGCACACATCCCCCGCGAACAGCAGCTGGGTGACGCCCGCGAAGGCCGCCGCGTCGGGATGAACGAGTTCCAGGCCCGGATCGCTCAGCCGGACGGCGCAGTGGCCGCGCGTATGGCCGGAGGTGCGATGCATCCAGATGCCGGGCAGCGCCTCGACCTCGTCGCCGCGGACCAATTCGATCTGGGCGTCGCGGAGCGCATTCAGGATGTCCGGCGGATAGGATTTATAGAGCAGGGGATTGCCGGAGGTGGCGTCTTCCCACTCCATGGCGTGCGCATAGAGGCGCGCGCGCGGAAAGGCCGTCGCCCGCGCGAGGCCGGGCGGCGCGACGGCGCCGCCGGCGTGGTCCCAGTGCAGGTGCGTGAAGACGAGGAAGTCCAGCGCTTCCGGCTCGATCCCGCGGAGGCGAAGGGCGTCCAGCAGCGGCCAGCCCGGCCCGAGCCCGTGCAGGTCGCGCTCCCTGTCCGAAAAGCGCTCGGCCGAACCGCAGCCTGCATCAACCAGACCGATCCGCCCGTCGTCCAGTTCCACCAACAGCGCATGGGCGTGCTGCGGAATGCGGTTCCGCTCGTCCGGGGCGATGCGTTTGGACCAGATCGGTTTCGGCACGAGGCCGAACATGGTGCCGCCGTCCGACCTGAACGTGGAGGCGATCAGCGGGGTGGCGCGCATGACTCAATGCATGCGCTCAATGTCGCGCTTAATATCCTCGACATCCCGCCGGAGGTCCTCGAGGCGGCGGTCAACGGTGGAGAAGCCCGAGGATTGTTTGTCGCCGAGAAAGACCGAAATGGAGTCCAGGCGCCGGATGATTTCGGCCATCTGGCGATCCAGGTCGCGCAGTTTGGCCATCACGTCCTCGAGGGTGGCGGCGGATTTTACCTCGGCGGCCGGCGCCGGGGCGGGTTCGGCCGCGCGCGCGTGCGGAATCAGGTTCAGCGTGGCGATGGCTGCGATGATGGCGAAGATGGATTTCATGTCAGGAGGCCGGCGCGGGCCGATGGAGGGGTGGTCTCGGCGCGGCGGCGGGCGGCTTCGCCTCCGGTCCCGCGGCGGCCTTGCTTCGGGCGGCGCCGGGCGTGATCATCATGAAGATAAAGCGGCCCATTTCTTCGGGCGCGCGCTCGACGCGGGCCACATCCTCGATGTCCTTCATCACGCGATGCATCAGCTGGTGGCCCAATTCCTTGTGGGCCTGCTCGCGGCCGCGGAACATCAGCGAGGCCTTGACGCGGTGCCCCTCGGCGACGAACTCCCGGATGTGGCGCAGTTTGGTGTGGTAGTCGTGGTCCTCCACGTTCGAGTGGAACTTGACCTCCTTGATGCGCTGGTTCGAATGGTGTTTCCGCGCTTCTTTATCTTTCTTGGCCAGCTCGAACTTGTACTTGCCGAAATCCATGATCCGGCAGACCGGCGGCTGCGCCGTGGGGGCGATCTCGACGAGATCGAGCCCGGCCTGCCGCGCGCGCGTGAGCGCTTCGAAGGTCTGCACGATGCCCGCCTGGTTTCCGTCCGCGTCAATCAGGCGGATGGACGGAACCCGGATCTGATTGTTCACCCGAATGTAGGTACGAATGGCTGCTCCTCCGCTCCTGTGGTCCTACGCGCCGGCCGCGGCCGCGGGCGCCGGGGACCGGTCCGTTTCCTCTTGTTTCAGACGCGCCAGCAGCGCGTCCACCGACATCGTGCCCAGATCGCCCGCGCCGCGCGCGCGGACGGCCACCTGGCCGGCCTCGGCCTCGCGGCCGCCGACGACCAGCATGTAGGGAATCTTTTCGAGCTGCGCGTCCCGGATCCGCGCGCCGATCTTTTCGGACCGCTCGTCCACGGTCGCGCGCACGTCCGCCGCGCGCAGCGTGTCCGCCACCGCGCGGGCATAGGCCGCCTGCTTGTCCGTGATCGGCAGCACCCGCGCCTGTTCCGGCGCCAGCCACAGCGGGAAGGCCCCGGCGTAATGTTCCAACAGGATGCCGAAAAATCGTTCGATGCTGCCGAACAGGGCCCGGTGGACCATGTACGGCTGATGCGGCTGGTTGTCCGCCCCGACGTAGCTCAACTGGAAACGCTCCGGGAGGTTGAAGTCGAATTGGATGGTGGAACACTGCCACTCGCGGCCGATGCAGTCGCGCACCTTCATGTCAATTTTCGGCCCGTAGAATGCGCCGCCGCCCTCGTCCACCTCGTAGGGGATGCCCTCCAGCTTGAGCGCCTTTTCCAGCGAGGCGGTCGCCTGCCGCCAGCGCGCCTCCTCGCCGACGCTGTCCTTCGGGCGCGTCGCGAGATAGGCCGTGATTTCGGTGAAGCCGAAGGTCTTCCAGATGAAATTCGAGAATCGGATCACGCGGACGATCTCATCCTCGATCTGTTCCGGCGTGCAGAAAATATGGGCGTCGTCCTGCGTGAAGCCGCGCACGCGCAGCAACCCGTGCAGCACCCCGGCCTTTTCGTAGCGGTACACCGTGCCCAGCTCCGCCCACCGCAGCGGCAGGTCGCGGTAGGAGCGCTTCCGGCTCTTGTAGATTTCGATGTGGAACGGGCAGTTCATCGGTTTGATGAAATACTCGTTCTCATCAATCTTCATCGGCGCGTACATGCTGCCGCGGTAGAATTCGAGATGCCCCGACGTCTGCCACAGCGCGCTGCGCCCGGTGTGCGGGGTGTAGAGCAGGTCGTAGCCGCCGCGGAAATGCTCGCGCCGCCAGAAGTCCTCGATGATGCAGCGTGTCCGCGCCCCCTTGGGATGCCAGTGGATCAGCCCAGGGCCGACCTCCTCCTGCAGGCTGAACAGGTCGAGTTCCTTCCCGAGCTTGCGGTGGTCGCGCTGCTTGGCCTCCTCGAGCAGCCGCAGGTGACCGTCGAGCGCCTGCTGCGTCGGAAAGGCCGTCGCATAGACGCGCTGGAGCATGGGGTTCGTTTCCTTGCCCCGGTAGTAGGACCCGGCCACGGTGAGCAACTTGAAGGCCTTGATGCGCCCGGTGCTCGCCACGTGCGGCCCGCGGCAGAGGTCCAGAAAGTCCCCGTTCCGGTAGAACGTGATCGCCTCGCCCGCCGGGATGTCCGCGAGGCGCTCGATCTTGTATTTTTGACCCAGGCCCTCGATCAGCCTGGCCGCTTCGTCGCGCGGGACCTCCATGCGCTCGAACGGCTGGTCCTCCGCGATGATCTTCGCCATTTCGGCCTCGATCCGGGGGAAGTCTTCCGGGCCGAGACGGTGTTCCAGGTCAAAATCGTAATAGAACCCGTCCTCGGTCGGCGGACCGATGTCGAGTTGCACGTCCGTTCCGAAGATCCGGCGGATCGCCGCCGCCATGACGTGGGCGGAGCTGTGGCGCATCCGGTACAGGTCGCTGGCCGGATCCAGCTTCATACGGGGAGGACGCGCACGGCGGGCATGACCTGACGGACCATTACAGGATGGCCGCGAAGGAGGCGGTCGGAAAAATCGTCTGCGCAGACATGGCGTGCAACCTATAGGCGCGGTGATGGGGTTTCAAGCGAATTTGACGGCGAATTTTACCCCGTTCTTGTCTTTTCCGCCCCGTTCTGACAACGTCGCGCCCATGAAAATTCGCCTGTCGCGGCCGGCGCGGCGGGCGAGCGGACCTTCGAAGGGAAAGGAACAGGAAAAATGACATCTCGCGAACGCATCCTCGCCGCGCTGAACCACCGGGAGCCCGATGCGGTGCCGGTGGACTTCGGGGGACACCGCTCCTCGGGCATCGCGGCCATCGCCTACGCGAAGCTGAAGCAGGCCCTGGGCATCCGCACCGGGGGGATCTATGTCTACGACATGGTCCAGCAGCTCGCGGTGATCGAGCCGCCCGTCCTCGACGCGCTCGGCTGCGACACGGTCGAACTGGGCCGGGCCTTCCACCTGGACGAGGACCAGTGGCGGGACTGGACACTGCCGGACGGCACGCCCTGCCGCATCCCGGACTACATCCATGTCGAGCAACGCGGCGACGACTGGTATCTGCTCGCGCCGGACGGCGCCCCGCTGGGGGTCCAGACGAAGGGCTGCCTGTACTTCGAACAACTGACCTTTCCGATGATGGATAGCGACATCGAGAACGACGATTTCTCGGAGCTGCGCCGGATCCTGCCGCGCACGATGTGGACCGGCGTCCCGCATCCGGGCGCCCATTTCCCGCTCGACGCGGCCGGCCTGCTGGAGCTCGCCCGTCGCGCGCGCGCGCTGCGCGCGTCCACCGACCGCGCCATCATCGGCCTCTTCGGAGGCAACATGTTCGAGCTGCCCCAGTGGCTCTATCGCATGGACCACTACATGACCCACATGGGGCTGTACCCCGAGCAGGTCATCCGGCTCTCCGAGAAACTGTGCGAGATCTATCTCGGCAACCTCGAGAAATGGCTCGGCGCGGTGGGCCCCTATATTGATGTCGTCCTGTTCGGCGACGACCTGGGCGGGCAGAAAGGCCCGCTGCTGTCGCCCGCCATGTATCGCGAGTACTACAAGCCCTACCACGCGAAGCTCTGGAAGCGCGCAAAGCAGCTGGCCGACGTGAAGGTCATGTTGCACTGTTGCGGGGGCGTGCGCCCGCTGCTGCCCGACCTGATTGACGCCGGCCTGGATGCGATCAATCCGGTGCAGATCACCTGCGACGGCATGGAGGCCGCCGGGCTCAAGCGCGACTTCGGCGATCAGCTGACCTTCTGGGGCGGCGGTTGCGATACGCGCGCCGTGCTGCCGAACGGTACACCGGCCGAGGTGCGCGAGCACGTGCGGCGACAGCTCGCCGCATGGCGCGGCGATGGCGGATTCGTCTTCCAGCAGGTCCACAACGTCATGGCCAATGTGCCGCCGGAGAACGTCATCGCCATGTTCGAGACGATCCGCGGCTGACCACGGCGCAGGCGCGCTGCGCCCGAACGGGGCGGCTTCCGAATTCGCCGCGCGCCGGGCCATTACCGCCGGAGCGGTCTCTTGAGGAGGGCCAAGGTCCCGCCCGTCAGGCGGCGGGCGGCGGTGGCGTATACGTCGCGCTCCCGAATCCCAACATCGGGTAGAAGATGATCGGAAGAAGGATCATACCCGCGGCGAATCCGCCGCCCTTCCCGAAGGCTTTTGCGACGGCGATGGTCAACAGGATCATCACCACCACGTTCACGATCGGAATCAGGAACAGCACGAACCACCAGATCGGCTTGCCGGCGATTTGGACCAACACGATGACGTTGTAGATCGGAATGATGCTGGCCCATCCCGGCTTGCCGGCTTTTGTGAAGATCTTCCACATCGCGACGATGAGGACGATTGCAACCGCGAGCCACACGATCATGAACCCCGCCCCAATTCCCGCAGCGGCCCCCGCGTCAAACTGCATTTCCGTTTCCATGTGCATCCCTCCTGATGGCGGACAGGCTATCAGCTTGCGCGGCCATTGAAAGCGAAAAGGGGGGGGCGCTCCGCGCTGCGCCCTTGCCATCGCGGGTTCGGTCGGATACCTCTTGGCGGTGACGGGGCGTGGCTCAGCCTGGTAGAGCGTCAGGTTTGGGACCTGAAAGTCGTGGGTTCAAATCCCACCGCCCCGACCAGCCTTCGCTCTCCGCTTCGCTGCGAGCGAAGGCTGGTCGCGGCAACTTGTAGTTGCTCGAACTTTCTTTGAGTAGGTCACATCACGTTGCATGAATCAAGTCTCTGAACCTCCCGCCCGCCCTTTGGCCCGACGACAACCCCTTTGCCCACTGCCCGAACGCCCGCCCACCGCCACCCCTTGGCCCATAGGCATCCCCTCTGCCCACCGCCCCGCCGGACTCGCGCTCCGCGCTCGCAATCCCGCCCCGCAGACCGCCCTTTGACTCCGCGCCCGGCTGGACGCCGGGCTTGGATGCGGACGGCGCTAGGCCGCGCCGACTCACTCGGCCCGCTGGCCCCGCCTTCGCAAGGCTTCGGCGTGGCAAGCGCGTGCCTGCGCTTCCGGCGTTCCCGCCGGGGCGAGACCGCCGGTCGGCCCTCCTGAACGTCGGGCCGAGGCTGGCTGCCGGATCGCCGGTTGACACCGTCGAGGCGGCTGACGCCGCCCGGTTCGTTCCGCCCGTCTTCTCGTCTTCGTTTTCGGGGGCGCGCGCGAAATCCTATCCACCAAGCGGCGTAGCCGCTTGTCCGCATCACCGTGAAGCCGATTGCGCCCCGGACAGGCCGTAGACGCGCCTTGCGCGCTCCGGCATGGAGGGGGTGCAACTGACGGAACGGACGTGTTAGTTCCCGAATCGTGTTCGATCAGTTCATCTCTTCCGAGAACGTGGAGAGATTCAGCATGTCGATGCTCTTTGCGCCGGCTGAGAGGAGTGCAGCATTGCCGGGGCAATCGAAGGTGTAGAGGGGTTTGCCGGCGGCGAGGATGTCGCGGCAGAGGGCTTCCATTTTGCTGCCGGGGGCGGCGTGGGCGACGACAACGGCGCTCGCCAACTCGACCACCAGGCGGTTGCGCGTCGTGGCCGTCTTCGCGGTGATGTGCCGCACGGTGTCCGGGAAGGGCGTCACCATGACCAGGCGGCCGTCGGCCCCGGCAGGGCGGCAGTCCACGGGTGTGGCTGGAGTCTGGCGGTAGAGACCGCGGGCGAGACACCAGATAACCGGATGTGGGGACCGAAGCAGGATGCGAAGGCACTCCTGTTCCATCGGGGAGTGAAAGCCGCTGATGACCGTGACTCCCTCGTCCCGGAATCGCTTGGCGAGGTCGTAGGTGTCGAGGATGAGTTTGCCGGGGCACTTGACGGAGCAGAAGAGAGCGACTTTCGAGCGGTTTAACACCGCTTCATCGCCTTTGATCCGTAGTGCGTGGGTTCGTGCCATAGCCTACTTTCCCTGTTGAACGCGGTCCTTGCCTGCCGGTGTGATTTCCCATGTGCCGTGCGGCGAATCGTCTTTGAGCAGGCCCTCTTGGCGCATGGTGTTGCGCGCCCACTGGGCCGAGTTGCGCCAGCGCGGCATATCGGGATCGCTGGCAAGAGGCTCGTGGTCCACGTCCTTGAGGATGGGCTTCATGGCCTTGTGGACCTTATCGAGGACCGCCTGCATCTTGGCGCTGCCGCCGAGTTCGATCAGCGCCTTGAGAATGGGCAGGTAGTAGGCGGCCTCGGGTGTGCGCAGTCCCTTTCGCAAGCGGCCGAGATTGCGGCGCTCAGCCTTGGTCTCCTCATCCTCCTCGGCTTCCGATCCGCTGATGGTGTCCCACTCCTTGCGCAAGGTGGCCACCTTGTCGCGGAAAGCCGTGACCTTCTCCGCTTGGGTGCGGGCCTCGTCCACTTTACGGAAGTCCCTGCTCTCAAATGCACGGGAGCCGATGCGCGTGAAGAAATCTATCTCCGCTTCGACTTCCTCCAGGAGCATTTCAAAGCCGCTCGACACGTTGCTGGGGTTGTTCTCGATCATGGTTGGGAGTAATGGACCCCGAAATTCGGACCAGTTGCTAAGCTAGACTTTTCAGGTTCT
>CAYMCD010000004.1:0-64941 GCA_964388845.1 uncultured Verrucomicrobiota bacterium
AACTTTGGCTCCGGCGGGACAAGCCCGCCGGGGGCCAGATCGAAATCGGCCTCCGCCTCCGCCTTGGCCTCGACTTGGTAGGGCGGGGCCTCCGGACCCGCCGAGTCGAGGCGCGTCAGGGATGCCGCGCCCTGCCGAAAGGATGCCGATTATCAAGATCCGGGCAGCGCTCCTCACGAAGAATTCACAGCGTTGTGATCGGGAACGAACAGCCCGGGGCCAGCCTGCGATCGGAAGGCTGGAGAACAAAGAATGTTTGCCCGCGACGGACGCCATGGCACGGTCGCGGCGAGAGGCGCGAGATCGCGGCAGGGGGGGCAAGTCTCTTGGGATGTCCTCTCTGCACGGGGGCCAGCCGCGCAATAGCGTCGTAATCGGCGGGCAATTTGGTCCTTAATGAAATTCGTAAACGGGGTAGCTTTTTAAGTGTCGCCTTAAGTCGCGGGTTTTGCCATTTTCTACAGTCGGGGTGAGTGGCAAGGTGCAATCGGTATCCGCGGGCGTGAGCTTGTCCGCGCGGAGGGGTGGGTGCGTCGTTGTGAGTGGGGGTTTTTACAGACGTTGGAACTCATGACGCGGTGTTATTACAGACGTTGGAAGTTCTGCGCGGCGGCTGCCGCTCTCTGGTCGTACCTCTGGGTGACGGATGGGCGAGCGGATGTCTACCTCGGGAAGGATGGCGGTCTCGAGGGCATCGCGACGGTGGACGACAGCACCACCTTCTCCACGGGCCAGTCGAACAAGTGGACCAAGGACAACGCGACGATCACGATTTCGCAGGAAACCGTCAACATCCGGAGCGGCGCGAATGCGCTTCGTGTCCTCAATGCCAGCACGACGGGTCGCCGCATCCGTTCGCCCTTCAATTCGTTCGGATCCAAGACCACGGGGATCACGATCCAGTATTACCGGATGATCACCAACGTTTCGAATTCCGCCTCCAACCAGGAGGGCGTCGTGCGGAGCTCCACGGAATCGCTCCAGGGCACCTACGACCGGCCTGCGAGCGCCAACAGTTGGGATAAGCAGACCTATTCCCCCGCGAGCGCCACGTTCACCAGTATCGTCGGAGTGATCCTGTCGCGCGGGCCCACGGCGTCGGGCGGGAACATCTACATTGACGACATGTGCATTTATGACGGTTCCGTTGACACGACGGCGCCGAACGCGCCGGGGTCCGTCGTGGTGGAGAACGCAACGACCACCTCGCTCGACATACGATGGGGCGCGGCCAGCGGAGGGGTGGACAGCGGCGGTTACTTGGTCGTCCGATACACCGCGAGTCCCGCGGCCAGTGACGATCCGAACGCCAACGGCATTTATGCCAGCAACAACACGTTCACGGTGACGCTGACCGGCACGGTCAGGTATCAGGGGACCGGCACCAACTTCACGGACACGGGTCTCGCGTCCAGCCAGGCCTACTATTACAAGGTCTACACCTACGACAAGGCCTACAACTATTCGTCCGAATCGTCGGGCAACGGCACGACCTTGTCGTCCTGCACCCCCGTCGGCGCGGTGACCTTTGTCCAGCAGACCAATTACTACACGAAGTACTCAAGCGGCGGCGATATTTTCAACGTGGATGCGGCTCGGATGGGCATGTGGGCCAATTCCGGGAGTGAGCAGGCGGTTGCGTGGCGCGCCTTCCGCACGGACGGCAGCGGGGGTGGAGAACTGCGCGAATTGCAGCCGGGCGACCGGTTCCGCGTAACGATCAACGGGCCCAACCCGAGCGGTCTGGTGGGCGTCTCCATCAACGACGGCGCGGCGACGGGATCCTGGGACAATCGAACCAACAATACGCGCGGGTTTATCCAGGTGCAGGGCGGCGGCGCGAACGATTATTTCGTCACACACGGCGGCGGAACCCCGGCCTGGTCCGGGGTCAGGCCGAACAGCACGGATCAAACCCTGGTGTTCGACATCCTCTCCAGCGCCGAGTTCACGGCGAATATCGAGGGCCAGACGGCCAAATATGACCTGTCCATGCTGAACGGTCCGGGCGACGGCGATCGAGTTGACGGTTTCTCGCTGTTCTTGAACAACGACGCCGGGGATATCCACTGGAAGCAGACCACGATGGTCACCAACCTCGGCTACGTCGAGTTGGGCGCGGACAACGGCACGCGCAGCATCGCCGGCAAGATCACCGACAGCACGGATCCGGCCTGCACGAACACGGCCGCGCCGAATCTGCTCCGGAAGACCGGAACCGGGACCGTCACCCTGCAGAATACGGCGAACACCTACACGATGGGCACGCGGGTCGAGGCGGGCACGCTGGCCGTGTTCAACGACGGCAGCCTCGGCGCGGCGCCCGGCGGCGCGGTGGCGACGAACCTCAATATCTGGAGCAGCGGGACCCTGCGGGCGACGAACAGTTTTACGATCAGCGCCAATCGCGGTATCGCCCTCGGCGACGTGAGCGGCCCGGGCATCGAGGTGGATTCCGGCAAGACGCTGACCTATGCCGGCGCGCTGGGCGGCAACGCGGAATGGAACAAGAAGGGCACGGGCACGCTGGCGCTGACCGGCACGTCGAGCACCAACAACGGCAAGGTCGTCATCCAGGGCGGCACGTTGCAGCTCGCGGGCGACGGCAGCCTCGGCGCGGTCCCCGGCGCGGCGTCGGAGAAGATCAACATCTGGAGTACGGGCACGCTGGAGGCCAACGCGACGTTCACGCTGAACGCGAACCGACGCATCGAACTCGGCGCCGTGGCCGGACCGAAGATCTCCGTGGCCGGCGGATATACGCTGACCTACGGCGGACAGATCAGCGGGTCGGCCAATTGGAGCAAGGAGAGCGCGGGCACGCTGGCGCTGACCGGGGCGGTCGGATCCGCCAGCGGCACGCTGGTGCTCAATGCCGGCACGGTGGCGTTCGACGGCACCAACACCTCGCAGGCCGTGGGCGTGACGGCGTCCGGTTTCCTCTACGGCAACGGATCTATCGGCGCGCTGACGATCACCGGCCAGGTCAGCGCGGGCGGCGCGTCGAACACCGTGGGCAATCTCCGGACCACCAGTCTCAATCTCCAGGACAACGGCCGGTTGCAGGTGAACTTTTCGGCGATGACCGGCACGGCGGGCACGGATTGGGATGTGATCACCGTCGGCGGCGGATCGGGCACCTACACGGTCAACGCGGCTGACGGCTCGGACTTCGTCCTGGCGCTGAAAGGCAACCCGACGTTCAACAACGCGCTGGGCTACACCAACATCATCGCGGACGCCGGCACGGCGTCCGGCTTCGTCTCCAATAAATTCACCGTCAGCACCGACGAATTCACGCCCGGCCTCGGCGGCGGCGCCTTTGTCGTGGACGCGGCCGGCGGCGACCTGCGCTTGATCTTCATCCCGTCCGTGGTGGCCGAACCGGACATGGGCGTGCTGGGGACCAACGGCGCGGCCATTTCCAACGGCGATGTCGCGCCCTCGGCGGCGGACGGAACGGATTTCGGCCAGGTATATGTGTTGGGCGCACGGGCCGTCACAAACGTGTTTGCCATCACCAACGCCGGGACGGCGAATCTGACGCTGTCGTCCGTCAGCACCAGCAGCGCGATGGGCGCGGCCGCGGACTTCGCCGTCCTGTCCTGGCCGTCCACGATTTCGCCCGGCGCGAAATCGAACCTCGTCATCGCGTTCGACCCGTCGGACGTCGGCGTGCGCACGGCCCTCGTCAGCATCGCCAACAACGATACGAACAACAATCCCTACACCTTCGTCCTCGCGGGGGAGGGCACGGGCGCATATTCGGCCATCACGCTCCAGGGGTTCGAGGGGTCCGCCGCGGACACCTGGACCTACACCCGCGCCGCCGGCGCCGGGGATATCTATGTGGACGGCGACACAAACGCGGGCGGCGCGTATGCGCTGACCTTCCGCGGCTCGGCGAGCTCAAACTCCGATCCCTATCTCGAGTTCGACACGATTGATCTCTCCGGATACGGGTCGGTCACGCTGCGCGTGGCCTTCGCGGTCGCCGGCGCGGACAACGGTGACGACCTGGAGCTCGACCTGTCCTATGACGGCGGGACCACCTGGAACGGGCCCGGCAGCACGACGCTGGTTTATGGGGCATCGAACACCAATCTCGGGTTTACGGGGACGGGCGCGTCCACCGTGCCGGCCAATCCGTGGACGGTCGCCCTGCCGTCCACCGCCCAGCAGGTCCGGGTCCGGATCCGCTTCGACGAATCGGCCAACGACAACACCTTCGATCGCTTCTTCGTGGACGACATCGAATTGTCGGGCATGGGCGCAGCGCCGACGGTGGCGCTGGGCGATGTGCTGTACAGCACGTCCGAAACCGACGCGACGGTCACCGTCCCCGTCAGCATTTCCGCTTCCTTCTCCGCGACGGTGCAGGTGGCGCTGGCCGGTACGGCGACGGGCGGGGGAACGGACTATTCCGCCAACACCACGAACGTGATTTTCTCGGCGGGCGGGGCCACCACGTCGAACCTCGTGTTCACGCTCAACAATGACGGCGCCGCGGAGGGGCCGGAGGAAATCGGCGTCACGCTGGTCGCCGCGCGGGGCGCCAGGGTGGGCGGGCCGGCCGCCGCGACGGTCGTGATCCAGGATGACGACGCCATCACGATCATGTCCGCCAATCTCACGAGCGGAACGAACCTGGTGGACGGCACCTATTGGTACACCGAGACCAGCCAGCGCATCTTCAAACGCCTCCGGCCCGATGTGGTGGCGATCCAGGAATGGAAGTTCACGAATGCCGGCGCGCGCGCCTTCGTGGATGCCGTGTTCGGCACGAATTACTATTACTACATCGAGCCGGAGTCCGACCCGAATCCGATCCCCAACGGCGTGATCAGCCGGTGGCCCATCACGGCGTCGAACGAATGGACCGACACCTATGTCGGGGCGCGCGATCATGCGCAGGTGACGATTGATATCCCCGGGAACCGGGATCTCCACGTGGTCTCCACGCACTTCAAGGCCGGGCCGGGCGATGCCGCCACGCGCGAAAGCCAGGCCCGGGAACTGACTAACTACATCGCCGGCGCGGCATTTCCGACCAATGATTACGTGGTGGTCGCGGGCGACCTGAACCTGACCAACCGGACGGAGACCACTTTCGTCGTGGTCACCAGCGTCGTCACCGACGCGCACCAACCGGCGGACCGGGACGGCGATCTGAACACGAACCTCGGCCGCTCGGCCCCGTACGACTTTGTGCTGCCCAACCATGTGCTGGACGCCGACCATCTGGCCGTCGCGGTGGCCGGCGTCTCGTTTGCGAACGGCGTGGTGTTCGATTCGCGCCAGTATAAAGATCATCTCACGCCCATCCTGGTCGAGGACTCCTACGAGGCGAACCGCACGCACATGGCGGTCGTCAAGGTCTTCACGATTTCCACGTCGGCCGCGCCGCCGACCGTGACCACGACGATCGCCTCGGCGACCAACCAGACCACGGCCACGGCGGGCGGCAATGTCACGGACGACGGCGGCGCAAGCGTGACGAATCGCGGCGTGGTGTGGGCGCTGGATCCGGCGACGCCGACCGTGCCCGGCGCGCAGACGACGAACGGGACGGGCACGGGCAGCTACTCCTCGACGCTGACGAACCTGACGCCCGGCGCGACCTACAACTACCGCGCCTTCGCGCAGAATTCCGCGGGGACCGGCTACGGCGCGACCAACAGCCTGACGACGCCATGCTTCTCCGGAATCGTTACGGGGCTCGTCGCGAGCGCGACGAACGAGACCGACTTTACCGCCGCGTGGAGCAATTTCGCCGGCGCGACGGGGTATTCGCTGGACGTGAGTACGAATGCCACCTTTGGCGGCGCGGGTAGCCCGGATCTGTTCTTCTCCGAATACGTCGAAGGGAGCAGCAACAACAAGTTCCTTGAAATCTACAACGGCACCGGCGCTTCGGTTGATCTGTCCAATTATAAGGTTCTGCATTTCAACAACGGCGCCTCCACGCCGACCTACTCCCTGACCTTGAGCGGGACGCTGTCCGCCGGCGCGGTGTATGTGATCGAAAACAGCTCCGAGTCCCTGGGCGTGACCGCGGATTTGTCCACTTCGTCGTCCGTCATGAACTTCAACGGCGACGACGCCATCGCCTTGACCAATACGCTGGCCGGCGGCTATGCGGATGTTATCGGCCAGATCGGAACCGATCCCGGAACCGAATGGGGGACGGGCAGTGCATCAACGGCGGACAACACCATCCGCCGCATGTCGTCGGTGACCGGCGGTGATACCAACGGGGCGAACAGCTTCGATCCCGCGACGGAGTGGGACGGGTATGCCACGGATACTGTTTCCGGGCTGGGATCGCACACCGGGGGTGCATCACCCTCCTACGTACCCGGCTATTCCAATCGCACCGTTTCCGTGTCCGGCGCGTCCGTGACCGGATTGACCGGCGGCGCGACGTATTACTTCCGGGTGCGCGCGACGAACGACTACTGCGCGACGGACAACTCGGCAACGCAGTCGGTGACGACGATTTCGTACGTCCCCGACGTCGCGGCGCTCGGGACGAACCTGGCGGCGATCGTCATCAGCAACACGGCGCCGGCGATCGCCAACGGCACGGACTTCGGCTCGATCGGGGTGAATCTGTCCAACCGGATGCACACCTTCACCATCACCAACAGCGGGACGGCCGCGCTGGGCGTGGGCACGGTGACGACCACCGGCACGCACGCGGCGGACTTCATCGTGGTCAGCCAGCCGGCGGCCTCCATCGCGGCGGGCGGCAGTTCAACTTTCCAGGTGCAGTTCGACCCAGGCGCGGCGGGGCAACGGGACGCAACGCTGACGTTCACGAACACGGTTTCCGGCAAGACGCCGTATCCGTTCGCGGCCCGCGGCACGGGTGTTCTGGCCGGAATCGGGTATGGCCCGGCCGCAACGAGCGTCACCGTGATGGTCGGCACGACGCCTTCCGCGGCGGCCTTCGGCGTGACGAACGTGGGACGCGGGCGCCTGGACTATGCGACATCCACGAACGCGGCCTGGCTGTCGGTGTCGCCGGTGTCGGCGAATCTCAATGAGGGCGGCGCCCAGGCCCACACGATCAGTTTCAACGTGACCGGTTTGAGCGCCGGGACGAGCAATGCGACGGTGACGATCACGGATGCCGGCGCCTCGAACAGCCCGCAGACGGTGGCGGTCACATTGATCCTGACGAATATCCCCAATCCGACGGCGGTGTCCGCGTGGGCGCACGGCCGCGAGTTGATCCGGCTCGGCTGGACGCGTCCGACCGGGCTCGACGTGATGATCGTGTACCGCGAGACCAACGCGCCCAGCGTGCCCGCGCAGGGGCAGGGCTACAGCATCGGCGATACCTACGGCGGCGACGGGTCGCGCGTGATCTACAAGGGCAGCGCGGCCCAGTTGGAGCACGTCGTGTTGCCGGGCCGGACCAACCACTACGCGCTCCACGCCATCAACAACGACCACTACTCGCCCGGCGTGGCGACGAATATCGCGACGACCGCGTACCCCGCGTCCGAGATCGTCGAGCCGTTCGCCTACACGAATACGGGCACGCTCGCGACGGGCGGGCACGGCGGCGGCGGGAACGGGTGGACCAACAGCTGGCAGTACGATACCGGAAACTTCAACATCAGCAGCGGCAATTTCGCGAACATCTCGGTCTATCCCACGAATGCGGCGAACCGGGTCCGGATCAACAGCGCGGACATTGACGGCACGTCCAAGGCCGCGCGCCGCCACTTCGCGGCCTATACGACGGGCAAGGTCTACGCCGCCTACATGCTCAATTACGCCTACAACGGGGCGAACAAATTCGCCGGCCTGTCGTTCATGGACGGCACGAACGAAATGATGTACTACGGCGAGGATTACAACAGCGACCAGAAGCTGGCCGTCGGCTCCTCCTCCACCGCGACCAACATCTACGCCGGCGTCGGCAACGACTACCTCATTGTCGGCCTGTACGACTTCACCGCCGACACGGGGTATGGGCTGGTGTACAAGATCGGCACGGACTCGGTTCCCGCGAGCGAGCCGTCCGTGTGGCACGGCTCGCATTCCAACAACGCGATCGCGCGGATTGACGGCATCCGCATCGCGGCGGGCGCGGGGGGCGGGTCCGGCACGCCGGGCGACACCTATTTCGACGAAATCCGCGTGGCGACGAGCTGGGAACTGCTGCTGGCCAATTACGCGCAGCCGGAAATAGCGGCGCTCGGCACGAACCTCGCCGTCCTCACGACGGCCAACACGCCGGATTACGCGAACGGGTCCGATTTCGGGGCGACCGCGGTGACGGGCGGCCAGGTGGACCGCACGTTGTTCATCACGAATTCGGACGCGGGCGCGCTGAATGTGTCCGGCCTCTCGACGTCCGGCGCGCAGGCGGCCGACTTCATCGTCGTGTCCTGGCCGGCAAAGGTTTCGCCCGGCGCGGTGTCGAATCTCGTGTTGCGGTTCGATCCTTTCGCGTCGGGTGTCCGCACCGGCGCGATCACAATTGCCAGCGACGACGCCGACGAGGGCAGCTATGTCTTCCACGTCCGCGGCACGGGGCAGGTCCCGCCGACCGTCGCCACGACAATCGCCTCCGCGACGAACCAGACCTCCGCGACCGCGGGCGGCAACGTGACCGACGACGGCTACGCGCCGGTGACGAACCGCGGTGTCGTCTGGAGCGCATCGGCCGGCCCAACCGTGCCGGGCGCGCAGACGACGAACGGGACGGGCACGGGCAGCTACTCCTCGACGCTGACGAACCTGACGCCCGGCGCGCCGTACTATTACCGCGCCTTCGCCCAGAACTCCGCGGGCACCGGCTATGGGACGGAATACACATTGACCACCCTCTGCTTCAGCGGCCTGGTCACCGGCCACTACGTCAGCGCGACCAATGACGTGAACTTCACGGTCGTGTGGAGCAACTTTGCCGACGCCTCGGGCTATGCCCTCGACGTATCCAGCAACGCGGGCTTTGCGGTCAACAGCGGCGGCTCCGTCTATACGAACACCTGGGAGGGCGCGTCCAAAGGCGCCTACGCCTCCGGCACGGTCGTGATCGCCGGGATCACCTGGTGGATGGACGACGCGCTGATCGGCACCAGCGCCAGCGACCGCAAGAACGGGTCCAACGCGGCGCGTGTCCAGAATTCCGGCGTCATCGGGATGCAGACATCCACCAACATGGGCTTGAGCTCCATCACCCTCCTCCATGGCGTGTATGGATCGGACGGCAACTCCGATGGGCGCGTGGAGTATTCGACGGATGGCTGGGCCACCTGGTCCACCGCGGGCACGTTCACGGCGACGTCCACCTCCCTGACCGCGTTTGAGGCGACGAACCTGAACGTCAGCGGCAGCGTGGCGGTGCGCATCGTCAAGACCTCGGGCGGCGGCGACCGCTACAACCTGGACGACATCCTGCTCCATCCGTACAGCCAGGCGCCCTCGTTCGTGCCCGGCTATTCCAACCGCGCGGTATCCGGAACGAGCGCCTCGGTGACGGGATTGGTGTCCGGCGCGACCTACTACTACCGCATCCGCGCCACGAACGCCTATTGCGCGACCGAGAATTCCACGACGGGCTCGGTCACGACTGTCGTTCTGGCCGCCTCGATTGATATCCTGGGCAACGGGGCGCTGATTGTGGATGGCGACGCGACGCCGTCGCCGACCGACCACACGGACTTCGGCGGGGTGGGGCTGGTGAATTCGAACCTTGTGCGGACCTTCACGATCACGAACGCCGGGCCGGGCGCGCTCTCCGTATACGGGGTCAGCACCAGTGGCGCGGCGGCAGCCGATTTCATCGTGATTGCGCCGCCCGGCACGCCGGTGAGCGCGGACGCGACCACCACGTTCCAGGTCCGTTTCAACCCGACCGCGCTCGGCACGCGCACGGCGACGCTGGCCGTGTCGAACAATGTGACGGGCAAGACGCTGTATGACTTCGTGGTCCAGGGCACGGGCGTCGCGGCCTCGCTGGTCGTCGCCCCGTCCAGCCTCTCGGTGACCTCGGTGCTGGGCTCGGCGCCGGCCGGCCTCGGGTTCGGTGTGACGAACAGCGGGCGCGGGGACCTGGTGTACGGCGTGGCCACCAACGTCAACTGGCTCTCCGTCAGCCCGAATGCGGCGACCAACGCCGAGACGGAAGGGCGCCAGCACACGTTGACCTTCACCGCGCCCGGTTTGCACGCCGGGGTGTCGAATGCGACCATTACGGTCACCGACACGAACGCCGTGGGCAGCCCGCAGGTGGTGGCCGTTGAATGGACCCTGACGGCCATACCGCCCGTCCTGTCGGCCGGCGTGACGAACGACGGCAACGAACTGGTTCGGATCGGCTGGACGAAGGACTCCGGCTACGACGTGATGATCGTGCACAATCGCACCAACCCGCCCTCCGCGCCGGCGAACGGCACGTCCTACAGCGTGGGCGGGGCCGTGGGTTCCGACGGTTCGCGCGTGATTTACAGCGGCGGAGGCGCGGAGCTGCAGCACGTCGTGGCGCCCGGCAGCGACAACTACTACGCCTTCTATTCGGTGAACAACAATCACTACTCGACGCCTTTGTCCACCAACACGACGACGGGCGCCTATGCCGCCGGCGAAATCGTCGAGCCGTTTGCCTACACCAGCGGCGTGACCATGATCTCGCGCCAGGGCGGAAACGGCTGGGGGGCCAACTTCTGGACCGGCGACACCAACGCCTTCTCCGTCAGCAATTTGAGCTTCGCCGCGCAGACGAACTATCCGACCCCGCGCGCGAACAAGCTCGCGGTCACGCCCCAGGATGGCGGCAGCAACACGATCCGTCGCCAGTTCACCAACACCTATGCGAGCGGGCGGCTTTACGTCGGGTATATCGTCAACTTCCAGTACAGCGGCGCCGACAAGTACGCCGGACTGTCCCTGATGTCCAACACCACCGAGCGCCTGTTCGTGGGCGAGGTTTCCACCGCCGACCTGCGGCTCGGCCTCGACGGCAGCTCGTCGAATCGCGTCCTCAACAACGGGGCGGGCAACGATTACATCGTGGTGATGCGCTACGACTGGAGTTCCGGCCTCGCGGCGGCCAGCGCGTACAAGGTCGGCACGGATGCCGTGCCCGACAGCGAGCCGACCGCGTGGGACATGATGTTGAGCAAGGCGAGCAATGCCGTCGGGCGGATCAACGGGCTCCGGCTCGTGGCGGGCACGACGGGGTCCGGCACGCCGGGGACGACGTATTTCGACGAGATCCGCGTGGCGACCAACTGGAGCGAGTTGATCCAGATGCTGCCCAGCCGGGTCATCTATGACGGCTTCGCATCCTCCAGCGGCGCGCTTTCCGGGGGCGGCGGCGGGACGGGCTGGTCCGACACGTGGGCGATCGGCGGCGATCCCTTTGCGGACTACACAGCCACCTCGTTCGGGATCGAGAAGTCCAGCTATTACCAGCCGACCGGGAACAAGATCGTCCTGTATGGCGATGTGAACGGGCGCTGGATCACGGCCAGCCGGACCTTCCTGGAGCCGTTCACAAACGGCGCCGTCTATTTCTCCTGGATGATGAACTACGAGTTCAACGGCACGGACAAATACGCGGGGCTCAAGCTGCTCGATGGCGGTTCCGAGAAGGCCTTCGTCGGCAAGGTGTCGGGCGCGGACAAGGCCCTCGGCATTGATTCCAGTTCGAGCAACCAGACCTCCACCAACGACATCGAAAACGCTTCGGGCAACGATTACGTCGTCGTCGCGAAATACGACTTCGCGACCCGCGTGCTCAGCGCGACGACGTACCGCACGATAACCAACGCGGTCGCGGAGGAACCCAACGGCTACTGGCTGGTCACCACGACGCAGGGCGTCGGGCACATCACCAGCTTGACGGGCGTCCGCCTCTCCATCGGCGCCGGCGCGAGCGTGCAGGTGGGCGATGTTTATTACGACGAAGTCCGCGTGGGCACCAACTGGTTCGAGGTCACCCGCAAGGACGGCGAGGCCCAGGCCCCGGCGATGGCGAACGGACCGACGCCGCGCCTGCTGTACGTCGGCACGAACTACAATCCGGCGCTCAACCCGCAGGGCATCCTGAACGACATCACCGTCACGGACGCGGACCTGATCAACACCGCCGATCCGCTGGATATCGCGATCCTGTGGAGCAACTCGTACGGCGTGTTCATGACCAACGCGAGCCCGGCGATCAAGAACATCAGCTCCCGCCTGGGCCGCGTGACGCCGAACTACGATCCGGTCGTGCTGACCGGGAGTCAATTCCAGTCCACCGGCGCGGACGCCTCGTTCACCAATTTCGCGGGCAACAACGGCTCAACGGTGGTGACGACCTACCAGCACCGGGCGTTCAACATCACCAACTCCACGTACGACGACGCGTACTACATCACCGTCAGCGCGGAGAACAACAACCTGGGCGGCGGGACGTTTGCCGCGCCGAACGCGGGCGACGCGATCCCGTACTGGCGCGCGCTCACCGTGAACACCGCGCTGCAGTTCTACGTCCAGGACGACGACATCAGCTATCCGGAATTGCTCGAATTCACGATAGACGGGGTGGGCGGCTCGGGCGTCTCGAACCTGTCCGCCGGCGGGATCGCGGTCATCGGCGTGAACGGCACCGCGACGGGCGATCTGGAGCGGTTCTCCTTTGTCGTGCTGGCGCCGTTCCCCGCCGGCACCGTGATTGAGTTCACGGACTGCGGCTGGGATCCGACCGACCTGAGCGGCACGGGCGACTGGCACCGGGTCACGGAATTTCACACGAACAAATGGGTCGCCACCGGCAATATTGACGTCGGACGCGTGATCGAGCTGACCCTGAACGACATCAACAACGGCGGCGACCAGGTGACGATTTTCCAATATTACGGGGCCACCACGGCGTCGAACGATTCCGAAAACGTGAATTTCGTCTACGCCGTGAACCTGGGTCCGCGCTGGTACGATCCGCCGGGCGATCCCATCCCCGACGACAACCAAAGCTCCGCCCTCTACCGCGGGTTGACCAACGGCACGACGGCCGTCAGCGTGCCGCTGGACTACGGCGTGGCCAACGCCCGCTACATCGGCCCAATGACCGGCACCGCCTCCTACCTGCTGCTCCAGATCAGCGACTCGAACAACTGGGAATCGCTCGCGACCGGCTACCACGACATCACGAATTACAGCTTCGAGGTGACCGGCGCGGGCGCCTTCGATTGGAACACGCCGGAGCTGTCCGACGCGCAGGTGCTGGCGGGCGGCTTCATGGTGACCAACATCCTGCGCGACCTCGACAGCGGCGTGCTGGCCTCCAACACCTCGTTCGGGCACGCCCCGTATTTCATGCTGTTCAACACAAACGACCAGGTCGTGGTCTCGAACCTCTTCGTCGTGAGTTTCACGAACGGGACGAGGACGGTCATCACCAACGCGAACAACACCTTCTCCGGACAGTACGATCGCATCACGATCGGGATGGGCGAGGCCCTGGTCGCCTGGTCCGACGCGGACGGCGATCGTTCCCTGGACACCTTGATGACAACGAGCCGCGTGCCCGTGCTCATCTTCGACGACGACCCGGACGAACCCGTCGCCGGGGCCATGACCCTGTTGAACGGGTCGAACACCGTCACTGAGCAGGCGGGACCGGTCCAGCTGCTTGCGGCGTGGAATTTCAACGCCAGCAACACCACGGCCACGTCCGGTTCCGGCACGTGGAGCGACAACCTGCTGACCGCGCCGACCTACGGAAATGCGGGAACCACCATCAACGCCGTCTCCGGCGATACGGCGGGCGCCGACATCACGATCACCGCCGGAAGCGGACTGCAGAACAACGGCCGCTACATCCAGTTCCTGCTCAACATGTCCGGCAGCGAAGGCCTCGTGATGACGTACTCCGCGCGCCGGTCCGGGACCGGCTTCACCACCAACCTGGTCGCCTATTCGACCGACGGGGTGTCGTTCACGCCGTTCGCGACGAATACGCCGACCCAGGACAGCCACGCCCTGCGTTCCAACGACTTCGGCGCTGTGACCGCGCTGGACGACCAGGGCGCGGTATACATCCGCATCACGCTGGACGGCGCCACCGCCACCGCGGGCAACAACCGGTTCGACAATTTCCAGTTCAACGCGTTGCGACGGGTCTTCACCCTCACGGACGGCGCGCTCGCCCTCGTGGCCTCCACCAATCCGCTCTCGTTCAGCTTCAGCGTCTACGACGAGACCAGCGGCGTGGCGCGCGGAACGTCGTCCGACGGGACCAACATGAATGTTTCAATTCCCGGCATGGCGACAAACAACACCACGAATTATGCCGCGTCCGCCAGCAGCGCCGGTACGCTCGCGCCCTCGTCCACCAGCCTGTGGCAGTTCACCTCCTTCACGTACGCGCAGATCGGCGATCTCTATGGAGGCGGGACGAACCTGATCCCCGTCACGGCGAATATCAGCGATCTCGACAACGATCGCCTGGACGATCGCCTGCAGCTCACGAACCGTTCGTACGGCACCTTCTTTGTGACCGATGACGACACCAACACGCCGGTTGTCGCGAATGTAAACCTGTCCGGCGCGTCCGCCGCGCCGTTCGTGGTCGCCACGAACGGCGTCGCGCCGACGAATCTGATCCGCAATTTCATCGCGCGGCGGACCGGCTCGGGAACGGACACCCTGACGACCGTCACGGACCAGGAGCTGGCCGATGCGACCAACATCCAGTTCCAGTTCGTCTTCGGCGTCCGCGACGCCCATTCCGGCGTTTCCCGCGGGGTCTCGGGGACGACCAACGAGGTGATGAGCTTCAGTCTGGGCACCAATATCACGGGCAATTTCACGGACTACAGCGCCGCGCTCTCCACGCCGCAGGCCACGACCAATCTCCTCCTCACGAACTACTGGACCTTCGGCAATTTCGACAGCGCCGCGATCAATGCCCTGATGGCCTCCACCGGAAATCCCGTACACATCACCATGCCCGACCTCGACGACGACCGTCCGTCCGACCGGGCCACCGACTACAGCCGCCTGGTCGGCTACGTGCGCGTCGTGGACGACGACATCCGCGGGCCGATCATCAATTCGGCGGATATCGCGGGCGCCTACGGAACAAATGTGACGATGTATTCCAGTTTCGAGACCAACCAGAACTGGCCCGCGTCCTCGCTCGGCAGCGGGACGCCGTGGACCAACGATGCCACGACGGGCCGGTGGATCGCGGATGGGGCGACGTTTGGCGCGCTGGACCCCAAGATCTCCGGCACGCGTCGCATCGGCCTGCTCACCAATTCGCTCGCGGAGCCGCGTTGGATCCAGCTTCCGCCCATCGCCGATCCCGGCACGCTCGTGCTGTTCGCGGGCCGGTTCAGCGGAAACGATGTCACCCTGCGGGTCGAACGCGCGGACGGCGCCAGCTGGATCAGCGTCGGCAGCCGGGTCGTCACCAACCTGAATCCGGAATTCGAGCTGTTCTCCTGGGATATCAACGTCACCGGCGTGACGACGCTCCGCGTCGTGCACGCGGGGACCGGTCCGCAGGTCTACATGGACGATATCAGCGTCTACCCGCAGGCCATCTGGATCAGCACGAATTCGCTTACCATGAGCTGGGAGGAGGCGCTGGACGACTTCTCCACGGTCGCCGAATACCGGGTCGTGGCGCCGGCCCAGTCCGCGGCGCAGCCCGCGACGACCAACGACGGGACGGGGTTGTCCGCCTCGGTGCGGACGAACTCCTTCAATATCACGGGGCAGCAGGGCGTGTTGACGGGGTATCTCTTCGCCGTGGACAACGACGCGGACCGGGGCCACGACCAGGCCATCGGGAATTTGCAGAAACTCGTGGTCCGCGTGGACACCAATCCGCCGCCGGTTCCCACCGCGCTGCGCGCGACGGATGCCGCGGCCGGGTATCTCTTCGGCAGCATTGACGAATCGTCCGAGATCCTCGTCCAGTGGACTCCGCCGGGGACGAACGCGTCGCAGTCGGCCGGGTGGCGGCAGTCGGACAGCGAGGCGCTGTCGCCGTGGGAGACCTACATCATCACGTATTATGAGGTGGTGGACACCAACGGCACGCCGGCCGCGAACGCGGTCACGCAGGTCCTCACGCGGGCGACCGCAGGCTGGTCGAACGCATTGTCCAGCTACGCATTCACCAACCTGTTGCTCTCCAACCTGACGTTCGATTCCTACTACAAGATCACCGTCCAGGGCCGGGACGAGGCCGGGAATATCGGCCTGTCCACCAGTGTCGTGGGCAACACGGATCGCTTTGTGGTCACACAGGGGCTCGCCCGGGCGAACATGGGCCTTTCCGTCCGGTGGACCGGCCCCACGAACGAGACGACCTATCGCGATTACGATGTCATTTTCGTGGACAGTTCGGTCGGCTTCCACGCCTCGCTGACGAACAGCTGGGACTGGCTGACCTACACCAACCGGCCGCGGCTGGAGGACTACGGGGGAACCAACCGCGTCGCGCCGGGTTGGCTGACGGGCACAACGTACCGGATGTACCGCGTGGCGCGGGAGGATCGCTGGCGGACCAACCAATCGCCGCGCCTGGCCAGCGTCGAAATCTACGCGGCCAAGGCCCTGCGCCTGCATCCGGGCGAGAACTGGTATTCACTGTTCTCCTGGCCCGACCCCGCGACGACCAATGAGCAGGAAAGCACCGTCGCCTACGTGTTCGGCACCAACACGCTGCACGCGAGCAACACCTATGCGCAGTCCACGCGCATTTCCTGGTTCGGCGCCACCACCGGCGCGACCAATATCGGGACGGTGGCCACCTCGATCGTCTGGCTGTCTTCGTCGGCGGGCTGGCAATACGCGCTCGGGGGATCCGGCGCGGCGAATGAGAAGCGCGTGCCGCTGGGGCAGGGGTTCATGATCGAGGTGCCGACCAATGCCGCGGCGACCAACCTGGTGCTGATCGGGCGGCTGCCGACGCAGTCGCTGTCGCGCGTGATCTCAGCGCCGGTTTCCACCAACATCCCGGAGTTCCATGTGCTGAGCCACCAGATGCCGGAACGCATCACGGTGTCGAACTTCGTCAGCCAGTTCAGCGGCTTCGGCGCCGGGCCGTTCGCGAACTACGCGGACGAGATTCGCATACTCGACAACAGCCAGACCAATGGCGTAGCGATGGGTTCGCTGCGCTCGCCGCGGATGCGCATCTGGTACAGTTCGATCGCCGCGCATTCGAACGCCCCGTGGCGGCGCGCGACAACAGGATCGCCGGCAAATAATCCGTCGGCGATGGGCGAGATTATCGAGCCGGACGACGCCATCATCATCGTCCGCCGCAAGTCGGGAACCGTGACGTTCGTCAACACGCCCACGTATCCGCCGCCGACCCGGAACATCACGCCATGAAAACGATCCGACAGCACACCCCCGGGATGCGGATGGCCGCCATCGCCGCGCTGGCGGCGGGCGCGTGGGCCCTGTCGGCGCGCGCCCAGCACGCCCCGCTCGCCTACGAAAACAGCGCGCCGGTCGTCAATGAATTCGGCCAGCCCCTGTCCGGGACGGCCGCCGGCGGCGCGCGGGTCGAAATACTTTCGGCCCCGATCGGCGTGTACGCCCCGGCGATGGACGGCCAGCCGCACCCGAGCAATACGGTGCTCGCGGTTGCGCACATCGGCGCGGGGGCGGACCCCGGCCCGGGGGCATCAGGCCTCGTCTCCGGCGCCATCCTGCTGGACCGCACAAAGGCCACGAAGCTGTTCGCGCGCGTCTTTAATCGCGAGACGCGGGAGCTCTCGTCGTTCTACGGCGATAGCGCGGTCTACACCAATCCGACCGCGGTGTACGGCGTGTTCTCCTTCGAGGTCTCGGCCGCCCAGCAGCCGCTCGATCCGGGCGATGGCGACGCGGACGGGTTGAATAATTCGTGGGAAAAGAGCCTCGGTTCCAATCCGAACCTCGACGATACGGATGAGGACGGTGTATCCGACGGACACGAGTTTCGCGCGGGCACGGAACTCCTGGACGACCAGTCCTTCCTCGCCATGATCCGCGTGCTCCCCTCCGCGGGGGGACACCTCCGCGTCGAGTGGGACAGCGTGGCCGGCAAGTCCTACCAGTTGCAGTACGCGCCCTCTGAAATGCTGGACGACAGCCTGGTCTTCAGCAACGTGAACGCCGCCGTCACGGCCGCGGATGCCTCCGCGCATACGATCGTCACCAACGGCGCAAGCCTGCCGGCGGGCGTGTTTCGGGTACACCTGGTCGAATAACCCGCCCTGTGGAGGACCGATAATTCTTCGCGGCTTGACGCCTCCGCGCCGCCGGTCCACCGTTCTGCCGTGACTGCGGCGAGCGTAGCGTGTTCAATCCTGGCCCGCGTGGTGCGCGCTCCGCGTGCAACATGCGCCCGAAGGGCCCAAGCAGATGCGCCTTGCGCCACGCCGCGGGGTCGCCCCGAACCGACATTCCGCCTCATATGCGGACTGGTTCTCATGGCCGCCGGCGCCCCGGCGGCGTCGGATTTCGACGATTTCATGCTGCGCAACCCGGGGCCCTGCGTCCGCGCCGGCGAACCCCTCATGCTCCGCTGGGAGGCGGGGCAACGCGCGTTTGCGGGCGGCGCATACACCGAGGCAACAAGCGCTTTTCTCGCGGTCGCTGAGGGCTGTCCAGCCGATGCGTCCGCCCGGCACATGGCGGCGCTCTCCGCGCTGGCGTCGGGCGAGCCGGCCCAGGCGATCCGATTGTTTGTCCGTGCCGAACGCCTACCCGGCGCGGACGCGCGCGTCGCGTTCGCGCTCGCCGCCGCCCACACCAATGCAACGGATGAAGCCAGCGCCATCGGATGGCTCAAGCGCGGTCTCGCGCGGGCGGCCCCCGCCGAACGGCCCTTCTGGGTTACCCGCCCTGCCTTTGCCCGGCTCTGGAACAACCGGGCGCCGGCCTTCCTGGCGCTGTTGGAGGAATTCGACCTCCCGACCGACGCAACCGAGGCCGCCTTCAGGTCCAAGGCGCCCCCGCCCGACAGCCCTCCGGCCGGGCCGCCGCCCGAAGCGAGTGGGCTCCGCCTGCAACTGTCGTATTTCGATCCCGCGGCAGCCGCCATGGACAAAATCATCTATATGAAGCGGCAGATTGAAATAAACATGATCAAGCGCATCCGGGTGGATGAGGCGGATGTCGAAGAACCGTGGGCGTTCCCCGAGGGAGAGGAAATGCTTGAAAAGCCACAAGAGCCTTGACCCGAGTGCCTTCGCCGATGAAACTATGCCCGGGTAAATTCACGGACGCATTGTCCCGGTCCGCGGCGATTCTGGCGGAGTGGCCAGGGTGGCTCATTTGACCCGATCCGGCGATCCCTGAAGTCGTCCCGGAACCGGTACCGGGCGCGGCGTTCGCGGAGTGCTCGCAAGCCATGTCAAACTCCTCGTCGCGATTGATCGTCCGGGATTCGGTGCTGGTCGGCCTGTCGTTCCTTGCGCTGGCGGCCTTCGGTTTCCGGACGATATCCAACGCCGACTTCTGGATTCATCTGGCGACGGGCCGGGCGTTGATGCAATCGGGATGGCTCCGCGCGGATCCGTTTTCGTTCGCGGCGACGCAGGATCAGTGGGTCAACACCTCGTGGCTGTATGACGCCCTGTTGCACCTGGTATGGCGGGCCGGCGCCGCTCCCCTGGTGATCCTCGCGGGCATCGCTTTGGTCCTCGGGGCCTTCGTCGTCCTGCGGCCGCTGGCTTGCCGCAGATCGTCTCCCATGGCCGGCGCGGCGGCGCTCTTGCTCGTCGCCTGGCTGGTGGCCCCCGCCTTCGCCCCATCGCCTCATCTGCTGGCGGCTTTCTGCGCGGCCGTTTTCATACGTCTCCTGTCGGAGGCGTCGCTCCGGTTGTGTCTCATCCTGCTCATACCGCTGCAGATTTTCTGGACCAACCTGCATCCCTCCTTCCTGCTCGGGCCGCTGCTGGCCCTGCTCGGCCATTTCGACAGCCGGCGATCGGGCGATTCCCGGCTCGCCCCCTGGCTGCCGGTCGTCCTCCTGCTCGCCACCCTGGCTAATCCATATGGAATTTCGCTGCACCGCATCGCCGTGCGGAGCGTCGTCAACCCGGAGAGCTCAGTGCTGCTGGAGTGGATTTCGCCCATGGCCGGCGAATTCGCGCCGGTCTCGGTTCGCCACGTCAGCACGCTGATCCTTGTGTTGATCGCCAGCGGATTTGTGACGATTACGGGGCGTCTGCCCCTCACCGTCACCTCGCTCGGCGTGGCAGGGGCGTTCATGATGGTGCTCTCGCCCCGTTTTCACATGTTCGGCGCAATCGCGATCTTCCCCTTCCTTTCCTGTTGCATCAAGGGGTTGGGCGACTGGGCGCGCGCGCGCAATGTGCCCGATGTGTCCCTCCTCGGGCGGGTCTTCGTCCTGGCGGCATCCGTCCTGGCCCTGTCCGCGATGCTGTCGGGGTACTACCTGAATCGCACCGGCAGCGCCTCCGCGGTCGGCCTGGGCGTGGCCGAAGACATCTTCCCCGAGGAGGCCTGCGGGCAGATCCTGTCGCGCCCGGACTTCCCCGCATCCGTTCTGAACCTCGCGCATGACGGGGGCTATCTGGCCTGGCGCCTGCCCGACCGCAAGGTTTTCACGGACACGCGCGTTTCCCTTTATGGCGCCGGCTTTTACCAGAAGCTGGCGCGCGGCCTGCTGGGACAGGAAGAGGTCTGGAAAGAATTGCTCGAACAACACAAGCCGGAGGCCTTGATCCTCAACGGATCCTGGCTCGGCGCCGGGCCGGCAACGCGGCGCCTGGTGGATGGCGGGGAGTGGGCGCTGGCCTACTTCGACGGGTTGACCGCGATCCTGGTCCGGAATACGCAGGGCAACGCGGCCCTGCTGCATGATATGGCGCTCCAACAGGCCGGCGTCAAACACCTGCACGAATCCCGCGCGCGATACGCCGCCGATGCGAACGGATGGCGGCCGGCACGCAACAATGCCCGGATTATGGGGGCCGGGCAGACCTTGTTTTCGCTGTGGCGATTCCGCGAAGCGCAGGACTATCTCGCGCTCGCCGCGCGCGGTTCGCCCACCTTCGGCCTCGCCTGGCAGAACCTCGGCATCAGCGCCCTGCAATCGGGCCAGTTTCAACCCGCCATTCATGCGCTGGACCGCGCGACCGGCCTGCGCAGGGATCCGGCGCTCGCCTGGCTGTGGCTCGCCAAGGCCCATGAACTGAGCGGCGACCCGCCGCGCGCCGCGGCGGCCAAACGCAAGGCGCAGAAGATCAATTCCGCGCTCGCGGATTCCTTCGACAGCAGCTTCGGTTCAACGAATCCGGCGTCGCCGCCCGCGCCGTGACGCGCCGCGCGGCGTCCAATCCGGCCCGGGGGCCGTTTGCTCTTGCGCGCGTGCGGGACGGCGCATACCCTTCGCGCCTGACATGAAGATACACGAGTATCAGGCCAAGGACCTTTTCCGGCGCCACGCCATCCCCACCCAGGCCGGACGAGTGGCCGCCACGCCGGACGAGGCCGCCGCGATTGCGCGCGACTTCGGCCGCATGGTGGTCGTCAAGTCGCAGGTCCACGCCGGCGGTCGCGGGAAAGCGGGCGGCGTCAAGCTGGCCCGCACCCCGGAGGAAGCCGCCGAAAAGGCGAAAGCCATCCTCGGCATGGACATCAAGGGCAGCATCGTCAACAACGTGCTCATCGCCGATGCCGCCGATATCGCAAAGGAAGTGTATCTCGCGATCATTCTCGACCGCGGCGCGCGCGGCATCCTCTTCATGGCCAGCGCGGAGGGGGGCATGGAAATCGAGGAGCTGGCCCGCACCGCGCCCGAAAAAATTCACCGCTTCCACACCTGCAGCCGCGTCTTTCCGGAGAGCGATGCCGCCCGCGTGGCCCCCCTCCTGTTCGGCGAAGCGCACGCCGGCGCCGTGATGGACGTCATGCGCAACCTGTTCCGCCTCTTCATCGAACTCGACTGCTCGCTGGTCGAAATCAACCCGCTCGTGCTTACGTCCGCCGGCGAAATCGTCGCCGTGGATGGAAAGATCAATTTCGACGACAACGCCCTGTTCCGCCACCCCGAGGTCGAGGCGCTCCGCGATCTGGCGGAGGAAAATGCCAACGAGGTGGACGCCAAGGCGCGCGGCCTCAGCTATGTCGAACTCGATGGCGACATCGGCTGCATGGTCAACGGCGCCGGCCTGGCCATGGCCACCATGGACATGATCAAACTGTACGGCGGGCGGCCCGCCAACTTTCTCGATGTGGGCGGCAGCTCCAATCCGGACAAGGTCGTCCACGCGTTCCGCATCATTCTGAGCCGGCCGGGCATCCGCTCCGTGTTGATCAATATCTTCGGCGGGATCACCCGCTGCGACGACATCGCAAAAGGGATCCTGGAAGCTTTCAAGCGCATGGCGATCGAGGTCCCGGTCGTCGTCCGGCTCACCGGGACAAATGCCGAGGAAGGGCTGGCGCTGCTCAAGGGCAGTGCGCTGATTCCCGCCGCGACGTTCTCCGAGGCGGTGCGCAAAGTCATTGAAGCGGCGGGCGGACCCCGGATTGACACCGATGAGCATACTGATCAATAAACAGACGCGCGTACTCGTCCAGGGCATCACGGGCCGCGATGGCTCCTTCCATGCCAGGGGCATGCTCGAATACGGGACCCAGGTCGTCGCCGGCGTGACCCCGGGCAAGGGCGGCGAATCCGTGCACGGCGTGCCGGTCTTCAACAGCGTGAAGGAAGCGGTCGGCGCCACGCGCGCCGACGCGAGCGTGATTTATGTCCCGGCTCGCTTCGCGTCGGCCGCCGTCCGGGAGGCGATGGAAGCCGGGCTGTCCCTCGTCATCGTGATTACCGAGGGCGTTCCCACCCTGGACATGATGGACCTCTACCACGAGGCGCGCGCGCGCGGCATCCGCCTGATCGGACCCAACTGCCCCGGCGTGATCACCCCCGGCGAATGCAAAATCGGCATCATGCCCGGCTCCATCCACAAACCGGGACGCATCGGCGTCATCTCCCGCAGCGGGACGCTGACCTATGAAATCGTCTACGCGCTGACCGCCCTGGGGATCGGCCAGTCCACCTGCATCGGGATCGGCGGCGACCCGATTGTCGGATCCGGCCCCATGGACCTGCTGCCGCTGTTCGACCGCGATCCCGGCACCGACGCGATCGTGCTGGTCGGCGAGATCGGCGGCGACGAGGAGGAGCGGACCGCCGCCTTTATCCGGCAGCACATCAAGAAGCCGGTGTTCGCCTTCATCGTCGGCCACACCGCGCCCGAAGGGAAACGCATGGGCCATGCCGGCGCCATCGTGTCCGGCGGCGCCGGCACCGCGGCGTCGAAGTTGAAAGCCTTCACGCAGGCCGGCGTCCCGGTTGCCAACACGATTGACGAGCTCGCCGAGATCGTCGCCGCCGCCATGCGCCGCGCGTAGCCGCCCGGTCCGCGGGCGGGCCTTCCACGGCGTTGCGGCGCGGTGTATGCTCTTCGCGGAGGAGACCGCATGAACGACCGCCGCCCGCTCTTCCTCGCCAACCGCCCCGTCGCGCCCAACCACGACCTCGAGGTGCGCGACAAGTTCACGGGGGCGCGCATCGCTTCCGTCGCCCAGGCCGATGCCGCGCTCATCGAACAGGCGTTTGCGCGCGCGTCGGCCGCCGCGGAGGCCCTGCGGGCCTGGCCCGCGCACCGGCGCCAAGCCGTGCTGGATCATCTGGTCGGGCGCGTGCGGGAGCGCCAGGAGGAATTGGCCGCGCTGCTGTGCGCGGAGGCGGGCAAGCCGATCCGGGACGGCCGGGGCGAGGTGACGCGGCTGGCGGATACGCTCCGCATTTCCACCGAAGAGTCCGTCCGGCTCACCGGCGAGGTCATGCCGCTGGACATCTCCCCACGCACCGCGGGTTATGCGGGCATGTGGAAGCGCGTGCCGATCGGGGTTTGTTCGTTCATCTCACCCTTCAATTTCCCGCTCAACCTTGTCGCCCACAAAATCGGACCCGCCCTCGCCGCCGGATGTCCCTTCGTGCTCAAGCCCGCAAGCCTGACGCCGCTGGGCGCGCTCGTGCTGGGGGAGATCCTGGCCGAGACGGATTTGCCTGAAGGCGCCTTCTCCATTCTCCCGTGCCCGCGCGACGGGGCGGATCGCTTCGCGACGGACCCGCGCATCAAACTGCTCTCGTTCACCGGCTCACCCGACGTCGGCTGGGCGCTCAAGGCGAAGGCGGGCAAGGCGAGGGTGACGCTGGAACTCGGCGGAAACGCGGCGGCGATCATCGAGGCCGATGCCGACCTCGGCGACGCCGTGAGGCGCATCCTTGCCGGCGCGTTCTATCAGTCGGGGCAGAGTTGCATCAGCGTGCAGCGGATCATCGCGAACGAGTCGGTGTACGCGGAGGTGCGCGAGCGTCTTGTGGAGGAGACGCGGAAATTGAAGAGCGGCGACCCGCGCGAGGAAGACACCTTCATCGGCCCGATCATTTCCGCGAAGGAAGCGGACCGGATCGAGCGGTGGATCGCGTCGGCCGTCGCGCGCGGCGCGCGCCTGCTGTGCGGCGGCGGGCGCCTCGGAAACGTGATCGAGGCGACGCTGTTGGAGCGCGTGCCCGCGGACGAAAAGGCGTATGCGGAGGAGATCTTCGGGCCCGTCGCGATTCTCGAATCCGTCCCGGATTTCGACGCCGCGCTGGCCCGCGTGAATGCCGGCCGCTACGGCCTCCAGGCCGGCGTCTTTACGCGCGACATCCGGAAGGCGTGGCGCGCCTGGGATGAGTTGCAGGTCGGCGGCGTCCTGGTCAACGAATCCCCCGCCTGGCGCGTGGACCACATGCCCTATGGCGGGACCAAGGACAGCGGACTCGGGCGGGAGGGCGTCCGCTTCGCGATGGAGGACATGACCGAGCTCCGCATGTTCGTCCTGCGCCGCGCCTGAACTTGCCGGCGCCTGTCCCGCCGGGCGCGGGCCCATCCGCGGGGGGGGCGAAAGTTCCAACGTCTGTAAAAACAGTTCGCGCGCACTTCCAACGTCTGTAATTTACAGACGTTGGAAAAATGGAAGGTGGCCGTTCTATTCCCCAACGGTATGAGCGGTCCACCGGGCCTGACTGGGGTCGGCGGCGCGCACCCAGAGCCGGCGCGCGGCCGGCGTGTCCGCGGGATCCCAGACGTCGCCCTCCGCCAGCGAAAGGGCCAGCCGGTTGACGGTCATCGGCGACCGGCCGCTCATCAGCCCGATCGGCCCCCCCAGCTGCATGCGGTCGGTGCGGGCGACGCATTCGCCGTCCACCCATGCGGAAAGGCCGTCCTGTTCGCGCCGGACGGCGATCTCGCGGGGTTGCGCGGTCGGTTGCGGCGCGCCGCGCGTGGCGATGCGGGTGAGGCGGCCGTCCTCGACCCGGCCGAGGATCCAACCGCTTTCCTTCCAGTGCCAGCCGAAGCAGTCGTAGGTGCGCGCGCTCCGCATGTTGAAGACCAATCCGCCGAGCTGCTCGCCCGTGTCCTCGCGCGTGGTTTCAATCGTCAGCGCCGCGGCAAATTCCGCGCGCGCGTCGGCGGAGGCGCCGTCGAGGGGGATTGCGGCGTCGCCGTCCGGGTGGGAGAGGGTCCATCCGTCCGCGCCGAGCCGGATGCCGGGATCGGGCCGCGGCCGGGCGAGCAGGTCCTCGAACCATGTGATCGCCGGAGGGTCCCCATCCGGATCGTCCGCCGTCGCGCGCAGGCGCGCGGGATGTTCGCTGTCCGGCGCCACTCGGGGGGCGGATGGCGGCGCATTGTGCCGGTGGATCGTGATCGGGACCGGCGTGCTGCGGACCGGCGCCCCGTCGGGAAACAGGGCGGAGAGGCGGAGCGGGACCGGCCCCGGCCCGATGCGGGCGGCGGCGACGGCGATGCGCTGTTCCTGCGTCGCGGCGGGTCCGTTCCAGACGGGCCGCTCGTGCGCGGTGAGGACGAGGCCGGTGGCGCCGGCGGTCGCCTGGACGATCAACTCGATGGTCTGGTGCAGGGCGGCCGGCGCATGGGGCTCCGCGGCGGGGCGAAGCATCGCGGCGCGGCCCAGATTGTCCACCGCGAAGCCCGCGCGCGCGTGGCCCTGGCGGCGGATGGGGCCGGGCGAGTAGAGGACGGCGTGGAGTTCGTGGTAGCCGTCGGCCAGCTCCCGGGTGTCGAACCGGAGCCCCGTGGCGCGGCCGCCCGCCGGGAGCGAGCGCCCGTCGAGCAACATCAGGTAGGTGGCGCCGGGGACCGGAACGATGGGCGACGCGACGAAGGCGGCCTCGCCGCGCAGCGGTATTTTCGCGTCGTCCATGCTGACGAGCGCCATCGGCGCGGGGCGATCCCAGGGTTTGCACAGCGGGTCGCCGACGAGCAGCAGTTGCAGCGGGCTGCGGACGGCCTGCAGATAGCTTTCGAGCAAGGTGCATCCGCTGGCGTAGTGGAAAAAGAGGCGCGCGTGGGGAAACTTGGTCCAGATCGCGAGCGGCTCGGTGACGGTTCCCGCGCTGCCGGCGGCCCCCAGGGCGAGCCAATAGCCCAGTTTGGTCTGCTCGTGCGCGTAAAAGTAGCCCGCCAGGCTGGTGAGGTTGTCGGCGACCGACCCCGGCTGCAGGCGGCCCCACGGTTTGTCCGTGAAGGCCGTGCCGAGCATCAGGCCTGAGAGCGGGGCCGCGGCGGCCGGCGGATTCGAGGAGACCGTTGCGGCGAGGCCGAGGCCCTTCAGCTCGCGCGCGGCCGGCCCAAACTGCCAGCTCCGGCATCGGACGCGTACATCGTCGCTGAGGTGGAAGTGGACCGGGTCGCTCGGCGCGGCGCCGTCCGCCGCGGCCGCTCGCCGGAGTCCGGCAATGACCGTATCCGCCGACAATCCCCGTGCGCCGGTGTGGCCCAGCAGCATGGCGGGAAGCGGCATATCCTCCTTCAGCGCCATGGCGAATTCCTGGAGGGAGCCCGGCGGCGCGCCTTCGTTTCCGGGCCGGTCCGGCCCGCGGAAGAACGGCGACCGGAAGACGCCCTTGTCCACCTGTTCGCGCGGCGGGAAGACTCCTCTCGTGAACGTGGCGCCGGTCAGGGACATGGGCGAGGGTGTGGTGACGCGGAAGGGAAAATCCGCCGAATAGATCCATGCGAGGATGTGGTCGCCGATCCCGCGCGCCTCGATTTCGCGGCGGACGGGTTCGACGATCCATCGGTTGAAATCCTCCAGGGACGCCTCCGCGCGGATGTCCCATGCGGTGTCGGGCAGGTCGAGGTAGATGATGTTGGCGGAGGGGATGCGGCGCAGATGGGCGTAGTGATGGGCGATTTCGAGGGAGTCGCGCGAGCGCGCGTTGACGATGAGTGCGATTTCGTGCGGGCCCTGGGCGGGCGCGGGCGACACGGCGAGCGCGCAATGGATGAGAACACAGCGAATGACGAATGACGAATGGCGCATGGCGGAGCGAGTCATTTCTCAGAAGGCGCCGTGGCCGGATGTCACCGCGCGGACGGTGCGGACCAGGATGACGATGTCCAGCCAGATGGACCAGTTGCGGACGTAATAGGTGTCCCATCGCGGCATGGCGGCGTGTCCGGCCTCGCTGCGGCCGGAAACCTGCCAGAGGCCGGTGATGCCGGGCCGGACGCGGTCGCGGAGCTGGCGGACGCGCTCCGGCAATTCCCTGTAGTGGTAGTGGGGCAGTGGCCGCGGTCCCACGAGCGACATATCGCCGCGGAAGACATTCACGAACTGGGGCAATTCGTCTAGCGAGGTGGCCCGCAGGAAGCGTCCGATCCTGGTGATGCGCGGATCGTCGCGGAGTTTATAGTGCGTTTCCCACTCCGTGCGGAGCATCGCGTCCTCGGCGAGCCGCCGCTGCAGCAGGCGCTCGGCGTCCGGGTGCATCGTGCGGAATTTCAAGGCGTGGAACACGCGGCCCCGGTGGCCCATGCGTTCCTGTTTGAAAATGGGATGCGCGTGGTCCTCCAGCCAAACGAGCAGGCCCATCAAGAGGCAAAGGGGAATCCACAGGGGGGCGAGCCCGATGGCGACCGACAAATCCATGCCGCGTTTGACGAAGCGCGCCAGCGGATCCAGCAGGTTTCCGGGGATTTCGATCCCGAGCAGTCCCATCAGGTCGCGCGGTTTGACCCAGAGCGTGGGCGATTCGGCGATGTCCGGGATCACGACCACGCGCCGGTAGTGAGCCAGGGGTCCGTCGAGCAGATCGCTGACGCCCTGGGGTGAAATGCCGGCCGTGGCGAGGAGGGCGACCGGGGCGGCGGCGGTCCGGTCCTGCGTGGTCCCCAGGACCGGGAGTCCGGCGGTTTCCGGAGCGGAGGCGTCCTGTTCGTCCAGGAAGACCCCGTGCGGCAGATATCCGAATCCCTTTTCCTCGCGCAACGCGTTGACGACTCGGACCGCCGCGTGCTGTCGTCCGTAGACGACCGCCGGCACGCCCCATCGGCCCAGGCTCAACAGGATGCGTTTGATCTCGAGTCGGATGGCGGGGACCAGCGCGATGCTGAGGAGGAAGCCGAACGTCAGCGTGAAGCGGCTGGTGGCTTCGGCCTGTTTGCCCCAGAACAGCATCGCCGTGGTGCCGGCGAAAACCGCGGCGAGCAGCAGGATGGTGCGGCGCAGCTCCTCCACCGGACCGAGTCCCCAGCCCGGCAGCAGGCGCGCGACGTAGGCGCCGACGAGCCACGCCCCGAGCAGGTACCACATCCAGCTGGCCAGCATCGGCTCGCCTTTCCACGCGAGGCGGACGAAGCCGCCGAGCATCAGCGCAAACAAGAGGGCGGCGGCCTCCGCAACACCCAGCGCAACGGCGTTGCCGATGGCCCGTTTGGCGAAGGGATACGTATCGTCGTTTGTGTTCAACGGGATTTGCGGCTAGCTGCGATCTGCATCCTGCACTGCGATCAGAGGATACAGTTCCCTCACGAAGGCGTCGAGCCTGTCCAGCGGCGCGTCGCCGGGCTGGTCGTAGAGACCGACGACCGAAATGTAGGCCCACGGATACGCCCGGTTGTGGAGGATCCGATCCCAGGCCATCCAGAACATGCGCGCGGGATGCGAGGGGGTTTCACGTCCGCGCCCCGCGAACCAATAGGCGAAGAACATGCGGCCTGCGACGGCGCGGCCATCGGGGAGGCGGCGGGTTTGCTGGACGTCCAGCAGGGTGACGTCCAGCGGGGGAAACCCGGGCCGCTCGATCCGGCGCGTGCGGCTGGCGACAATCTCCGATCCCTCCGCCAGCAGGCAGACCTCGGGCCGGTGGATGCTCGATCGGTGTCGCCCGCTGAACACGATGGCTGCCTGCAGGGGCGTGCGATAGCCGTCGCGGCTGTACTGGCGTTTGTCCGCCACGGTGTCGCCCGGCAGCACCAATCGTTCAAAGGTGGTCAAGGCCTCCAGCGGCGCCCCGCAGTCGGGACACGCCTCGCCCGATCCGGGATCGGCGGCGAGAACGAGCCGTCCGTGTTCGGGATTCTGGCAGTAGAGCACCCGCTTGCCCGTCCACGGCCCGATCCGATCCGGCAGGGTCCGGGAGACCGACGGGCGGTCAATGAAGGTGATGCGCGTGATGTCCGGCATCACGGACGCGAGCCCCAGCATCAACGCCGCGGAGAGGAAGAGGGCATGCGCCGGTTTCATGGCAGCCCCTCCCGGTCGCGCGACGGGTTCGCTTCGCCCGTCGGTTCCATGAGCGAGCGCAGGCGCGCGCGAAAATCCACGGCATTCAGGCGGGCCAGCCGGACGGCCATCCACAGGAAGAGAAGGAATCCCGGGAGCAACACCAGGGCGGGAACTTGTTCGTCAATGCGCGCGGCGGAACCGGGCGAGGCGAATTCCGACCACAGGCAAAGCGCGACGCCGCGCGCGACCGTGGCGAGCAGGAACGCGAGCGGCGACAGGGCCACGACCAGCAGCCGGCGCGCCGGCTTGAGCCGCGAGAGTTCGGCCACGAACACGGCGAGCAGCATGCACGCGAAAAGGGCGTACACGCTGCTGGTCGGGTCGGCGAGGTCAACCGCCCAGGCGCGGGTTTCGCTCTCCATCAGCACGGAGCCGACGGCCTGCACGCCGAGTCCCACGCCGGACGCAAGGACCGCCGCCGCGCGCGCGGCGGCGATGCGCATCGGGTTCAGCAATTGGTCAAAGAAGTTCAGGGGCATGGAAAGCAGCAGCACCAGCGTCGGATAGGCGAGTGCGCGCAGGAGCGCTCCTCCCCAGGCGAACGCCGGGATCGCCCACCACAACAGGAACAGGGCGAGCAGGCTCAACCGGGTTTGCTGCGCCTTCGCGCCGAACACGTGGAGGGCGAGTGCGGCGAGGACGATCGCGAGGGCGGGCCAGCAGACGCGCGACGGCGCGTGCGCCCAGGCCCCGCGCCTGCGCCACGCGAGCCAGGCTGCCAGGGGGACGGCCAGGAAGTTCAGGGAGTAGCTCGTCTGGTGCCAGTCCACCAGCCAGCGCCCGTACAGCCAGCGGAACGCGGAGGGGTTCTGCTTGTGCGCCAGATAGCCGATATCCGTGACGCCGTGGAACGCAAACAGGAACCACCACGCCGCCAGCGCAGACGCGGCGGCCAGCGCGGTGGGCCATCGGCCGGATGGGAGAAGACCTCGCATGAGGGAGGCGGCCGACAGGCTATTTCACCAGACGCGCCCAGGAGGGCGGCAGGTTGCGGGGGACTTCGATCCCCTCGAAGGGTTTGCCCGAGCGGGCGCCGGTCTCTTTGACCCAGGCGGCCATTCGCGCGAGTCCCTCGTCCAGGGGGACGTTCCGGCAGAGGCCACCGAAATGCCGCCGGACCTTCTCGTGTGACGAAAAAGCGTGGACGACCTCATTCCGGGCCGGCAGGTGCCGGACCTGTGGTTTCACGCCCATGGCTTTCGCCACGGATTCGGCGAGCGTCAGGACGGAATAGGGCGTGTCCGCGCCGACGTTGAAGACCTCGTTGAGCGCCTCCGGTCGTTCGATCGCTTGCGCGATGACGGGCGCCACGTCATCTATGTAGCTGAACGCGCGCGTCTGGTTCCCGTCGCCAAAGACGGTCATGGGCAATCCCTGGAGGATCTGGTTCATGAAGATGCCGATGACGTTCCGGTAGGGATCGCCGATATTCTGCGATTCCCCGTAGACATTGTGCGGGCGGAAGACGATGTAGGGCAGGCCGAACATCTCGTGGGCCTCCTTGAGATCCAGCTCCACCGCGAATTTTGCGATGCCGTAGGGATCCTCGGGCATCGGCGTGGCGTCCTCCGTCATCGGGGCCTGGTTTCGTCCGTAGACCGCGATGGAGGAGGTGAAGACGAAGCACTTGACCGTGCCGGTGTTGACGGACGCGTTGATGAGATTGACGCTGCCGATCAGGTTGTTCGAATAGTTGAACCGCTTGATGAAATGGCTCAGCCCCTCGGCCGCATAGGCGGCGAGATGAAACACGTACTCAAACCGGTGTTCGGCGAACAGGCGATCCACGAGCGCGTGGTCGAGGATGGAGCCCTGGACAAAGGAGGCGCCCCGGGGGACATTTTCGGTGAAACCGCCCGAGAGATCGTCCATCGCCACGACGCGATGGCCCCGTTCGAGCAGGCGCCGGGCGACATGCGATCCGATGAAGCCGGCCGCGCCGGTGACGAGGGTGGAGGGTTTCATGGGGATTCCTTGTTCAACGGCGGCATTAAACGCCGGGGCGGACGAGCGAGGCAACGTCATTCTTGCGGTTGAGGCGCCCACAGGCGGTAGTGGCGGGACTCGGCGACCGGCGTGTAATGCTGCGCCAGCCAGGGGCCGTAACAGCGCATGAAGGGGATCCGGTGGCTGTCTCCCTGGGCCATCAGGACCCAGGGGCGGTCCTGGAACACAAATTCGGGCGGCGGGTGGTGGGCCTCGCTGAAGTTGAATCCGGGATACCAGAACGCCGCGCCGCCCCGGGGCGGCGGCCGTTGCAGGCCGAAGGAAAAGGCGTCGCTGTAGTCGAGTCCCTGGATGCGGGCCCCGGCGGGCGCGTGCGCGCGGACCAGCGCGAGGCCATCGTTGATCTGGTCCGCGACGGATTTCCGTTTCGCCGAAAGGCGGAAATCGGCCAGGGCGTGCGCCGCGAAAGCGGTTCCGGGCGGCGGCGGCCTGCGCGCCGATCCCCAGCTGCTCGCGAGCGACGCGGCATCGCCAAGAAACTGCGGCGCCCAGAGGATGGCCAGCAGGACCGCCGCCCACCTCTTTTCCGGACGGCGTCCGGCGACCCGCCGGTGAATGGCCATGAGGACGCCCAAGGCGACGGCGACGGCGAAGGCATAGTGCTGCCGTTGCTGGCTCGCGAAGGCGATGAGGACGGAGAGTCCCCACAATCCGAACAGCGCGAGGGCGACCCGCGCGCCCTGGGCGCGCGTGAGCGCGGTCCGCAGCAGCGCCCAGAGCCCCGCGAACACCAGCAGCGCGGGTGCGCCTTTGGCCGCGCTGCCCAGCAGGCGTCGCAGTTGCGAGTCTTCATAGCCGAGTCGAAAGGGGGCCGTGATGTCGCGGAGCCAGTCGCCGGCGTTCAGGCCGAGCAGGGCATGGAGCGCGGCGGCCGTCAGCGCGGCCCCGAGTGCCAGCGGCAACAGACTGCGCGGACGCAGGCCGGACAGCAGCGCGAACCCCATCACGACACCCGCCGCCAATCCGTAGCTGAATTTCGTCAGCGCGAGCAGGGTGAGCAACGCCCCGGCCGCCCCATGATCGAGGGCGGGTTCGGCCCCGCGTGCGTTCCGCGGCGGGACCAGCAGGATCCAGGCGAACACCGACAGCAGCCCCTCCGCAATGCGGTTGTAGAGGAAGGCGTGGCTCCGGACATCGTAGGCTTCGCCGGCCTGGCGGGTGGCCATCACGAGGGCCGCGCAAAACAGCGCGGCGGCCAGGGCGAGCCCGGGCGTGGTCCGGCGCCGCAGCATGAAAAAGGAAGCCGCCGCGAGCAGCGCGCCGAGCACGGCCTGGCCGGCGGCGATGCCGCCCACGCAAGGGCCCTTGAGCTTCATGCCCAGCGCGGTCAGGTAGGCGAGAAACGTGCCCGTCGTGAGGGAAAAATCGGTGTGTGGGACCTGGCCGTGCAGGATGCGCCACCCGCTGTTCAGCCAGAAACAGGTGTCCCAGACCGATAGATTCTGTTCTCCGCTTCCCGCCGTCCACAACGACGCGAAGGCCAGCGCGGCGGCCAGGAGCAGCGCCAGGGCCGCCGCGCGCCAGGAGACGAGCGGGGCTTGCTGGCGGTTATCGCCGTCTGCTACAACGTCCGTCTCTTCCTGGGAATCGAACAGCATGGGTTTACGCATCGCAATCGCGGGGATTCGCGGCCTGCCGTCCACCTACAGCGGGTACGAAACCTTCATAGCCGAACTGGCGCCGCGCCTCGTCCGGCGCGGGCATCAGGTCACCGTGTACTGCCGGCGCGCCCTTTTTGCCGAACGCCCCGCCGAGTTTCAAGGCATGAAAATGGTGTATCTGCCGAGCCTGGAACACAAGGCTTTCAGCACGCTGTCGCACTCGCTCCTGGCGGTCGCGCACGCGACGATTTCCCGGCATGACCTGGTGTTTGTGGTGAATGCCGCCAACGGAATGTTCGGGATCATCCCCCGCATGGCGCGGAAACCCTCCGTGTTGAACGTGGACGGAATGGAATGGCTGCGGCCGAAGTGGAACCGGCTCGCCAAATGGGTGTTCCACACGTCCGCCAAACTCGGCGCCCGATTCTACGACGAAATCGTGACCGATGCCGACGAAATGCACCGGCTCTACGCGAAGGAATTCGGGATTGATTCGGAATACATCGCGTACGGCGCCAATATCGAAACCTCCACGACCCCGGCGATCCTCGAGACCTACGGGCTCTCGCCGCGCGAATACTACCTGATCGCGAGCCGGCTGATCCCGGACAACAACGCCGACCTGATCGTCGAGGCCTTCGTGAAATCGGGCGCCCGGCGCATCCTCGCCATCGCGGGCGGCGCGGACTACAAGGGCAACACGGTGGAGAAAACCTTCATAGACAAACTTAAGGCGCTCGGCGGCGACAGGGTGAAATTCCTGGGCCATGTCAATTCCACCGGCCATGTGAAGGAGTTGCACTGCAACTGCTATGCCTACGTGCATGGGCATCAGTTCGGCGGGATCAATCCGTCCCTGCTCAAGGCGCTGGGATTCGGAAACATGATCCTGGCGCTGAACACGCCGTTCAACGCGGAGGTGCTCGACGGCGGCCGCTACGGGATTCTGTACGAAAAGACCGTGGATGACCTGGCCGAAAAGATGGCTGCGATTGACCGCGACGAGGCGCGGGCGGAGGAATTCCGCGGGCGCGCGCCGGACCGCATCCGCGAACGGTTCACCTGGGACCAGATCACGGACCAGTACGAGCGCCTGTTCCAGTCTGTCGCGGACCGCCGGAAACGGTCAGCCCAGTAATTCATGGAGGGCCGTCCGGATGCCGGGGCGGAGGTCCGCGTCATGGCAGATCCATCGTTCCTGCAGGCACCGGCCCATGCAGGGCGCCAGCGGGCAGGTGGTGCTCGCGACGGAGCGGCAGCGATCGCCATACGGCCCGAACCACTGGGGTTTGCTCGCGAGGAAGACCGCTACGACCGATTTCCCGAGCGCGGCCGCGATGTGGCTCACGCTGGTGTCGTTGCAGAGCACGCCGTCGGCCGCCCCGGTCAGGGCCATCAACTGCTCCAGCGAATCGGGTTGGAATAGGGGGAACTCCCCGCGCCACGAGGAGGGCCACGTCTTTTCCGGGGCATTGACGAGGATGCACAGCGCGCCGCGCGCCGCGAGCTCCTCGCGCGCCACCGCGCCGAACTGGAGCAGGGACCAGCGCTGCGCGGGGACCCGCGCGCCGGGATGGACGAGCCAGATCGGCCTGCCCGCCGCCCGCGCCGCAGCGATGCGTTCCGCCAGGTCGGCGGGCAGCGGGATCGCCGGGGGCGTGAACCACGGCGCGGATGCATCCCATGCGAGATCGAGCGCGGCGGCGATTTGCCGCCAGTTGTCAACGTGATGCTGGTCCTCGCGGTCGCGGTTCAATGCCGTGGTCAGGATCGGTTCGCGCATGATCGTGCGCCCCGCGCGGTCCAGGATCCGTCCGATGAGCAGCTGGCGGCGGCGCCAGGGCAGGTGGGGGGCGTAATAGTTGGTCCCCGACATGGAAAATCCGACGCGCCGGGGGACGCGGGCGAGGGCCATCAGGCCGTGGACCCGCGTGTCCGCCCAGACGGACACCGCCACGTCCGCCCGCACGTCGCGCAGATTGCGGATCAACGTTTTCCAGCCCGCGCGGAACCACGACGGCCGGGTCTGCAGCGTGCCGGGCTCCAGCCAGGGCGGCTGCCAGGCGAGGATGCGCTCCGCCGGCAGGGCGAGGCGGAAAATCCGCGCCACGCCCGGCGCGCACACGACATGCACCTCGTAGCGGGCGGCCGCGGCCCGGATGAACGGGAGGCTCATGACCGCGTCGCCGAGCATGCGCTGTTCGAACACCAGAAGTCGCGTGGGACCGTTCATCGAATGACCCTCCGTGGCGAGCCGACCGGGTGCGCCTCCGGTCCCGGCGCGGCCGGCGGCTCGGCGCGCTTTTCCGCGTCGCGATACGCGGCAAAAGCGATGCCGGCCCACATCAATTCGACCCCCGGGAAAGAGCCGCTGATGGGACTGAACAGCAGATAAAGAGCGGCATGCACGAAGGCGATGAAATAGATGACGGACGCATCGTCCCGCAGTTTGTGGCGGAAAAGGGTTCGGATGGGATCCCCGAGCAGGCGCAGGAAAACGGATAGATACAGCCAGCCGCCGACCACGCCGGTGGTCGCCAGAATGGTCCAGAGCGCCCGTTCATAGCGGGCGGTCTGCGCGGCGTTCTGGATGCCCAGGTAGAAGTCGTAGCGGAAGCCGTGCATATCCGGATCGAACGGATGGATCCGGTTGCCGATGAAAAAAGATCGCCACGAATCGAGCCAGCGCTCCCGTCCCGCGCGGAACAGCTCGCGGTGCCATAGATTGCTGCCCTCGAGCTGGGCCTGGATATCCAGCCGCTGCTCGAAAATCAGGATGGTCAGGGCCCGCCGGGGCCCCTCGGGGAGCTCGTAAAGGATTTCGGGTTTTGCGTTCACAAACAGGACGACCGCGATTGCGAAGATGCCGAACAGCGTGAGCAGGATGAGCCGGCGCTGGACGAGCATCCACAGGACCGGGATCACCCCCAGCATGGCCACGGTGACGCGCCCGCTGCCGAGCAGGAGAAACCAGACCGAGAATATGGCGATGAGAAGGTGCACGAACTTGATCCCGGCGCCGCGGGAGGCGGAAAAGAGCGCCAGCGCGAGAATCAGCAGGCGGCGCGGCGCGTCGCGCAATTCCATCGCCCCGTATTCGGAGAACAGGAAAAATGCGTTGACGCCCCGGAAGAAGAGGAATCCCGGAAAGAAGTAGCTGTAGATGCCGATGGCCACGCGGAAAACAAGCCCGACATAAACGAGAATGAGCAGCAGCCGGATCCAGCGGGATGCCCCGAAATGGAAAACGAAGGGAACGAATATCAGCGGCCACAGCGCCATCGTGTAGGTGCGCACGATGTTGCCCATGCCGATCCCATGCGCGTAGCGGTTGATCAGCAGGCTGCCGAACAGATGGATGGTGATATAGACGAGCAGGGCATAGACCGTCCACGGGAGCCGCCCCCGGTGTTGCTCCATGGTCTTGGGGTTGATCGCCACCGCCGGGACCAGGGCGAGCAGGGCCATCAGCAGGGCGATTTCGTGCGAATAGATGCGGAAGCCCACCCAGATCAGTCCGCCGATGGACGTGGCGATCGGAAGGGGCAACCACCACACCCGGCGGCCGCCGACGACCCAGATGACTCCGCCGATCAGGATCGCGGCGGTGATCAGCGCATAGGTCCCGCCGCGCATGGTCTGGACCACTACGTACAAGGCCAGGCCGGTCAGCAGCAGGCCGACGAGCAGCAGATTCAACCGCGCCACGTCAACGGGGGGCGGGGCGCGCTGTTCGAGTCCGGGTTTCACGTTGGGGTTCGCCGGGGCGCGGTGCGCCGGCCCTGCTGGTAAAGCGCCAGTATAGTTTCCGCCACGATCTTTGCATTCTTTTCCCACGTGAAAAGGGCTGCACGATCGCGGCCGGCGCCCGCCATCGTCTCGCGCCGGGCCGGGTCGTTCCACAAAAGCGTCAAAACGCCCTCGATTTCGCGGGGATTGAGGGCATCGAAGAGCAGGGCCGCGCCACCCGCGGTCTCTGGCAGGCTGGTGCTGTTGGAACAGGCCACGGGCAGGCCCCGCCGCATGGCCTCCAGCACCGGCATGCCGAACCCCTCCGCGCGGGAGGGTTGCAGATAGGCGAGGGCGTTGGCGTAGGCCCAATGGAGCTCGTTCTCGGGCACAAAACCGGGCGCGCGGACCGCGTCCGGGCGGGGCAGGGCCCGGATGCGCGGCGCGATGATTTCGTCGCGGTATGCCGGCGGACACGGCCCGAGAAGGGCCAGCGCCGGGGCATCGGCGTGGCGCTGTTGGAACAAGCGCCATGCCTCCAGCAGGGTGCGCTGGTTCTTGTTGTCGGAGAAGGACCCGACATAAAGGAAGAACGGTTGAGCGGGCGCCCACGCGGGCGGCTGGGCCGGAATCGGGCCGGGCGGGGTGACCCCGCAAGGCGTGACGATGAATTTGTGGGCGTGGCGGGGGAACAGGCCGGCCATGCGGCGGCGGCCGTAATCCGAGAGGATGAAAAGCGCCCTGGAGCGGCGGACGCTGTGCCGCAGCAGGGCGCCCGTCAGCAGGTGACGGCCTGCGTTCCGCCGCCGGTGCCAGTCGTCCACATCCTCATAATAATTGGCGTCAAAATAGTTCGCCACCACCGGGGGCCCCGAAACCGGCGCAAAGAAGGCCGTCGAGAATCCGAGGGAGCACCCCGCGCGCCGCCAGATGCGGCCCAGTTCAAACGACGTGTAAACCGAAAACCTGCGGCTGCGGGCGACAATCGGATGGCATCGCGCGGCGATGTCGGCCAGCGGATTGTCCGCTCGCGTGAGCACGGGAACCCAGTCCCACGGAACGTCCATGTGCAGCAGCGCGCGCGCCTGCTCCTCAACGAGCCGCGCCGTGCCGGGCGCGCGCGCGCGCATCGCGGCGGGCGCCAGGTCAATGCCGACCTTCGGTCTGTTGCTCGGGCTGTCCATGGCAGGCGGTGCGATCAAAGCAGAAGCGATTCGAGATGTCGAAGGTATCGCAGGATCGCGGTGCGTTCGTCGTGACAGGCCGCGTCGAAGGAGGGGTTCAGGGGGAGGCCCTGGCGCGCGGCCGCGACCAAACGCTCCACCAGGGGGTCGAGCGAGCCGGTTGAGAAGCGATGCGATTCATCGCGCGCCACCTCGCGCAGGCTGGAGTTGTCGGCGACCAGCGCGGGACATCCGCACCCCATCGCCTCCAGCGGGGGTAGCCCGTAGCCCTCCATCAAAGAGGGGAAGACGAACAACTCCGCCCCCGCGTAGAGCGCGGGCAAATCCGCCTCGGCGATGAAGCCGGGCGCGAGGAGCGCCGCCGTGTCGAGCCCCGTTTTGCGCCGCGCCCCGGCGACGTCGCACAGGGTGGGGGCGCGTTTCGCCGGAATCCGTCCGGCCAGCACGAGCGGCGGACACGGCGCCTGCCGGCGCGCCCCGGCGTAGGCGCGGATAAGGAACTCCACGTTCTTGCGGATGTCGTAGCCGCCGAGATAGAGCCAGTACCGATCCGGGAGTTTGTAGCGCGCGCGTATCTCCGCGATGCGCGGGCGGGCGGCGGCCGGCGAAAAGCCGGGCGGCAGCCAGGCGGGGATGACCGAGATGCGTTCCGGCGCGAGACCGGTTTGCTCGGCGATGTCGGCTCGGGCGTGCTCGGACTCCGTGAAGATGACGCGCGCACGCCGGAGATATCGCTCGGCCTGACGCGCCATCCAGCGCCGGATGCCGAGCCGTCCGAGATACACCGGGAAGTGCCGATAGATGCAGTCGTGGTAGGTGATGGCCATGCGTTCGGGCGCGCGCGATCCCCAGAGGGGTCCCGGACTGAAGAAAACGGTATTGCCTTGGCAAAGTCGGCGATCCGACAAGAGGCGATGATTCCATGTCAGCACATCGAGAACGGCATGGTTTCGATGTCTGAACGCAAGCGGTTCCATGCCCAACGGGGGCGCGCCCGCCGTACGAGTCGCCGGCGCCAGCACGGTCACGTGATGCCGGCTCGAATCGAGATGCCGCCCCAGGCCCTCGAGGAGCCGGTTCGCGTAGGCCCCTTGGCCCACGGCGCCCATGCCGGCGTGCCAGCCGTTTATTATGATGTGGATCATGGCGCGCGCGGGCATGGCGCGCGCAGCCCTTCCGCCATGCCGGTTATCAGTGCGGATGTTTTCCCCCATCGGCCCAGCAGAAGGGTGACCGCGAACGTGCGCAGCCACCGCGGGATCGCGCGCGCGATGGCCGTGGCCCGGTGGCCCCATGTGTCGCCATGCCGGCGAATGATCCACAGATGGTTGCGGGTTGTAAGGTAAATAAAGCGCGGCGAATAGCGCCCGCCCGACGCGCCGAGGGTGTTTCGGGTCATGGCGGCGGAGACCTTGTGCACGAGGCGCGCGGCGGGGTCGTAATACAGGCGCACGCCGAGCCGCGCGGCGCGCCGGCACCAATCGGCGTCCTCCATGTAGATGAAGAACTCGTCGGGGAACAGCCCGACCTTTTCGAGCGCCTCGCGTCTGAAGAGCATGCAGCAGCCGGACAGAAATGCCGTTTCGCACGGCGCATCGTATTGGCCGCGATCCGGTTCCATCTGGCCGCGGTGTCCGGCCTGCATGCTGCGGGGATTCCATGTTCCGCCCGCGTACCAGATACGGTCCGGCGGATTGGCGTAGAGGATTTTCGCTGAAATCGCCCCGATCGCCGGGTCGCGTCCGAGCGCGGTGAGCAGGCGTTCCAGGCAATCGGGCGCAACCTCCGTGTCGTTGTTCAACACCCAGATGAACTCGGCGTCGGCTTCCAGCAGGCGGCGGATGCCGAGGTTGTTACCGGGCGCGAAGCCGATATTGGCCGGGTTTCGGACGAGGTCCGCGTCCGGGTGCAGGCGGGCGATCCGGTCGGGCGAGTCATCCGTGGAGGCGTTGTCCACCACCACGATGCGCCAGGGTTTCACCGTGCCGCGCTTCAGCGAGTCCATGCAGGGCAGGGTGTCCTCGCCGCCGTTCCAATTGAGCAGGACCACGCCTGTTTTGGGGGCCGTCATCATTTCCATGAGCCGAGCAGAATGCGCAGGTAGCGGACAACGGACAAATCCATTCCGCGGATGCCGCGCCAGACAACCCACCAGTTGTTGAAGAGCGCCTGGACGATGCCCGGCGCGGCGATCAGACCGGCGGGGCCCAGGGTCCGCGTCAGCGCGATGCTGAGGAATACCGAGGCGACGCCCGAGCAGAGTCCGGGCCGCACGAAGGGATTGCGGTTTTCGGTGAGCACGAGCGCGGCGTAGAGGCTGTGGTGGGCCTCGAGGAAGACGACCAGCAGCAGCGCGCCGAACAGGAGATGCGGCAGGAGCGGCGTTCGGGAGCCCGCCCAGTCGAGCGCGCGGGCGCCGAACGCGAGCAGCGCGGCGGCCCCCAGCGCGAAGGTCGCGGCGAAGAACAGAATCCGGCGCGCGAACAGGCGCGCCACCGCCGCGTTCCCGTCCGCGATCCGGAGTTGCGCGAACACCGGGATCTTCACCTGGACCCAGATGGCGCTGACCGCCGCGAGGGTCCCGGCGAGCTGCATGCTCAACCCATACGTCGCCGTCGCGCGCAGGTCGAGAAAGGCGCTGCAGATCAGGGTGTTCGCCTGGGCGATCAGGAATACGCTGAGCCCGCCAACGCCGCTGCGCCACGCCATGGGCCACAGGGTCCGGATCAGCGCGCGGTCGAAGGGCTGCCCCCGAAGAGGCAGCCCGGGCACGGCAGCGAGGAATCGGCGCCGGACGAGCGTCCAGGTGAGCCAGCCCGTGAGCGCCTGGCCCGAAACCAGCGCCCAGAGATTCCAATCGAGCAGGAGACCCGCCGCGGTTATCGTCAGACCGGCCAGGGCGGCGATCATCTGGGATTGTTGCGCCGCGCGGATACGGTTGATCCCGCCGAGCAGGGCGGCCCAGACCCCGCCGGAAAAATTGACGGCGAAGGCCAGCGCGTAGGCCATCCAGGCCAGCCGCAACGAGAACCGGTCCTCGAACGATTGCGTTTGGTGGATGATCCACGCCGTGCCCGCCGTCCACAGCAACGCGAGGATGGCCAGCGCGACGATCCGGTAGAAGCGCGTGAAGGTGGCGACCAGGGACGCCATGCGGATCGGACGGGGCATCGGGTTCGCGGGCAAGTCGGGCAGCCCCATCGGCTTCAGTTCCGCCGCGCCGGCCCAGAGAAACGAGGCGTTCATCGAAACGGCGTTGCGAAAGCCCATCTCGAGCAGGGCGGACAGCGTCCCCATCGCGAGAAAGACGTACCAGAGCCCGAGTTCCGCGCGGGGAATGATCCGGGCGGCAAGCGGGATCACGACGACGGCCGACCCGACACGCAGCAGCGTGTTGAGCCAACTCCACAACACCGCCGAATTCCATGAGCGCTGGATGAGGGCCTTGGGCATCACCGGGGTCGCGCGGGGCGCGCAACAAAGACCATTTGTTCGCCGAAAAACCGCCCGAGCGGGGGGAGCACGCGGCTGATGCGCCGGCGCAAGGCGGAGCCGAACCCGTAGGTGAAATCGGCGACCCGCATTCCGTGTTCCGCGAACAGGCGGGTGATCGAACGGCGCGTGAACCACCGGAGGTGCGTCGCATCCATGAGGCCGGACGGCCGATAGCGCCATTCGTTGTGGGCGATCAAGTCCCAGAGCACGCCGCCGTAGTTAGTGTTCGGGATCGAAACCACCATCGCGCCGTCCGCCTTGAGGAGCGGTTGCAAACGCGCGATCGTCGCGGCGGGCTGGTTCAGGTGCTCGAGCACGTCGGCAAAAACGATGTAGTCCAGCGAGCTCGGCGGCAGGTCGGGCAGGATGCGCTCCGCATCGCCCTCCCACACGCGATCGAGCTTGTTTCGCGCCGCGGCCGCCGCTTCCGGATAGCCCTCGATGCCGTATCCCTTCGCGAGCCGGCCCTCTTCGCGGACGATTTCGAGCAAGCGCCCCCCGGCGCATCCGACGTCGAGGATGCACAGGTTCTCGCCGCGGAGTCGCCAGAGGACGAGCGTGTTGGCGCCGTCGTAGTAGCCGCCGGGTTTGTCGGAATAGGTCTCGCCGCGCGGAGCATTGTTCGGAGGCGCATGCATGGTCAGCCGGCCTTTGCTGCGAGCCAGAGATCGGGATTGACGCGCCCGTTCCGCACGCGATAACCGCGGGCTGCGAGCAGTTTTTTCAATACGTCGGGCGATTTGTCGCGCCGCGCGTGGATTTCCATCAGGATGTTTGTCGCGGCGGCCCACAGGCCATTCGGCAGGGTCTCCAGAATTTCGTACTCATCGCCCTCGCAATCTATTTTCAACAGGTCGAGCGCCGGGCGGCCCTCTTCCTCCCACACGGACGCGATATTTCGCAGCGGCAATTGTGTGGGAATCCCGGACGCAGCGTGCCGGCTGGTCTGGCCGTAGGAATCGAACGGCACAAAGGCGGCGACGGATTGGTCGCGGTCGGCGAGGCCGTACGGGCGGGTTTCCCATGGCTGGTCGTTCCACTCCGCCTGATTCTTCGCGAGCACGGCGAATGTCTCCGCGCAGGGCTCGAACGAGGTGATGTGCGTTCCGGGATGGCGGCGCAGCAGCCAGATCGCGAAGCACCCGATGTTGCCGCCGATATCCCAGACCCGCCGCGGCGGCGAGGCGGGGAACAACTCGCCATAACTTTCCGCGACGAACAGTTCGCCCATCGCGACGGTGTCAAATTTGGGGCGAACCCAGAGCGCGCGTCCGCCGCGCATGCGCAGGCGCTTGGCGTCGGGGCGTTCTCGTCCGGTGTAGCGCATCAGGGCCGCGGTTCTCCAATCTATGAACACGCGCCGATACTTCATCAGCGAGCCGAGTTTCCTTAGCGGGGAAGCGTTCATGGGGTTGGCGGCGGTATGCTGAGCCCGAGACGGTTGCGCAGCAAGTCGAACCAAAGGGGGCCGGTGCTGTCCGGCGAATAGCTCGCCGCGCGCTGCCGGCCGTTGCGGCCCATCTCGGCGCGCAGTTCCGGGTGCTTCAACAAGTGGACCAGCCGCGCCGCCAGCTCGGTTGGATTGTCCGGTGGGACGAGATGGCCATCCTGTCCGTCGCGTATGACATCCATCAAGCCATCCACGCGCGATGCGACTATGGGGACGCCGGCCGCGCATCCTTCGACGGCCACATAGCCGAAACTTTCGTACATGCTGGTGATGACCAGCACGTCGGCCGCCGCCATATAGGCCCGGCTGTCCGTCTGGTAGCCGAGAAAACGACAGGTTGACTCGATCCCCAACCGGTTCGACAGCGATTGAAGCGATGTTCGTTCCGGGCCGTCGCCGACAATCCAAAGTCGCGCCGCGGGATGTTGCGCGATTACGGAGGGCCAGGCGGCAAGCAACTGGTCAATGCATTTCTGGTCGCTGAGCCGGGCCACGGCGACCACGTGTTGGTGTTGGTCCGACCATCCATGGCGCAAGCGCACCGCGGCGACCTCGTCCGGCGTGGGACTCGATTCCGGCGGAATGGTCGGCGGGATGCAGACGATTTTTTCAGCGGGCGCCAGGTGGCGGAGAACGTACTGGTGGCGTGAACTGTCGGTGAACGTCACCACGGCGTCCGCGAGGCGGCAGGGCAGCCATTCGCACAAACGGTTGCGGATGATGCGAAACCAATCCCAGTCCGTGTAAAATGCCGGCCATTGCGCGACGTACACGATGTGGCGCACACCCGCCAGACGACCCGCGAGGGCGCCGATGGGGCCGGCGGGCTGTCCGTGGACCACGAGAACATCCGGACGCAACGCGCGGATGCGCCGCCAGAGCGCCGGACCGGCTCGGATCCATGCCCGGGGATGAATGGGCCGCATCTCCCGATAGGGGATGCCGTGCCGTTCGCAATACGTTGCGACAAGTCCGCGCGACCCGCCAATGGCGCTTTGTCGGCACCAGGGGACAAATTTACGAATCAGGCCGACAATGATCGGCGGCCCGCCACCGGGGCCGTCGTGGTGAACGAAATGGGTCATCAGCGGGCGGGTCTCGGGCAGGAGCGCGTTCAGCAGGACCGGCGCGATGCGCTCCGGTTGATAGGCCTCCGCCGTCTGGTGTCCGGCCTCGCCCATGCGGGCTCGTTCGGCGGGATCGTTGATCAGGCGCAGGAGGGCCTGCGCGAAGGCCTCCGTATCGCCGGGCGGAAGGAGCAGGCCGTCGCGGCCGTTTGTAATGATGCTGCGCGGACCATCCACCTCGGTGGCGACGACGGGTTTGCGCGCGGCGAACGCTTCCAGCACCACATTTCCGAAGGTTTCGAAGAGGGCCGCATGGGCGAGGATGTCGCCGGCGGCGATGTATTCCGCGCCGGTGTACTGATCGTCGTTGATCCACGTGACATGCGATTCGACGCCCAGCGCCCGGGCCAGCTCAACGAGCTGCGCCTTGAGATCGCCCTGGCCGACCATCCACAGATGGGCGTCGGGTCGCCGCTCGATCACGCGCTTCCAACCGGCCAGTAGCCAATCGCCTCGCTTCTGCCGCTCCATGCGGCCCACGCTGATGACGTTGCAAGCATGCCGGTCGAATTGATGCGACTCCCGCAGGCGCCGCACGCGTTCGGGATCGGCCTGCGCGGACGCCGCGATCGCGTTGGGCACGACCCGCAGGCGCCCGGGCGGGGCCAGGCCGCGGATCAGGAACTGATAGCGGGTGCTTTCCGTGAGGCATATGACCCGGTGACTTAGCGCGCACGCCACGCGCTCCGCCGCGTGATTGCGCAGGCTGCGGACGAGGTCCCAGTTGGCGTAGAAAGCGGGCCACCGGGCAATGTAGACGCGCAGCGGAACGCGCGCCAACCACGCGGCCGCCGCGCCTACGGGCCCGGCCCACTGCCCGTGAAGCACAACCGTATCGGGCCGCGCCCGGCGCAAATGCCGCCAGCACTGCCACCAACCGCGCGGGAGCGCGCGTTGCCGGTCGAGCGCCACGCGGCGATGCGGAATCCCCGCGCGATCGCAATAGTCGGCTACGCGCCCGGCGCCGCCGTGCAGCACGGACTGATCGTAGTGCGCGGCCAGCGTCTCCAGTTGTGTGATGAGCGACTGGGGGCCCCCGCCGGGGCCGTCCAGATGGAGAATGTGGACCAGGGCGGGCCGCGATGCCGTCATGCGGCGGCTCCCTTCGTGTGGAGGGCGAGCACAGTCAGGGCGCGCGCGCGAAACGCCGCCCCGCCGAATTGTTCGACGCGCCGGCGGCCCGCCGCGCCCATCAGCGCGCGGCGATCCGGCTGCGCGATCAGCGTGTCCAGCGCGTCGGCAAAGGCCTGGGTGTCTCCGGCGGGGGACTGGAGCCCTTCCACGCCGTGCGAAAAATTCATCCGCACGCCGTCCGCCTCCATGGCGACGAGCGGGCGGCCGGCGCCCATGGCCCAAAGCGACAGCCGGCTGTGCATTTCGTACAGGCTCGTCATGGCGACGATGTCCGCCGCGGCGGCGTAGTGCGCGAGCGGGCGCGTCGGCTGGAGAAGGGAGCAGCGCGAGAGGCCCAGGCGGCCCGCCCGCGCCCGGAGGGCCCGCTCCTCCGGGCCGATCCCCGCGATCGCGAGCCGGGCGGGGCAGCCGCGCTCCTCCACCAGCGCCCAGCCTTGCAGCAGCCAGTCGAGCCTCGCACGGGCGGCCAGATCGCCCGCGTACACCACCAGCGTATCGCCCGGGCGGATACCGAGATCGCCGCGGATGGCGGCGCGCGCGGACTCGTCCGGCAACTCCTCTGCCGCGAAAGGTTTCGGCAACAGGATGAACGTTTCCTCGGGCGCCCAGTCGCGCAGCAGGTACTGGTAGCGCGTGCCGTACGCGGGCACGATCACGTCGCGCGCGCCGGTCACAATCGCGTGTTGCCGCAGGAAGACGCGGGCGACATTCCACAGGGAGGTGTCCTGGTAGAGGTCGTCCGACAGGGCGACGTACGTCGTGTTGGAGAAGCCCGCCGCGCGCGCCGACGCCAGGCCGTGTCGCGCGGCCCGTGAGCCGATGAAGATCAACCAGTCGGGGCGCGCGTCGCGCAGGGCCCGGATCGCGCGACCGCGCGACGACCGCGCGAAGGGCGCGCGGTCGTCGCATCGGACGCCGGCGAGGCGTTCGCGGTTTTCCGCGCGCTCGGCGGGCTCGATCCTGACGAGCGCGTCGGCGCGCGTCCCCCATGCGGCGCAGAGGTCCGCGGCATAGCGCGCGAATTCGCCCGAGGGATCGGATTCGACCCACAGTTCCACGCGCGGCGCAAGGGCGCGATGCGCGGCGTCAGACCGGGGCGGGATGGGCTGGGTGGAGTCGTGCACGTGCGTTATCCGGCCCATTCGCCTGCGATCCGGGCCCAACCCGGCGCGGGGCGAAACGCAAGCGGGGCGCGTCCGGCGGCCGGCGCGAGGGGCGCGAGCAACAGGGGGCGCGAGCCCGATCGCCTGGCCTGCGCGACGATCGGGATGCGATCCGGATTCAGGCCCATCAGGCGGGTCGCGCAGTCGTCGAGCGCCACGGGATTCAGGGAAGCCAGCAGCAGGCCTGTCCGGACGGGCATGGGGCGCAGGGGGCCGTCGCCGTCGCCGGCCACCACCCCGTCCAGCACATGCAGCGTCGCGCGCCGCGGCGCATCGTGCAGCCGGCCTTCGGCGTCCGCGTACAACAGCGCCCGGTTCAGATCGAGACAGGTTCGCCAGATGGTGTCGTTCCCGTGCCATCCGCCTTCGACATCCGTGGGATAGCTGCGAATCCGGTCGAGAAAGAGCAACTTGTACGCCAGCACACAGAAGCGCTGGTATATCCGGGGTTTGCCCAGCAGATGCATGTTCGCGAAGTCCAGCAGGGCCTCGAGAAGGGTCTTGGGAAGCGTGGCCACTTCGTAGTTGTCCCCGCCCCGGTTGGCCGCGCCCTTGCGGTGGTGCGGCAGGTAATCCTTGTTGCCGTTGATGCCGACGAGGTTTTTCAACGCCAGCGTGACGCCCGCCTTCTTGTGGGTCTTCATCTTCGGCGCGTTGATGACCAGGTCGGCCTCCAGGATGTCGCGGGCGACCAGGTAGCGATGCACGCCGGGCCGGTGGTTGCTCCACATCAGACGGGGGTCGTACATCGTGACGCGAAAGCGCCGCGCGTCACCCGAGAGGGCCTCCAGTTCGCTTTCCGCGCCTAGGTCGAGCAGCACGTAGTCCTCGACCGGGCGCAGTTCGCGGGCGAGGTCGGCCCGGTCTCGGCCCCGCCGCATCACCGTGCGCCGGAAATCCACGATTGCCAGCGGGCATCCCCGTTTCTTCAGATCCGCCGCCACGCGGTCGAATCCCAGCGCCAGCAGGGCGTCGAAATCGCAAAGTTGCAGCGGCGCGTCGCCGACGACGATGCGGGCGGGCCGCGCCTTCCATGCGTAGTCAATCAGCGCCCGGAGCACGGATGCATGGGTGATCAGCTCGTCGGTCCCGCCGGCGCCCTCGTTGTGGTCCATCACCCAATTGGGCTTGATGACGATACGTCCGCCGGGCGGCACGAGCGCGCCGATCGGGTTCCAGCCCGGTGTGTTGAACCGGTCGCGGTCGAGCCCGAGCGAGGCCAGCGCATTTCGCACAGCGGCATAGACCGGGTTCGGCGCCTGCCCGACCGGCCCGTCGTATTCGGGATAGGCCGTGCCGGGGTGATAGGGCGCCGCCTCCGGCGGCGGATATTCCGCGGGGGTCCGTTCAACGGCGACGGCCGTCATCGTTCGAATGTCCACTGGCGGCGGCATAGTGAGAGGCCTTCGGGGGAGTAAAGCATGGCCGGTGTATGGCATGAAGCGCAGAGTTGAGGCCCACCCGGGGGTTGCGTCCGTCCGCGAGGCCGTTATCCTGTGACCGCGATGAAAGAGAAGGCCCGGACCCCCTGCGTGTTTTTCGACCGCGACGGGATCGTCAACCACCCGCCGGACGACGTGCGGCGCTACGTGCTGCACGAGGACGAATTCGAATTGCTCCCCGGCTTCGTCGAGTCGCTGCGGATCGTAATCGAGCGCGGCTACAAGGCCGTGATCGTGACCAACCAGGCGGGTGTGTCGCGGGGCCGCATGACGCAGGCCGATCTCGACCGGATTCATGAGAAATTGCGGCGGCTGTTGCGCGAGCGGGGGCTGGCGCTCCACGACATCCTCGTATGCACGTCGTTCGACGATGCCCACCCCAACCGGAAGCCGAACCCCGGCATGTTGCTTGAAGCCGCCGCCCTGCATCGCCTCGATCTGTCGCGGTCGTGGATGATTGGCGACAACGAAAAAGACGTGACAGCCGGGGTGCGCGCCGGCGTCCACAAGACGGTCAAGGTGAAGCGGTTGCCGACCCAGACCCACGCCGATTTTCGCGTGGATACCATGGCCCAGTTGCCGGACCTTCTGCACAGGCATCTGCCGGCCGTGGCGCATTGACCCCCACCGGCGCCGGTGTATTATATCCGCTGGACATGGACACGCGCATTTGGAGCGAGCGCTGGCGGCTGGCCGCCCTGACGCGGGACGATCTGATCCGGATCGGCCTGGTGTCGGCCATGCTGGCCCTGATTTTCATTCTGTTCCATTTCCAGGGAAATACGACCGACGTGCGGGCGTTCGGGCGCTCGGCCCTTGCGTGGATGATCGAGCGGTGGGATGACGACGACGGCACGGGCGACTACTCCCACGGCTGGCTGATTCCGATTGTCAGCGGATTCATCGTCTGGATCAAGCGCAGGGAATTGGCGGCCGCGCCGAAATCGGTCAGCGGCGCGGGGCTCGCCCTGTTGGTGACGGCCCTGTTCCTCCACTGGTTGGGCGCCAAGGCCCAGCAGACGAGGTTGTCCCTCTTCGGCCTGGTGCTGCTGATCTGGGCGGTTCCGTTCTATCTGCACGGCTGGCGGACGGCCAAAATGCTCATCTTCCCGTGCACCTATCTCATCTTCTGCATCCCGTTGAACTTCCTGGATTCCCTGACGTTCCCGCTGCGCATTTTTGCCACGATCATCTCCACGTCCATGTTGAACGGCCTGGGCATCGCGGCGGAACGCTCCGGGTCGGCCATCTATTCCATGGCGGCGGGCGGTTTCAGTTTTGACGTGGCCGATCCGTGCAGCGGCATCCGCTCCCTGCTGGCGCTGACGGCCCTGACCGCGGTGTACGCCTATTTCACGCAGAAGACGCTGCTGCGCAAATGGCTCCTGTTCCTGTCGGCGATTCCCCTGGCGATCGTCGGCAACATCGCCCGCATCGTGGTCGTGGCCATTGTGGCCGAGGCGTTCGGGGAGCAACTGGCGCTCGGCCTGTTCCACGATTATTCCGGCTACGTCGTCTTTTCAGTCGCGATCGGTCTCATGCTCGGGGTCGGCGCGATGCTCAGCACCGATTTCAGGGAGGCGCGCGAACGGTGGAAGCACGCACTGTTAAACCCCACCTGATCGTCCTGGGTCTTCTGGCGCTGACCTCCCTCGCGCTGGCCTTCACCGTGGACGTCGGGGCCAGCGATGAGGCGGGGATCAAGGTTTTCCTGCCCGACCAGGTGGGCGAGTGGAAGGGCGACGAGCTGCGCTTTTGCCAGGCGCCGGCCTGCCAGGCCTCGATCTTCTTGAGCGACGTCAAGGAGGGCGGGCTTTGTCCGAAATGCGACGGTCCGCTGGCCACAATGTCCAAGGCCGAAAAGGATTTGTTGCCGTCGGACACCGAGGTCCTGAAGAAGGAATACCGGGACGCGCGCGGCCGGCGGATGTTTGCCTCGATCGTAATGAGCGGGCGCGAACGCGCGAGCATCCACCGCCCGCAGGTCTGCCTGGTGGGGCAGGGCAACGAGATCGTGCGGTCATCCGTGATCCAGGTCCCGCTGGATGGACGGGAGGATTTAGGCGTCATGCTGCTCGACATGCTCCGCCGCTGGCGCGCCCCGGATGGCCGGCAGAACGAATACAACACGTACTATGCGTATTGGTTCGTCGGCAAGGGACGGGAAACCCCGTACCACTCGCTCCGCATGTTCTGGATGGCCTCCGACCGCGTCCTGCACAACCGCTCCCACCGGTGGGCCTATATCTCCGTTTCCGGGGACCGCGCCGCCGACGAGGAGGACTATCGCGGCGAGGTCACCGCCTTCATCCGCGAGCTGTACCCCGAGATGGTCATGCAGTAGGCGCGCGGCGGGCGCGCCCGCTTGACTTTGGCCCGCGCAACGCATAGACCATCCGCCATATGACGCCGATCTCCCCGCCTGAAAAACCCGTCTCCGTTGTCACCGGCGGCGCCGGATTCCTGGGTTCGCACCTGACCGACCTGCTGCTCGCGCGCGGGCACCGGGTCATCTGCCTCGACAACCTCATCACGGGCAACCTCGACAACATCGCGCACCTGCGCAGCAACCCGGACTACGAATTCATCGAGCACAACGTCACGGAGTACATCCATGTCCCCGGCGCGGTCCATTACATCTGGCATTTCGCCTCGCCCGCCAGCCCGATTGACTACCTCGAACTCCCGATCCAGACCCTGAAGGTCGGCGCGATGGGCACGCACAAGGGCCTGGGCCTCGCCCGCTCCAAACGCGCGCGGTTCATCCTCGCCTCCACCTCCGAGTGCTACGGCGATCCGCTCGTGCACCCGCAGCCCGAAAGCTACTGGGGCAACGTCAATCCCATCGGTCCCCGCGGCGTCTATGACGAGGCCAAGCGATTCGCCGAGGCGATGACGATGGCCTACCACCGCTACCACGGGGTGGAAACGCGGATCGTCCGGATTTTCAACACCTACGGCCCCCGGATGCGGCCCAAGGACGGGCGGGTCGTGCCGGCCTTCATCACCGAGGCCCTCAAGGGCGAACCCATCACGGTGTTCGGCGACGGCAAACAGACCCGCAGCTTCTGCTACGTCTCCGACCTGATCGAGGGTATCCACCGGCTGATGATGAGCGATTTTGCCGAGCCGGTGAACATCGGCAACCCCAGCGAGATGACCGTCCTGCAGTTCGCGCACGAGATCAAGCGCCTCTGCGGCAGCGCTTCGCCGATCGTGCATAAACCGTTGCCGGTTGACGACCCGAAGATCCGCCAGCCCAATATCGCCCGCGCGCGGGACCTCCTGAAGTGGGAGCCGCGCGTGGACCTGGCCGACGGCCTGGGTCGCGCGATCGCCTATTTCCGGGAACTGATCCAACGCGGAAAGTTGTAGCCGCCGTCGGATGGCGGTTGCGCCCGCCCGCCGCCGGGCCTACAATCGGCAGGCAAAGGCCCATGCGACTACGCTACAGCAAGCAGGACGGCACCCAGATGGAATTCCAGCTGGGCGACCAGCCCATCACCGTCGGACGCAGCGCGGATGCCGACGTCGTGCTGTTCGACGAGCGCGTCTCCCGCGTCCATTGCGGCGTGCGGCTATGGGATGGCGATTTCTACATCAAGGACCTGAAGTCCCGGAACGGCACCTGGGTCAACGGCGAGAAGATTGATGTCGCCAAGTTGAAAGCCGGCGACGCCATCCGGGTCGGCTCCACGACGTTTCACTTCGAGCAGGACCCGGCGATGGGCGCCGACACCGCGATCCATGAGATCGAGGGCAAGATGGGCATGGGCAAGGGCTATACCACCATCCTGCGCGAAATCGTGGACGATTCCGGAGGCCGCCATGCGGCGCCCCCCGCTCCGGCCGAACCGGCGCCGGAACCGCCCCGCCTCCCTGTCGCGCCGCCCCCGTCGGACGCTCCGGGTACATCGAAGATGCCCAAGCGAAAGTCCGTGGTCATCAAGATCAAGCGCCCGCCGGCCTGAACGGAACGCGCCGATCCCCCGCGCGCCGGGGCGCGATTGCGGATTCCTGGAATGTTTTCCCCGCGGGCCGGCTTCTGTTCTTACGGCGCGGGCGCCGCATCCGGTGCCGCCGGATTCGCCCCGGGCGCATCGTCGTCATCCGGCGCCACCGGGGTTGCCGATACGACGCGATCCCCCGACTCCAGGTTGATGATCCGCACACCCTGCGTGTTCCGGCTGATCACCCGGACGTCGTTCACGCCGATCCGGATCATCTGTCCCTGCTGCGTGATCAGCATGAGCGCGTCATTGTCGCGCACCGCGTGCGCGCCGACCACGCATCCGTTCCGGTCCGAGGTCTTCATCGTGATCACGCCCTTGCCCGCGCGCTTTTGCGGGGGATACTCCCCGAAAGAGGTCCGCTTCCCGTAGCCGTGTTCCGAAATGCAGAGCAAGGTCGCCGCCGCGTCCACGGGCTCGATGGAGACGACCGCGTCGTTCTCCTTGCCCAGCGCGATGCCCCAGACGCCGACGGTGTCGCGCCCCTGGTCCCGGAGCTGGTCCTCGGCGAAGCGAATGCTCATGCCCTGGCGGGTCGCCAGCATCAGCTCGTTCTGGCCGCTGGTCAGCTGGACCCCGATGAGCCGGTCGCCCTCCTCGATCGAGATGGCGATGATGCCGCCCGCGCGCGGATTGCTGAACGCGCCGAGGTTGGTCTTCTTCACCAGCCCCTTTTCGGTCGCGAAGACGAGAAACTGGCTCTCGGGAAATTCGCGGACCCGGATGAGCGCCGCGATTTTCTCGTCTCCGCCGATCTCGAGGAAGTTGACCAGCGCCTTGCCGCGCGCCGCGCGGCCGGCCTCCGGCACCTCGTGCACCTTCTTCCAGTGGACCCGGCCCTTCTGCGTGAAAAACAGCAGGTAGTCGTGCGTGGAGGCCGTGAACACATGTTCGACGTAATCCTCATCCTTCGTGTCCATGCCGACCACGCCCTTCCCGCCGCGCCGCTGCTGGCGGAAGGTCGAAACCGGCATGCGCTTGATATAGCCCCCGTGGCTGAGCGTGATGATGCAGCCGCGGTCCGCGATCAGGTCCTCGATCGCGATCTCGCCCTCGTCGGGCACGATGTCCGTCCGGCGCGCATCGCCGTAAAGCCGCTTCATCTCCGCGAGGTCGTCCTTGATGACCCCGAAGATCTTCATCGGATTCGCGAGCAGGTCTTCGAGGCGGTTGATCTCCATGATGACCTGCCGGTACTCCTCCTCGAGCTTCTCGCGCTCGAGGCCGGTGAGCTGGTAGAGCCGCATGTCGAGGATCGCCTGCGCCTGGATCTCCGACAGGCCGAAGCGGGCCACCAGGGAGTTCTTGGCGTTTTCCCGGTCGCGGGATTCCCGGATGATCTTCACCACCTCGGCGAGATGGTCCACCGCGATCTTCAGGCCCTCGAGGATGTGCGCGCGCGCCTTTGCCTTTTCGAGTTCGAACTGGAATCGCCGCGTGAAGACCTCGAACCGGTGGTCAATGAAGCACTTCAGCAACCGCTTGAGGTCCAGCACCTGCGGGCGGCCCCTGTCAATGGCCAGCATGATCGCGCCGAACGTGGTCTCCATCTGCGTGTGCTGGTAGAGATTGTTCAGCACCACCTTGGGCATCGCCCCGCGCTTGATCTCGATGACGATGCGCACGCCGTCCTTGTCGGACTCGTCGCGGATGTCGGTGATGCCCTCGAGCTTCTTGTCGTTGACGAGATCCGCGATCGTCTCGATCAGGCTGGCCTTGTTGACGGTGTAGGGCAGGGAGGTGACGATGATGCTCTCCTTGCCCTGCGTGCCCTCCTCGATGCCGGCGTGCCCGCGCACTTTCAGGTGCCCGCGCCCCGTCAGGAACATCCGCTTGATCTCGGAAACACCGCAGATCATGCCCCCGGTCGGGAAGTCGGGCCCCTTGACGAAGGCGAGCAGATCCTCCACCGCGCAGTCCGGATGGTCTATGATGTGGATCGTCGCGTCTATGATCTCGCCGAGATTGTGCGGCGGGATGTTCGTCGCCATGCCCACGGCAATGCCGGTGCTGCCGTTGACGAGCAGATTCGGAATGCGCGCGGGGAGGACCTTCGGTTCCTGCAGCTTCTCGTCGTAGTTCGGCTGCATGTCCACCGTGTTCTTCTCGATGTCCGCCAGCATCTCGCCGGCTATCTTGTCGAGTCGGCACTCGGTGTACCGGTAGGCCGCCGGCGGGTCGCCATCCACCGAGCCGAAGTTGCCCTGGCCGTCTATCAGCAGGTAGCGCGTCGAGAAATCCTGCGCCATGCGGACCAGCGTGTCGTAGACCGCCGCGTCGCCGTGCGGATGGAAGTTGCCGATCACCTCGCCGACGACTTTCGCGCATTTGACGAACGGCTTGGTGTGATTCCACCCGCGCTCGCCCATCGCGAACAGGATGCGCCGGTTGCCCGGCTTCAGCCCGTCCCGGGCGTCCGGCAGCGCGCGGCCGATGATGACGGACATTGAGTAGTCAATGTACGCCCGCTGCATTTCTTCTTCGATGTTGACGAGGTCAACGCGATCTTTTTGGTCGTACATAGGGGGAGGGGAGTTGGGAGAAAGGAACTATACTACTGAGCAATGATGAGTTGACCGATTCTCATGGCGGCTTGGTGTAAGGAATCGGGAAGGGGGAGCCGGTCCTCTATTCCAACTCCTGTCACCCCGTCAAATATCCAGGTTTCTGACATTCAGGGCATTGTCCTCGATGAAGCGGCGGCGGGGATCCACCTCGTCGCCCATCAGGGTGGTGAAGATTTCCTCGGCCTTGTAGGCGTCCTCGACGCGGACCTGGAGCAGCTTGCGCTTTTCGGGATTCATCGTGGTCTCCCAGAGCTGCTCCGGGTTCATTTCGCCCAGGCCCTTGAAGCGCTGGATGCTGATCCCCTTCTGGCCGTGTGCACGCACCTGGTCGAGCAGTTCCTGGAGCGAGCGGATCGGCAGTCCCGGGTCCTCTCCGTTGCGCAGGTGGAAAATCGGCTTCTCCTGGTTCGTCAGGTGGGCCGCCTGGAACCGGCGTTTTTCCAGCGTGACCAGCAGCTTGCTCAGCGTCGGCGCGGCAAACAGATCCACGACGTGCAGGCCCTTTTGCCTCGCCTTCGGGTCCTCCTTGCCCTCGGCCAGCAGCTCCAGCTGTTCGCCCGCGCGCTTTTCAGCCTCTTCGTTGAGCTTGCGGAGCTCCGTGTCGGTGAACAGCCAGTGATGCTCCGGCTCCCCGCCGGTCTGCACCGTGACGCGGTAGTGGGGCAGGGCGCCGTCCGGTTTTCGCTGCGCGAGGAAGTCGCCGATGTCCACGCCCTTGCGGCGGATACGGTCGAGGTTCGCCTCGATGTCCGCCAGAAGGTTCAGCATCTCGCGCAGGTCCTTTTCCGCCAGCAGCTCCTTGCCCTTGCCGTCCACCAGCTTCAGGTCCTCGCACCCGAGGTCGAGCAGGATGGAGGTCATGTGCTGGTCGCTCTCGACGTATTCCTCGCGCTTCTTCCGCGTGACCTTGTAGAGCGGCGGCTGCGCGATGAAGATGTTTCCGCTCTCCAGCAGTTGCGGCATTTTGCGGAAAAAGAATGTCAGCAGCAGCGTGCGGATGTGCGATCCGTCCACGTCCGCGTCGGTCATGATGATGACCTTCTTGTAGCGCAGCTTCTCGAGGTTGAAATCCTCGCGCCCGAACCCGGCGCCGATGGCGGTGATCATCGTCCGGATTTCGTTGTTGTTGAGCATCTTGTCGTCGCGCGCCTTCTCGACGTTCAGTACCTTGCCGCGCAGCGGCAGCACGGCCTGGAAGCGGCGGTCGCGGCCCTGCTTGGCCGAGCCGCCGGCGCTGTCGCCCTCGACGATAAACAGCTCGCAAAGGTTCGGGTCCTTCTCCGAGCAGTCGGCCAGCTTGCCCGGCAGCCCGCCGCTGTCCAGCGCCCCCTTGCGGCGCGTCAGGTCGCGCGCCTTCCGGGCCGCTTCCCGCGCGCGAGAGGCCAGCTGGGCCTTTTCGATGATCCGGCGCGCGACCGAGGGGTGTTCCTCGAAATAGGTGCCGAGCTCCTCGTTGACGATCGAGGCGACGATGCCTTCGACCTCGCCGTTGCCGAGCTTCGTCTTCGTCTGGCCCTCGAACTGCGGGTCCGGCACCTTGACGCTGATGACCGCGGTGAGGCCCTCGCGGACGTCGTCGCCGCTCATCGTGTCGCCGTCGTCCTTGATGAGCTTGTTGGCCTTCGCGTAGCTGTTGATGCAGCGCGTCAGCGCGGAACGGAACCCGCTGAGGTGCGTGCCGCCCTCGATCGTGTGGATGTTGTTCGTGTAGGAGAACACGCTCTCGTTGAATGAGTCGGTGTACTGCAGCGAGATCTCGACCGCCACGCGGTCCCGCTCCTTCTCGACGTAGATCACCTTCGGGTGCAGCGCGTTCTTGTTCTTGTTGAGGTGCTCAACGAATTCGCTGATGCCGCCCTTGTACTTGAACGTCTCATCGCGGGCGGGGTCCTCCTGCAGCAGGGAAATCTCGATGCCCTTGTTGAGGAAGGCCAGCTCGCGCAGCCGGTTCGCCAGCGTGTCCCAGTTGTACTGAATCGTGGTGAAGATTTCCTTGTCGGGAAAGAACGTGACCTTGGTCCCCGTGCCCCGGCTCTTGCCGATCGGCTCGACGGCGGTCACCGGCTTGCCGCGCTCGTAGCGCTGGTGATACACCTTGCCGTCGCGCCGGACCTCGACCTCCATCCATTCGCTCAACGCGTTCACGCACGAAACGCCGACGCCGTGCAAGCCGCCCGAAACCTTGTAGGCGTTGTGGTCAAACTTGCCGCCCGCGTGCAGGACCGTCATCACCACCTCGAGCGCCGAGCGCTTCTCGGTCTTGTGCAGGTCCACCGGGATGCCGCGCCCGTTGTCCATCACGCTGATGGACCCGTCGGCATTCATGGACACCCGGACCTCGGTGCAAAATCCGGCCAGCGCCTCGTCAATCGAGTTGTCCACCACCTCGTACACGCAGTGGTGCAACCCGCGCACGCCCGTGTCGCCGATGTACATCGCCGGCCGCTTGCGGACCGCTTCGAGCCCGGCGAGCACCGTGATCTTGTCAGCGCCGTAGTCTGCGGATGATGCGCCCCTTGCAACTTCTTGATCGGCAATGAGTTCCGTGTCTTTTTTGCGCGATTCGCGATCGGTGTCGGGCATAAATTTCAGGCGCTCCAGGGAATTCGGAAGATATCAAAAAACGCGCCCGGAACGCAATGGTTCGATTTGGGAAAATTGCATCATTTTCGGAATCCAAGGGGCGTGGAAAAGGGGGGGGCGGATTGCCCTGTCGGGTTCATGCGAAGACCCCGGCATCGCCGGTGCAAGGCCGGTGGGGAAAAACGAATGTCGCGGGCGCAGCCTCGCGCTTCGGGCGATTGCTGGGTGGAGGCAGATGCGATATAATCATACCCTGTGCCTGACTATGGGGAATTCAATCCATGTGGAGTTGTGAGCGTTAGGCGGCAGTTCCGCGTCCTGGGACGCGCCCTGCTGATAGCTGTTGCCGCGACGACGCTCGCCCGGGCGCAGGCCCTGAACCAGGATTTTTCCGCCACGAATTTCCCCCCCGCGGGTTGGACGGTGTCCGGTTCCGCGCCCGACCTGTGGCGGCGAAACGCGGCCTCCGGTTTCGGAATCGGGTCCGGCTCGGCCCAGGCCTATTTCTGGGGTATCAGCTCGGGAACGGGATTATTGGCGTCGCCCGTGTTCGATGCGACCACGCCGGGCGATGCGCTGTTGTTCGACTACGCCTACGCCGCGTACTACGACGTCGTGGACCGGTTGGAAATCCTGTACTCCACCAATGCGGGCGCTTCGTATGCGACGCTCCTGGTCATGCCGGGCGGTCCGACGGGGAGTCTCACCACGGTCGAATCGCGCACCAGCGCATTCGTGCCGACGGCCGAGGAGTGGAACAGCATCGCCGTACCGCTTCCCGAGGGCGCAAACCGCGTGCAATTCGCCGCCGTCACGGCCTACGGAAACAACCTGTATGTGGACAACCTCCGCGTGCTGGATTATTCCGGGGCCGCCGATCTCGCGGTGTCGCTGTCCGATGCGCCGGATCCCGTGGCGGTGGGCAGCAACCTGACGTATTCCCTGACGGTTTCCAACGCGGGCCCGGCGGCGGCCGATGCGGTGGTGCTGACGAATCAATGGTCCGCCCCGGCCGCGCTGATTTCCGCGACGACCAGCCGCGGCGCGTGGTCCACCAACGCCAACGCCGTGATCGTTGACGTGGGCTCGCTCGCCTCCGGCGAATCCGCCGCAATCTCCATCGTGATCCAGCCGCAAACCACCGGCCTGTTGACGAATGTGGCCGAAGCGGCCACGACCACCCTCGAACTCGTCCCCGGAAACAACCGGCGAACGGTCAGCACTCGGGTGGATACCCACGGCGGCGATTTGTTTTTCAGCCCCGCATCGTATGCCGTGGATGAAGGCCGTGGATTCGTTGTCCTCACCGTCCGGCGGACGAACGGGAGCGCCGGCGCGGTCTCCTTTGATTGCGCGTTCGCCGACGGTTCGGCCCTGACGGGGAGCGACTACAGCGCACCGGGTGGAACGATGACCCTTGCCAACGGGCAGACTTCCGTCAGTTGGGCCGTGACCATTTTGAATGATGCGCTCCTGGAGGACATCGAGTCTTTTTCTGTCCGTTTGAGCAACCCGGCGGGCGGCGCGCGCCTGGTCGCGCCCAGCAACGCAACGGTGACGATCCGCGACGACGACGGCGTCGCGGCGATGCCCCTCGCGGACGATTTCGAATCCGGCGTATTCTCGAATTACTGGTCCACCTATTCGACGGCATCGCTCGGGCCGCTGATTACGGTCTCCGACGGACCGTACAGCGGGTCCCGGCATGTCAACCTGAACGGCGATTTCCTGGTCTCTTCCCTCAACGAGTTGATCTTGACCGCAAACCTGGCCGGGCAGGAGGGTGTGCGCCTGCGCTTCTGGCACAAGCGCTTCCGCTATGAGACCGACAACACCATGAGCGACTCGTTCGTCGGCCATGCCTACGCGGATGGCGTGGCAATCAGCGTGGATGGGACCACCTGGCACAAGGTCCACGGCCTTACGGCGGCCGAAACAGGAACCAACGAATACCGCCAGTTCGACGTGGCTCTCGATCCCATCCTGGCCGCGCGTGGGCTGGCCTTCACCGACCGCGTTCGCATCAAGTTCCAGATGTATGGCTACTATTATCCGCCCTCTTACGGTCGGTTTATTGACGACATCGCCCTCTATACGCAGAGCGGCGACCTGCGTTTCCCCGGGCCGTCCATGGAGGTCGTGGAGGGGGCGGGCGCCCTCACGGTCACCGTCGAACGCGTGCAGGGCGATTCGGGCGAGGTGAGCGTGGCGTTCGCAACGAGCAACGAGACGGCGCTGGCGGAGAGCGATTATACATCCGCAACCGGCGTGCTGGTGTTCAGCAATGGGCAGCGCCGCGCGGACCTTGTTGTGCCGATTCTTCAGGACAGCGCGGACGAGACGTCCGAAATCTTCAGCATCAACCTGTTCAATCCGCAGGGCGGGGCGGGTCTCGCGTCACCGTCCCGCATGGAGGTGACGATTGCCGACGACGACGGGCCGGGCGAGCTCGTTTTCAGCGCGGCAAATTATGTGCAGTTGGAGTCCGGTGGTCTGGCGAGCATCACCGTGATCCGGCGCTTCGGGACCAACGGCGCGGTGACCGTCAACTATCGGACCGCCGCAGGCACGGCGGCCAGCGGGGTTGATTACGAGGAAACCGCCGGCACGCTCGTATTCCCGGATGGCGTCGCGCAGCGGATTATTGAAATCCCGTTGCTCGACGACAACCTCGTCGAGGGCGCGGAAACCGTTCTGCTGTTCCTCGAACAGCCGGCCGGCGGCGCGACCCTCGGGCCGCAAACCAACGCCACGCTGACGCTGCTCGACGACGAGGCGCCCCGCGCGCCGTTTCCATTTTATGAAGGGTTCGAAAGCGGGATCTTGTCCAACTACTGGTCCGTTCGCTCCACCGGCGCGGGCCGGGGCCAGATCGCCGGATCCAACGCCTACGAAGCCGCGCGGTGCCTTGCCCTGGATTCGACCTCCGGCTTCGCCCTCAACGAGGCCGTGCTCACGGTGGACCTCGCCGGCCAGACCAGCGTGATCCTGCGCTGCTGGGCGCGCGATTTTGGCGACACGCCGGATCCCCTGCCGGACACGTTCCCCGGCTCGACCAATGCCGACGGCATCGCCGTGAGCGCCGACGGCCTGACCTGGCATCGCCTCCTCGACTGGGGCGGGACCGGTGCTGCGGCGTCCTATACGGGCCGGGTCGTAGATCTGGCCGGCGAGGCGGCCGCCCGGGGGATCCCGTTGACTCCGACCTTCCAGATCAAATTCCAGCACTATGGTGATGCCGCGCTGACATCGGGCGGCAGGGCGTTCGATCACATCAGTCTTACCCCTGCGCCGCCCGCCACTTCCACGGTCATCCGCTTCCAGGGGTTCGAGGGGCATCCCGACGATACGTGGGATTATAGCATCGTGCCGAAATCCGGCGCACTGGCGCTCGCGACGGCCCGACGAAACAGCGGTACACGTTCCGCGCGACTGACCGGCTCATTCCAGTTGAACGCGGATCCGTATCTGGAATTCAACAACGTGTCCATCGGCGCTTACAACAATGTACAGCTTTCCGTCGCGTTCAGCGCGTCCGGGCCGGATACGGACGACGACCTGTACCTCGATATTTCCTACGACAACGGCGCCACGTGGAACGGCGCCGGGTCGGCCAAGCTGGTGGACGGCTACAGCAATGCCGAGGTGCCCTTTGGAGGCACGAATCCGGCCAATCCCGCCACGGTGACGAACAATCCCTGGCTCGTGAACATTCCCGCGGGCCGCTCGCAGGTCAAGGCACGGCTGCGTTTTGACGAGCGCTCCGGGAGCTACAACAATTCGATAGACCACTACTTCGTGGACGACATCCGGTTGAGCTACCAGCCGTTCGGCCAGCCGCCCCGCCTTGTTCCGATCGGCGACCGGACAGCGCTGGTGAGCAACACGCTGGAGTTCATCGTCTCCGCCGACGATATTGACCATGAGGTCATCACCCTCGCCGCCGACGACCTGCCGCCCGGCGCGGTATTTGAACCGCTGGCCGGCGCAGGTCCCGTGAGCAATGTCTTCCGATTCACGCCGGACGAGAGCCAGGCCGATGCCGTCTATCCGGTTGTTTTCCACGCCACGGATGGCGACGGCCGCCATTCGGAAACGGTGGCAATCCGTGTGCTCGACAAGGTCGTCACATTTTCCACAAACCATATGTTCATCGAAGAGGCATCCGGTGGCGTTGTTGTCGGGATCCGCCTGTCGCGCTCCGCCGATGTCACCGTGCCGCTTGCAATCACCGGCCTGGCGACGCTCGGCGCCGACTATGCCCTGTCGGCCACCGCGTTGACCTTCACGGTGGACGGACCCAATGAGCAGAACATCATGCTGACACCCGTGGACGACGGTTTGCCTGAAGGCCCTGAAAACCTGCGGATGGCCGTGGCCGAAACCCCCGATGCGCGGGCCGGTGACGACGGCTGCGAGGTGATTCTCCGCGACGACGACAGCGTCACGATTGCCGACGCGAACCTGACGAGCGGCGGCGGGGGCTACTATCGGGGCCCCGGCGAACGCATCCTGCAAGCCCTGCGGGCGGACATCGTGGCCATCCAGGAGTTCCGGGTCACCAACGCCGCCGGCCCCCGCGCGTTCGTGGATCAGCATTTCGGCACGAATTTCCATTACTATGTCGAACCCGCCACGCTGCCGAACGGGGTCATCAGCCGCTGGCCGATCCTGGCCGCCGGCCAGTGGGACGACCCGCTGCTCTCCGACCGCGAATTCGTCTGGGCCACCATAGATGTGCCCGGCGGCCGCCCGCTCCACGTCGTCAGTGTGCACTTCTACTATTCCGGCGGCGCCTCCGCGCGCGAGTCCGAGGCGCGCTTGCTGACCAACTACCTCGCGAACGCGGGCTTCCACCCCTCGGACCTCGTGGTCGTCTGCGGCGACTTGAACACCCAGCATCGGGAAGAGGCTGCGTTGAACGTGTTGACGGGCGTCCTGCGGGACGACCGGCGGCCCGCCGATCTGTTCGGCGATACCGATACCAACCAGAACCGCGACAAGCCGTATGACTTCGTGCTGCCGTTGCCCTATTTGAATGCGCGCCACCAGCCCGTGCATCTCGGCGGCCTGGTGTTTCCGGAGGGGCTGGTGTTCGACACCCGGCATTGGAACCCGCCGCCCGCGCCCGCCCTTTGGAATGACTCCGGCGAACAGATGATGCAACACATGGCGGTGATGAAACGCTTCGAATTGGACCGGTTTGTGACGCTCCTGGCGCGGACCAATGGCCCCGGGACCATAGCCCCGGCCCACGCCGAGGTCGGCCTCGGTTCCAACCAGGCCTTCACGCTGACCGCCGCGCCGTATCACCACATCCGCCGCATCCGCGCGAATGAGGAAAGTTGGGAGCCGCCCGGGACGGCTTCTGAAATCGTGTGGGTCTGGACCAACACACAAGCCAACGGTTGGCTTGAGGTGACGTTCGACGAGACGCTCGCCACCAATCGCGTGCCGCATTTCTGGCTGGCCGCTTACGGATTAACCAACGAGACCTGGGACGCCGAGGCCCTGAAGGACGCCGACGAAGACGGCATGGCGGCGTGGGAGGAATATCTGGCCGATACCAATCCGACCAATTCCCAGTCGGTCTTTGAGGTGCTGGCCCTCCAGGGCGGTGCGGGCCGCGCCATCACCTTTTTCTCCTCCACCGCGCGCGTCTACACCGTGGACTTCACGACGAACGCACAACCCGGCGGCGCGTGGCAGCCGCTCGCCGCCGAGCAACCCGGCGGGTATGGGCAGACGACGCTCGTCGATACGAACCCCGCGCCGATCCGCATCTACCGGGTCCGGGTGCGTGCCCCGTAGCGCGGCGAATCGCGAAGTGCCCCTGCTTCATTCGGCCGGCAGCCGGAGCTCCACTCGTGGCCGTGCGGCTGGGTTGTTCATCATGGCGGCCTTCTCCTGGTGTTGGGGCGCAGGGAAGAAAAGGCCGGAGGCGCGGGAAAAACGGCTTGTCATCGGTGCGGCGGCTCGGTATTGCTACGCCCCTTTCGGTCCAATGGAAAGAGGGTACACCTATGTCGCTTAGTACATCCGATCTTCGCAAGGGGCTCAAAATCCTGTGGGAAGGCCAGCCGTACGAGATCACCGAGTTCCAGTTTGTGAAGCCCGGCAAGGGCATGGCGATGTACAAGTGCCGCATCCGGCACATGCTGCAGGGGAACACGATTGAAAAAACCTTCCGCGAAGTGGACAGCTTCGAGAAACCCGACTTGGAGAGCCGCGAACTGACGTACTCCTACGCCAACGGCGATCAATATGTTTTCAGCGACCCCGATACCTACGAGGAATTCCTCGTGGATGGCGAGGTCCTCGGCCGCAACAAGCTGCTGCTGGCCGACAACATGCACGTGGACGTGCTCTTCTACAACGGCAAGGCCGTCGAGGTGACGCTCCCGATTTTCGTCGAGAAGGTCATCGTCGAAACAGAGCCCGGCTTCAAGGGCAACACCGCCACCAACACCTATAAGCCCGCGAAGGTCGAGGGCGGCTACGAAATCCAGGTCCCGCTCTTCATCAACCAGGGCGACAACGTCCGCATTGACACCCGCACCGGCGAATACGCGGATCGGGTGGCGAAGAAATAGTAATGTGGAGCGATGGAGTGATGGAGTAATGGACAACCCACCACTCCAGCACTCCAATACTCCGGCTTCCGCTCTCCACCTCCGCTCCCGCCTCCTCCACGCCACGCGCTCCTTCTTCCACGATCGAGGATTCACCGAAGTCGAAACCCCGGTCCGCCTGAGGACCCCCGCGCTGGAGGCGCATATTGACGCCGAACCCGCGGGCGACCACTGGTTGCGCACCTCGCCCGAGCTGCACATGAAACGCCTGCTCGCCGCGGGCTTCGAAAAAATCTTCCAGCTCGGGCCCTGCTTCCGCATGGGCGAGCGCGGCGACCGGCACCACCCCGAATACACCATGCTGGAGTGGTACCGCGCCCATGCCGATTACACCGATATCCTCGCCGACACCAAGGCCCTCATTGCGCATCTGGCCGGGTCACTTGCGGAGGGTGGGGCGACGCCTCCGGGCGCGTTGCTTCAGCCGGCGGGTCCGGAGGCCCCGCCCTGCCAGATGGCCTACCAACATCAAACCATAGATCTATTACCCCGATGGGAACGCATCACTGTCCGCGAGGCGTTTGTCCGGTGGGCCGGATGGGACCCGGTCGCCGCGTGGGATGAGGACCGGTTCAATCTCGATCTTGTTGAGAAGGTGGAGCCCGCGCTGCCGCGCGATGTGCCCGTTGTGCTGACCGACTATCCCGCGCCCGCGGCCGCGTTGGCGCGACGCAAGCCCTCGGATCCCGCGGTCGCCGAACGATGGGAGCTCTACATCGGCGGCCTCGAGCTGGCCAACGCCTATTCGGAGCTCGCCGATCCTGTGGAGCAGCGCTCGCGATTCGAGGAGGCCGCCCGCGCGCGCCGCGCGCGCGGGAAGGAGGTCTACCCGGTTGACGAGGCCTTCCTCGCGGCGCTGGCGGCGATGCCGCCGAGCGGCGGCATCGCGCTGGGGTTTGACCGCCTCGTGATGCTGTTCGCCGACGCGCCGACGCTGGACGGCGTGACCGCGTTCCGCGAATGATTTTTTTACAGCGTCTGTAAATTACAGACGTTGGAAGCCGCCCGCCGCAGTTTTTCCAGACGTTGGAAATTTCGCCCCGGCCGGGAACGCGCGCCGCCGCCTCGCCGCCCGATGTTTCCGGCGCGCGGTATAATCCCTGAACATGGAGACCCGGTGACCCCGCCGGGCGTATGCCCCAAGCGCGACGGGGGCGTCGCGGCTCCAATATAA